>NZ_PSVE01000008.1:0-149083 GCF_002931775.1 Rathayibacter sp. AY1F4
CCAGCACCGCGAGCGCCGCGACCACGACGAGGACGCGCCAGGCCCACGCACCGGCGATGCGCATCCCGTCGCCGATTCGGCCTTCGTGAGCGACGGGATGCGCATCGCCGGTGCGTGGGCCTGGCGCGTCCTCGTCGTGGTCGCGGCGCTCGCGGTGCTGGTGCTGCTCGTCATCGAGCTGCGGCTGATCGTCATCCCGCTCCTGCTCGCGATCGTGATCGCCGCCCTGCTCGTGCCGTTCTCGAGCTTCCTCCAGCGCCACCGCTGGCCCAAGTGGGCGGCCGTCGTCCTGGCGGAGCTGGGGATCGTCGTGGTGATCGGCGGGCTCCTCTTCCTCGTCGTCACCCAGGTCTACTCCGGCTTCGACGACCTCAGCCGGCAGACCGTGCAGTCCTACGACGACTTCAAGGCCTTCCTCCTCGAGTCGCCGCTCCACCTCACCGAGACCGACATCAACCAGTACGCGCAGCAGGCGCTCACGGCCCTGCAGCAGGACTCGGGGATGCTGGTCAGCGGCGCGCTCAGCGTCGGCTCGACCGTCGGCCACCTGCTGACGGGCGTGCTGCTCACCCTCTTCTCGACGCTGTTCATCCTCATCGACGGACCGAACATCTGGAGCTGGGTCGTCCGCCTCTTCCCGCGCCGAGCCCGCGGAGCCGTCGACGGCGCCGGTCGCGCAGGCTGGGTGACGCTGACCAACTTCGTGAAGGTGCAGATCCTGGTCGCCTTCGTCGACGCGGTCGGCATCGGCCTCGGCTCCTTCCTCCTCGGCGTCCCGCTGGCCATCCCGATCGGCGTGCTCGTCTTCCTCGGCTCCTTCGTGCCGGTCATCGGCGCCGTGGTGACGGGGGCGCTGGCCGTCTTCATCGCGCTGGTCTACAACGGGCCGCTGATCGCGCTCTTCCTGCTGATCGTCGTCCTCGCGGTGCAGCAGCTCGAGGGCCACATCCTCCAGCCGCTGATCATGGGGTCGGCGGTCAAGGTCCACCCGCTGGCCGTGGTGCTCGCGGTGGCCGGAGGCTCGATCATCGGCGGCATCGCCGGCGCCTTCTTCGCGGTGCCCGTCGTGGCCACGCTCAACGTCATGGTCAAGTACATCGCGAGCGGAGCCTGGCGCTCGCCGACCCGAACCCCCGAGAGAGTTGCCGCAGAGCATGCAGACTAGCCGCGTCGTCGGACCCGCCCTCCACGAGTTCGAGGCGGCCCGCGCCGTCCTCGCCCCCGTCATCGCCGCCACCCCCATGGAGACGAGCACCTTCCTCGCGCAGGTCCTCGGCTCGCCCGTGTTCCTCAAGTGCGAGAACCTCCAGCGCACCGGCTCCTACAAGATCCGCGGAGCGGTGTTCCGGATGTCGCGGCTCACCCCGGAGGAGCGGGCCCGCGGAGTCGTGGCGGCCTCGGCCGGCAACCACGCGCAGGGCGTCGCCTACGCGGCGCGGGAGCTGGGGATCAAGGCCACGATCTTCATGCCGATCGGCGTCGCGCTGCCCAAGCTCGCGGCCACCCGCGACTACGGCGCGGACGTGGTGCTGAGCGGGCACATCTTCAACGAGGCGCTCGCGGCGGCGGCGGAGTTCGCCGAGCGCACGGGCGCGGTCTTCGTTCCTCCCTACGACCACCCCGACGTGATCACCGGCCAGGGCACGGTCGGCCTCGAGATCCTCGAGCAGGCCCCCGCCGTCGAGACCATCGTGGTGCCCATCGGCGGAGGCGGCCTCATCGCCGGGGTCGCCTCGGCGGCCAAGCAGAAGGCGGCCGAGGAGGGGCGCACTCTCCGCGTCATCGGCGTGCAGGCGGCCAACGCGGCACCGTACCCGCTCTCGCTCGCGAGCGGCGAGCCGACCGCGATCACGATCTCTCCGACGATCGCCGACGGCATCGCCGTGGCGAAGCCGGGGCAGCTGAACTTCGCGATCGTCCGCGAGATGGTGGACGAGGTCGTCACCGTCGAGGACGACGACATCGCCCGGGCTCTGCTGGTGCTGCTGGAGCGGGCGAAGCTCGTGGTGGAGCCCGCGGGCGCGGTGGGCATCGCGGCGATCCTGACGGGGAAGATCCGCGACGCCGGAGCGACCGCGGTCATCCTGTCGGGCGGCAACATCGATCCGCTGATGATGGAGCGGGTGATCAGCCGGGGCCTGGCCGCGTCGGAGCGCTACCTCAAGATGAGCATCGGGCTGCCGGATCGTCCGGGGCAGCTGTCGCGCATCGCGGAGCTCATCTCGGAGGCGAACGCGAACGTGGTCGAGGTTCTGCACACCCGGCACGGCCGGGGCCTGCAGATCAGCGAGGTCGAGATCGAGATCAGCGTCGAGACCCGCGGCCCCGAGCACGCCGACCGCGTCATCCAGGTCCTCACCGACGCCGGCTACGCCCCCCGCATCTCGCGCAACTGACCGCTTATGGGCGCCGCGTCCGCGATCCCGTCGCGACTCCGGCGCCCACGGTCCGGGGAAGGCGGTTCGTCCGTCGCGGCGTTCCCGGTACAGCGGGGAAGAAGCCGATCACGGTGATCTCGCGTCCTCTGCCCTCGCCGCGAAGCCGGCGCCCCCCGTCCGAAGAGGGGTGAAGGCGCGTCGCGGTGTTCTCCGCCAAGCGGAGGAGAAAGCCGGTTCCGGCGCTCTCGCGTCCTCCGCCGTCGCCGCGAAGCCGGCGCCCCGCTCCCGTCTGGAGAGGGCTGATCGTGCGTCGCGGCGTTCTCCGCAAGGCGGAGGAGGAAGCCGGTACCAGCGTTATCGCGCCCTACGCTGTCGCCGCGAAGCCGGCGCCCCCCGTCTGGAGAGGGCTGATCGTGCGTCGCTGCGTTCTCCGCAAGGCGGAGGAGGAAGCCGGTACCGGCGTTATCGCGCCCTACGCTGTCGCCGCGAAGCCGGCGCCCCCTGTCTGGAGAGGGCTGATCGTGCGTCGCGGCGTTCTCCGCAAGGCGGAGGAGGAAGCGATACCGGCGGTATCGCGCCCGACGACAACGCCGCGGAGAGCGCCGCGACGTGCGATCAGTGGCCGGACCAGGTCTCGACGTTGGCGACGCGGACCTCGATCTCCCGCCCGTTGGGTGCCGTGAAGCGGGCGGTGTCGCCGACGTTCAGGCCCATGATCGCCGATCCGAGGGGGCTCTGGGGGCTGTAGACGTCGAGGTCGCTCTCGCCCGCCATCTCGCGGTTGCCGAGGAGGAAGCGGGACTCGTCGCCGGCGATCTCGGCGGTGATGATGGTGCCGGCCTCGACGACTCCGTGGCTCTCGGGGGGCGTGCCGATCTCGGCTTCGCGGAGGAGGGAGGTCAGCTGGCGGATGCGGGCCTCGATCTTGCCCTGCTCGTCCTTCGCGGCGTGGTAGCCGCCGTTCTCCTTCAGGTCGCCCTCCTCGCGGGCGACCTCGATGCGCTTGGCGATCTCCTCGCGTCCGTTGGTGGACAGCTCGGTGAGCTCCGCCTCGAGGCGGTCGTACGACTCCTGGGTCATCCAGGTCACCTGTGACTGGTCGGCCATGGTGGGCTCCTGCTCTGCGGGCCGCGCTCGCGGCGCCCGGCAGCACCGTGCGGAGGTGTCCGCGTCCGGCGGTGGGGACGGCCGGCGTCAGGCGGCGGTGGGAATGGCGAGGCCCCGACGAGTCCGTCAGGGCTTCGGGCAAGCCTACGGGAGCCAGCAGGAGGAGATCAAACCTGTGTTCGCGAGCTCGGTGGTGCGGACCGTCTCCGTGTAGGAGCGGAAGCGCTCCGTCGAGGCGGGGTACTCCACGACCAGCCAGCCGACCACGGCGGACTGCTCGTTGAGGGCCTGGACCGCGCAGGCGACCTCGCGGCCGACGGGCGCGGTGAGGTCGAAGGAGACGGTGACGGTGCGGTCGTCCACGACCTGGTGCGCGGTGTCCTGGACGTCCACCCCGCCGCGTGCTCCGTCGAGTCCGGCCCAGACGACCCAGGCGGCGAAGACGGCGACGAAGGCGAGCGCGACGCCGCCGAAGAGCCAGCGGTTCCCGCGGCGGGTGCGCGTCGTGCGGCCGTAGCGGGTGGCGAGGGGTCCAGCGGCGCGGACGGCGTCCGGATCGAGTGCGGGCGCGGCGGCTCCCTCGACGCTCTCGGACGTGCGGGCGGCCACGGAACTCCCTGGGTGATGCGTCTACTCTGGACGGGTGGCGCGCGTCCTTCGCGGACGGGAGCGCCGATCCCATTAAACCCCGAGGAATCGAGCGATCGTGTCCCAGGCCGTCGAGGTCTCCGTCGATTCGGAGGTGCGGGACACCCCGCGCCTCCTCGCCGTGCACGCCCACCCTGACGACGAGTCGAGCAAGGGCGCGGCGACGCTGGCCGCCTACGCCTCGCGGGGCGCCGAGGTCATGGTGGTCTCCTGCACCGGAGGCGAGGCCGGCTCCGTGCTGAACGAGGGCCTCGAGGCCCGCGCGCACGCCGAGCGCGACATCGGCGGCCTCCGCCGGTACGAGATGGCGGCCGCTCGCGAGGCGCTCGGCGTCGAGCACGCCTGGCTCGGCTTCGTCGACTCCGGCATGCCCGAGGACGGGAAGGTCGACGCCGCCTCGTTCGCGGGCCTGCCGCTCGCCACGGCCGCCGCTCCGCTCGTGCGCCTGGTCCGCCGGTTCCGGCCGCACGTGATCATCAGCTACGACGAGAACGGCGGCTACCCGCACCCCGACCACATCCGCGCCCACCAGGTCGCCGTCGAGGCGTACCGCGCGGCGGGCCTCGCCGAGGAGTACCGGGACACGGGCGCTCCGTGGTCGATCTCGAAGCTGTACTACGACCGTGTCTTCAGCGGCCAGAAGCTGCGGGCGATCGCCGAGCACCTGCGCTCGATCGACCCGGAGGACCCGCGCCTGTCGGTCTTCGAGGAGATGAAGCGCTGGAACGAGGACACCCCGTACCTCGCGACCACGCGGGTCGTGATCTCCGGCTTCCACCATCGGCGCGATGCGGCCCTGCTCGCCCACGCCAGCCAGGTCGCTCCGGACAACGCCTTCTTCTTCCTCCCGCACGAGGCGATCGACGCCGCCTGGCCGACCGACGACTTCCAGCTCGTCGAGAGCCGGATCGACGCGCCGACGCCCGAGACGGATCTCTTCGCCGGTCTCGACCTGGCCGAGCTCGCCCCGGGCCCGACCGCGGTCGTCCCGCCGATCGCGCCCGACCCCGAGCCCTCGGGGGACGCCCCGGTGTCCCCGGAGCCCGACGGCTCCGGCGTCGTCGTCGCCGACGAGGTGCGCGCGTGATCGCCGCGCTGCTCGAGGGCGCCCAGCGCGCCGTCGTCCTCGCCTCCACGACGGTGCCGACCCCCGGCCCCGAGTTCAACGAGGACACGGTCACGCCGGGCCTCTTCGGCTTCATCACGATGCTCGTGATCGCTCTGGCCGCCGTCCTCCTCGCGCTCGACATGGTCCGGCGCGTGCGGCGCACCACCTACACCGCCCAGGTGAAGGAGCGGCTCGACGCCGAGGAGGCGGAGCGCAACGAGGGCTGAGCCCGGCCCGCAGCGGTGGGCCCGGGCCCCGCTAGGCGTTGTAGGCGGGGTGGAGCGAGACGATCAGCGCCGCCGTCCAGTGGCAGAGGAACGCCACGGCCGTGAGCGCGTGGAAGATCTCGTGGAAGCCGAAGACGCCCGGGACCGGGTTGGGCTTCTTGATCCCGTAGATCACGGCTCCGGCGGAGTAGCAGAGCCCGCCGACGAGGACGAGCACCATCATCGTCGCGCTGGCCTCGAAGAGCGGTCCGAGGTACATCACGGCCGCCCAGCCCAGCAGCAGGTAGAGCGGCACGTAGAGCCAGCGCGGCGCCCCGATCCAGAAGACGCGGAAGCCGATCCCGAGCAGCGCCCCCGCCCAGACCAGGACCAGCAGGAGCGTGCCCTGCGCGGGCGGCAGGGCGAGCACGGCCAGCGGCGTGTAGGTGCCGGCGATCAGCAGGAAGATGTTGGCGTGGTCGATCCGCTTGAGGATCATCTTCGTCCGCGGCTTCCAGTCGAAGCGGTGGTACAGAGCGGAGTTCCCGAAGAGCAGGAGCGACGTGGTCGCGAACACCGCGGCCGCCCACTTCGCCGCGGTCCCCTCCGCGACCACGATCAGCACCACTCCGGCGACGATCGCGAGCGGGAAGAGGCCGGCGTGGATCCAGCCGCGCCAGGTCGGCCGGACCTCCGCCGAGGAGTCGTGCTCGATCGCGTCCTCGACGAGGGGGAGGGCGGGCAGGTCCGGGCCGTCCGCTCCGACGGCGTCTCTGCCGCGGACAGTGCGGGCGCGGGGATCGGACGGGGGAGGCGTCGGCCGCTGGCTCATGCCGGACAGACTACGACGCCGTCCCGGGCCGACGCCGAGCGCCGCCGGGCTTCGAGGAGCGCCCCGGGTCGACTACCGTGTCACTGTGCCGAAGCCGAGACTGCCTGTGGGAAGGGACCTCCTCTACGGCGTCTACAAGAAGCGCCTCCGCTCGAGCCTTCCCCCCGACTCCCTGCCGAACCACGTCGCGATGATCATCGACGGCAACCGGCGCTGGGCGCGGCAGCGGGCCCTCGAGACCGCAGCGCACGGCCACCGGGCCGGAGCCGCCAAGGTGCACGAGTTCCTGCAGTGGTGCGACGAGCTCGGCGTGCGCCACGTCACCCTCTACCTGCTCTCGCAGGACAACCTCGTCGGCCGCGACAGCAGCGAGCTGACCGAGCTGATCGCGATCATCGCCGACCTCGCCGAGGAGGTCTCCCAGCAGCCCGACTGGCGCGTGCAGCACGTCGGCTCCGACGAGGGCCTCCCGCCCTCGCTCGTGGCCGCGCTCGACACGGCGGAGGCGCGCACCGCCTCCCACACGGGCCTGCACGTCAACCTCGCGGTCGGCTACGGCGGGCGGCACGAGATCGCCCAGGCCGTGCGGAGCATCCTGGAGGAGCACGGCAAGCGCGGCTCCTCCATCGAGGACGTCGCGGGCCTGCTGACCCCGGAGCTCATCGGCGAGCACCTGTACACCAGCGGGCAGCCCGACCCCGATCTGGTCATCCGCACCTCGGGGGAGCAGCGCCTCTCCGACTTCATGCTCTGGCAGAGCGCGCACAGCGAGTTCTACTTCATGGAGGCGCTCGGCCCCGACATCCGCGAGGTCGACTTCCTCCGCGCGCTCCGCGACTACGCCGGACGGCACCGCCGCTTCGGCAGCTGACCTCGCGGCTCCTGCCGCACCACCGACCGGAAGGGCCGGCATGAGCACGAACGAGGTCACCTCCACCGCGACCGAGGACTACCTCGCCGGCTTCGGCGAGGAGACCGGGTACCTCGACTTCGGCCGGGTGGGCCCGCTCTCGGCGACCGTCGCCGCCGAGCAGGAGGCGGCCGTCGAGCTGCTGGTGCGCGCGCGCAGCGGCACCCTCGACGAGCTGTTCCGGCAGGACGAGCGCGTCCGGGAGGCGGCGGCGGCGCTCGTGCGCGTCCCCGCCGACCGCGTCGTCTTCCAGCCCAACACCTCGACCGGCCTCCTGCACGCGCTGTTCGGCGCCTCGGGCGCGGTGCTGCTGTCGGCCGCGGAGTTCCCGAGCCTGCCGTTCGCGACGGTGCGCTCGGCGCAGGCTCTCGGCTCGGTGGAGCCCCGCTGGCTGCGGACCGAGCAGGGACGGGTGACGCCGGAGGCGGTCCGCGAGCAGCTCACGGACGACGTGACGACCGTCGCGGTGAGCCTGGTCGACTCCCGGACGGGCTACCTCGCGGACGTCGCGGCGATCCGGGACGTGATCGGCGACCGGATGCTCGTCCTCGACGCGATCCAGGGCTTCGGCGTCGTCGACGCGCCCTACGAGCTGGCGGACGTGGTCGTCACCGGCGGCCAGAAGTGGCTCCGCGCCGGCTGGGGGACGGGCTTCCTCGCGCTCAGCGAGCGGGCGCTGTCGCGGCTGACCCCGGTGCTCTCCGGCTGGACGGGATCGGAGCAGGCGGAGCCGTGGGACGAGGTGGCTCCGCCGCGCGGCGACGCCCGCGCCTTCAGCATCAGCAACCCGGACCCGATCGCCCAGGCCCGGCTCGCGTCGGCGCTGGAGGAGGTCGCCGCGGTCGGGCAGTCGACGATCGCCGCGCTCGTGGCGGAGCGGGTCAGCGCGATCGTCGACCTCGCGGACGAGTTCGGACTGGCGGTCGTGGGCTCCCGCGGCGAGCACGAGCGCGCCGGCATCGTGGTCGTCGAGCCGGAGCCGGAGGAGCTGGCCCCGCTGGCGGCCTCCCTCGCCGCGCACGGCGTCACCGCGCGCCTGCGTCCGAGCACCGTCCGCTTCAGCGCGCACGCCGGCACCACCGACGCGACCCTCGCGCTGCTCCGCGCCGCCCTGATCTCGTCGGCCACGAGCATCGACTACTAGGCCGGATTCCGCGCGTTCACACACTGGTTACACATTCGTAGCGGTGAGAAGCACACGGATGTCATTCGCCGGGTTAGGTTCGAGTCATCAGGTACAGCGCCTGGTCGAGACGGCCACAGAAGTACGGCTCGACATCGCGCAGACGCCGAAGGGACACTGCGCGGTGCACGACACGCACCGATGAGACCGGCTCGAGGACATGAGCCGGGGGCTCCGGCCCCCGGAGTGTGGAGAGTCGTCGTGACAGTTCCCCAGGGCATGGATCCGCAGACCGGGACGCAGGGCGGCGTCCACCGCCGTGTCCAGCACGGCTCCTCGGATCCGGCCGATCAGCTCCTCCGCACCTATGTCCTGGACACCTCGGTGCTGCTGTCGGATCCGTCCTCGATGTTCCGGTTCGCGGAGCACGCCGTCGTACTGCCGATCGTCGTCATCAGCGAGCTCGAGGGCAAGCGCAACGATCCCGAGATCGGCTACTTCGCCCGGCAGGCCCTGCGCCGCCTCGACGAGCTGCGCGTGCAGCACGAGCGCCTCGACTTCCCCATCGCCGTCGGCCGCGGCGGCACGCTCCGCGTCGAGCTCAACCACTCGAACATGTCGGTGCTGCCGAGCGGGCTCCAGATGGGCGACAACGACGCGAGGATCCTCGCCGTTGCGCTCAACCTGCAGAGCGAGGGCGCCGCGGTCACCGTCGTGTCCAAGGACATGCCGATGCGCGTGAAGGCCGCCTCCATCGGCCTCGCCGCGGAGGAGTACCTGGCCGAGCAGGCCCCCGAGTCCGGCTGGACCGGCATGGACGACGTGACGCTCAGCGGCGACGCGATGAGCGAGCTCTACGACCGCGAGCGGCTCTTCACGGACGTCGTGGCCGACATCCCGGTCAACACCGGACTCGTCGTCCACTCCGACCGCGGCTCCGCTCTCGCGAGGGTCACCGGCAAGCGGCAGATCACGCTGGTCCGTGGCGACAAGGACGTGTTCGGCCTGCACGGGCGGTCGGCGGAGCAGCGGCTCGCGATCGACCTGCTGCTCGACCCGGAGGTCGGCATCGTCTCGCTCGGCGGCCGGGCCGGCACCGGCAAGTCGGCGCTGGCGCTCTGCGCGGGCCTGGAGGCGGTGCTGGAGAAGCGCCAGCACAAGAAGATCATGGTCTTCCGGCCGCTCTACGCGGTGGGCGGCCAGGACCTCGGCTTCCTGCCCGGCGACGCGGCCGAGAAGATGAACCCCTGGGCGCAGGCGGTCTTCGACACGCTCGGGGCGCTCGTGTCGCAGAACGTGCTCGACGAGGTGATCGAGCGCGGGATGCTCGAGGTGCTGCCGCTCACGCACATCCGCGGGCGCTCGCTGCACGACGCGTTCGTGATCGTCGACGAGGCGCAGTCGCTGGAGCGGAACGTCCTGCTCACGGTGCTCTCGCGGGTCGGGCAGAACTCCCGGGTGGTGCTGACCCACGACGTGGCGCAGCGCGACAACCTCCGGGTCGGCCGGCACGACGGGGTCGCCTCCGTGATCGAGACGCTGAAGGGCCACCCGCTGTTCGCGCACGTCACGCTGACCCGCTCGGAGCGCTCGGCGATCGCCGCTCTGGTCACCGAGATGCTGGAGTCGAACGAGCTCGCCTGACGGGCTCGCCGTGCGTCCGGCCCGTGGGATCCGAGGATCCCCGGGCCGGGCGCGTCCCTGCAGGGCGCCGGGGCGTAGCGTGGACGGGTGAGCATCCTCGACGATGCGCTCCTGGAGCGCTTCCGCACCCGCGCGGCCGACTACGACGAGCGCAACGCGTTCTGCGCGGACGACCTGGAGGAGCTGCGCTCGATCGGGTACCTGGCGCTGCTCGTCCCCGAGGAGCTCGGCGGTGCCGGCCTCGGCCTGGAGCAGGCGGCCGCCGAGCAGACGCGCCTCGCGACGGCCGCGCCCGCGACCGCGCTCGCCGTCAACATGCACCTGGTCTGGACCGGGATTGCGCGACTCCTGCTCGAGCGGGGCGACGACTCCCTCCGCTCGGTTCTCGTCGACGCCGCGGCGGGTCACGTCTTCGCCTTCGGCAACAGCGAGGCGGGCAACGACCTCGTGCTCTCGGACTCGCTGACGCGGGCGGAGCCGCTCGGGGACGGCGCCTACCGCTTCACCGGCACGAAGGTCTTCACCTCCCTCGCGCCCGCCTGGACGCGGCTCGGCGTGTTCGGCCGCGACGACAGCGGGTCGGAGCCGCGGCTCGTGCACGGCTTCGTGCACCGTGAGAGCCCGGAGTCTCCGGTCGCCGGGCTCGAGGTCCGCGACGACTGGGACACGCTCGGCATGCGGGCGACCCAGAGCCGCACGACGGTGCTCGACGGCGTCGTCGTCCCGGCCGAGCGGATGATCCGCTCGCTGCCCGTCGGACCGACCGCCGACCCCTTCGTCTTCGCCGTCTTCGCGGCCTTCGAGCTGCTGATCTCCTCGGTCTACCTCGGTGTCGCGCAGCGCGCGCTCGAGCTCGCCGTCGCCTCCGTCCGCCGACGGACCTCCCTTCGGGCGGGAGGGCGGCCACTGGCGGAGGACCCCGAGGTGCGGCACCGGGTGGCTGAGACCGGGATGCTGCTCGACGGGCTCGAGGCGCCCCTGCGCTCGGCGGCGGCCGACGTGGACGCGCTCGTCGACCGGGGCGCGCGCTGGTTCCCCTCGCTGGTGGGGGTGAAGATCCGCACCACGGAAGGAGCGCTCCGCGTGGTCGAGAGCGCCGTCCGGATCGCGGGCGGGTCGGCGTACCAGCGCAGGTCGGAGCTCGGCCGCCTCTACCGCGACGTGCTCGCCGGGCAGTTCCACCCCTCCGACGACGCGTCGGCTCACGGCGCCTGGGCGTCGCTCCTGCTGGGACCGCTGCCACCGCGCGACTGAGGCCGGGGAGGGACCCGCCGCCGCCCGAGCACGCCGGCGGGCCGCCCTGTGGAGAACTCCGACGCCCCGAGGGCGGTGCCCCCTAGTCTCGGCGGATGCTCCGCGGATCTCTGCTCGACCGGGCCGCCCTGCTCCTCGGCGCCCTGGTGCTCCTCCTGATCGGTGCCCCGCACCTCGGTCGGGCGCCCGGCCTCGTCCCGGTGGCGCTCGCGAGCGTGCCGCTGGTGCTGGCGGACGTGCGCGGGCACCGGCTCCCGAACGCGGTCACGCTCCCGCTGCTGGCGGTCGGAGCCGTCCTCGCGCCCACGGCGGGCATGCTTCTCGCCGTCCTCGCGACGGTGCTGTGCCTGGGCGTGCTGCATGCGGCGGGCGGGCTGGGCCTCGGCGACCTGAAGCTCCAGGCGGCCCTCGCACCGCCGCTCGCGGCTCTCGGACCCGAGCAGGTCGTCGCCGCGCCCGCTGTCGGCTTCGCGGTGGCAGGGCTGTGGGTGCTCGTGCTGCGCGTCCGCGGACGGGTCGCGTTCGGACCGTTCCTGCTCGCGGGGTTCTGGCTGGTGCTCTGACGGCCCGCCTCCGCGCCGAGCGCAGGGACGGGCCGTCGGAGGGCCGGGCTCAGCCGGGGCGGGTCATCGACATGACGTCGAGAGCGCTGTCGAGCTGCTCCTCCGTCACCTCGCCGCGCTCGACGAAGCCGAGGTCCACGACCGACTCGCGGACGGTGATCCCCTTGGCGACCGAGTTCTTCGCGACCTTGGCGGCGGCCTCGTAGCCGATCACCTTGTTGAGCGGGGTGACGATCGAGGGGGAGGACTCGGCGAGGGCGCGGGCGTGCTCGACGTCGGCCTCGAGGCCGTCGACGGTCTTGTCGGCGAGCAGCACGGCGGAGTTCGCGAGCAGGCGGATCGACTCCAGCAGCGCCGTCCCCATGACGGGGATCGCGACGTTGAGCTCGAAGGCACCGGAGGCGCCTGCCCAGGCGATGGTGGCGTCGTTGCCGATCACGCGCGCGCAGACCATGAGGACGGCCTCCGGGATCACCGGGTTCACCTTGCCGGGCATGATCGAGGATCCGGGCTGGAGGTCGGGGATCCGCAGCTCTCCGAGGCCGGTGTTGGGGCCGGAGCCCATCCAGCGGAGGTCGTTGTTGATCTTGGTCAGGCTCACCGCGAGCACGCGCAGCGCTCCGGAGGCCTCGACCAGCGAGTCCCGCGCGCCCTGGGCCTCGAAGTGGTTGCGGGCCTCGGTGACGGGCAGGCCCGTCTCCTCCGCGAGGCGCGCGATGACCTTCTGCGGGAAGCCGGCGGGGGTGTTGATCCCGGTGCCGACCGCGGTGCCGCCGAGCGGGACCTCGGCGACGCGGGGGAGCGCCGACTGCACGCGCTCGATGCCGAGGCGGATCTGCGCGGCGTAGCCGCCGAACTCCTGGCCGAGCGTGACCGGGGTGGCGTCCATCAGGTGGGTGCGGCCGGCCTTGACGACCTCGGCCCACTGCTCCGCCTTGACCTCGAGCGACTCGGCGAGCTGCTCGAGCGAGGGGATCAGCGACTCGATCAGCGCGCCGGTGACGGCGACGTGGACCGAGGTGGGGAACACGTCGTTGGAGGACTGCGAGGCGTTGACGTGGTCGTTCGGGTGCACGGTGCGGCCGAGGGCCGTGGTCGCCAGCGAGCCCAGCACCTCGTTCATGTTCATGTTCGAGGACGTGCCCGAGCCGGTCTGGTAGACGTCGATCGGGAAGTGCGCGTCGTAGCCGCCCCCGACGACGAGGTCGGCCGCGTCGGCGATCGCCGTGGCGATGTCGGCGTCGAGCACGCCCAGCTCGGCGTTGGCCAGCGCTGCCGCCTTCTTGATGCGGGCGAGGGCCGCGATCTGGGCCGGCTCGAGGCCCGCACCGGAGATCGGGAAGTTCTCGACCGCCCGCTGGGTCTGCGCGGCGTAGAGGGCGTCGCGGGGGACCCGCACCTCGCCCATCGTGTCGTGCTCGATGCGGAAGTCGCCGGAGTCGTCGGTCGGGGAGTGGTCCACCACGCTGTGTTCGTCCTTGTCTGATCGGTTGGTGCTGTGCTGTCCGGAGCCGCTCACGCGGGATCCGATCCCACCGCGCTCGGAGCGGCGGCGGAGGAGGCCGAGCCGGAGTCGCGCTCCAGCTCGGAGACGTAGGGGCTGAGCTCGGGCGGATCGATGCCGAGCACGACATCGGACATCACGGTGCCGTCTGAGAGCCGGTAGTTGGCGCCCACGAGGGCGAGCCGCCCGGTCGCGACAGCGTCGGCGATCAGCGGGGAGCGCTGGAGCAGCTCGGCGACCGTGTCGCGCAGGTGCTCGCGGCCGACGGCCAGCGCGTCGGTCGCCGACGGGTCGACGAGGACGCGGCCGTCCGGCTGGGCGCCCACGAGGCGGCGCACCGCGGGGATGATCGGCTCGATCAGGTGCTCGATGTGCGGGGGGAGCCGCTCGGCGCCGGGCGCCTGCGACTGGATCGCCGCCCGGACCGCTCCGCACTCGTCGTGGCCGAGCACGAGCAGCACCTTCACGCCGAGGACGGCGACGCCGTACTCCAGCGAGCCGATGATGGAGTCGGCGATCACCTGGCCGGCGTTGCGGACGACGAAGAGGTCGCCGAGCCCCAGGTCGAAGATGATCTCGGCCGCGAGGCGGGAGTCGCTGCAGCCGAAGAGCGCGGCGAGCGGGGCCTGCGCGGCGGCGAGCTCGGCGCGGCGCTCGACGTCCTGGCGGGGGTGGCGGGGCTCGCCGGCGACGAAGCGCTGGTTGCCGCGGAGCATCTCCTTCCAGACCCACGCCGGCGGGCGGGATTCGCGGGGGACGGTGCTGCTGGTTCCGAGGCTCATCGGGACTCCTCCTGGCCGATCTGCGGGGTGATGGCGTCCACGACCCGGCGGATCTCGTCCGTCGGGGCCGTGCCGTAGACGAGGTAGGTGCTGGAGCCCTCCGTCGTCTCGAGTGCGTAGGGCGTGTTGCCGGTGTCGTCGCCGGAGTCGCGGTGGTCGTAGACGGTCCAGTCGCGGCCGTCGATCGTCTCGACGCCGGTCGCCGCCCGGCGGTCGAGCTGCGTCGCGACCCAGGCCGCGTCCGCGTCGAGCCCCTGGCTCAGGCCGATGTAGCCCGCCTTCGGGGTGATCAGGCCGACGTACCAGTAGTCGGTGCCGTTCTCGCGGCGGAGCTCGGCCGCGTTGGCCTTCCAGTCCTCGGGCAGGGAGGGCACGGCGAGCGTCTGCTCCTCGCCCAGCTGGACCTGCGCGGCGACGCGGGGGACATCGACCGAGGAGAGCTCCACGGTGTCGCCGCGGGGGACGAGCAGGACGATGAGCGCCACGGCGCCGACGGTCGCGAGCAGCGAGAAGACGAGGTTGTTGACCGTCTTGCGCTGACGGTAGAGCCGGGAGTTCTCGGCCTTGCGTGCCGCTGTCTCGGCGGCCGTCTCCGGGCGCCCGAGCTCGGCGACGACCCGCGCGGACTTCGCGCGGCTCATCCGGCGGCCGCCCCTCCGGAGCGGGCCGCGTCCAGCCGGGCGCGTGCTCCGATCAGCCACTCCTCGCAGCGGGCGGCGAGGGCCTCGCCGCGCTCCCACAGGGCGAGCGAGCGCTCGAGGGTGGAGCTGCCCTGCTCGAGCTCGGACACGACGCGGACGAGCTCGTCGCGCGCCTGCTCGTAGGAGAATCCCGAGACGTCGGAGTCGGTCGCCGGGGCGTCGGGGGAGTCGGGCATGGGTCTGATCCTATCGATCGGGGCTGAGGGGGACGGGTGGCGCGGCGGGCTCAGGACCGGCCGGCGGGATCGCCGGTGGGCCCCTCGGAGCGGGCGCCGACGGCCCCCTCCGCGAGCGTGAGGACGAGTGCGCCGCCGGCCGGCGCGTCACCGGGCGCCCGGACGACGTGCCCGGCCGCGTTCTGGACGATCGCGTAGCCGCGGTCGAGGGTGTGCTGGGGGGAGAGGGCGCGCAGGTGGCCGTGCAGGCGCTCGACCTCGAGGTGCGCGCGCTCGAGGCGGCGGTCCACCAGCTCGGCGCCGCGCGCGACCCAGCGGGTCAGCTCCTCGGCGTGCCGGTCGACCAGCACGTGCGGCTGGGCGAGCACCGGCCGCGAGCGCAGCTGCGAGAGCCGGTCGATCTCGTGCGAGACGAGCCCGCTCACGCGGCCGGTCATCCGCAGCCGGGCCTGCTGCACGCGCAGCAGCTCGTCGGAGACGTCGGGCACGACCCTCTTCGCGGCGTCGGTGGGAGTGGAGGCGCGCAGGTCGGCGACGTCGTCGAGCAGCGGGCGGTCGGCCTCGTGGCCGATCGCGCTGACGACCGGAGTGGAGCAGGCGGCGACGGCGCGCACGAGCGCCTCGTCGCTGAAGCCGAGCAGGTTCTGGAAGTCGCCGCCTCCGCGGGCGATCACGATCACGTCGATGCTGTCGTCGGCCTCGAGGGTCCGCAGGGCCGAGAGCACCTCCGGGACCGTCCGGTCGCCCTGCACGGCCGAGTGGATCACCCGGAAGCGCACGGCCGGCCAGCGCAGCTGCGCGTTCCGCAGCACGTCCTTCTCGGCGTCCGAGTCCTTGCCGGTGATGAGGCCCACGCCGTGCGGGAGGAACGGCAGCGGCTTCTTGCGGGAGGCGTCGAACAGCCCCTCCGACGCGAGCTGCCGGCGGAGCCGCTCGAGCTTCTCGAGCAGATCGCCCAGGCCGACGTGGCGCATCTCGAAGACCTGCATCGAGAGCGTGCCGCCCTTGACCCAGTAGTTGGGCTTCACCAGCGCGATGACCCGATCGCCCTGCTTGAGGTCGGCCGGGAGGCGGCTCCGCACCGACGACCAGACGGTGAAGCCGACCGTCGCGTCTCCGGACAGGTCCTTCAGCTTCCCGTAGACGTTGCCGCCGGACGCGCCCCACTGGGTGATCTCGCCCTCGACCCACGCGGTGCCGAGGCGCTCGATCCAGCCCTTGATCTTGCTGGCGAGCAGGCCGACCGGCCAGGGTGCGTCGGCGGTGGGTGGGGCGTCGGTCATCGCTGCCTCTGCTCGGAGGGACGGGGGGAACGGGAGTGCCCTCCCGCGACGACAACGGTACGGGACGGGTCCGACACCGGGACGGCCCGGGCACAGGATGCACCACGTAGAATCAGGGGGTGAGCCAAGTCCCGATCAGCCTGCCCATGCCGCGCATGCCCCGCGCCACAGGGCGTCTGCGCGACGTCCCCGTCGAGGGCCGCAAGCGCGTCCTCCTCGCCGCGCCCCGCGGCTACTGCGCCGGAGTCGACCGCGCGGTCGTCGCCGTCGAGAAGGCCATCGAGCACTACGGTGCCCCGGTCTACGTGCGCAAGCAGATCGTGCACAACGTGCACGTCGTCTCCACGCTCGAGAGCCAGGGCGCGATCTTCGTCGACGAGGTCGACGAGGTGCCCGAGGGATCGCACATCGTCTTCAGCGCGCACGGCGTCTCACCGGCCGTCGTCCAGGGCGCGGCCGACCGCGGTCTCCAGGCGATCGACGCGACCTGCCCCCTGGTGACGAAGGTGCACCGCGAGGCCGTCCGCTTCGCGCGCGACGACTTCGAGATCCTCCTCATCGGCCACGAGGGCCACGAGGAGGTCGAGGGCACCGCGGGCGAGGCCCCCGATCACGTCACCCTCGTCGGCAGCCCCGACGACGTGCCGAACATCGTCGTGAAGGACCCGGACAAGGTCGTCTGGCTCTCGCAGACGACGCTCTCGGTCGACGAGACGATGGAGACGGTGCGCCGCCTCCGCGAGCGCTTCCCCAACCTGCAGGACCCGCCGAGCGACGACATCTGCTACGCCACGCAGAACCGCCAGGTCGCGATCAAGAAGGTCGCCGCGGGCGCCGAGCTGGTCATCGTCGTCGGCTCCGCGAACTCCTCCAACTCCGTGCGCCTCGTCGAGGTCGCCCTCGAGTACGGCGCGAAGGCCGCCTACCGGGTCGATTACGCGAGCGAGATCAAGCAGGAGTGGCTCGAGGGCATCCGCACCGTCGGCGTCACCAGCGGCGCCTCGGTGCCCGAGGTGCTCGTCCAGGAGGTCCTCGACGACCTCGCCGCCGCCGGGTACGGCGACGTCGAGGAGGTCAAGACCGCGGAGGAGGACCTGATGTTCTCGCTCCCCAAGGAGCTGCGCAAGGACGTCGCCGGCAAGCGCGACGCCCGCGGCGTCGGTGGACGCATCAGCGCGGGAGCGGGCGCCTAGAGCGTTCCGACCCGCACACGGAAGAGGCCGCCCTCCCTCGGGAGCGGCGGCCTCTTCCGTGTCCGGTCGGACGGGGATCGACGCTAGACGTCGGTGCCGGCGCCGCCCTGCGAGCCCGACATGCGCGTGACGTACTCCGCGAACGTCGGGTCGCCCAGGATGGCGATCGCCGCGACGATCAGGGAGAGCAGCACGGTCGCCGCGATCCCGAGGATCGGGACGAGCACGGCGCGCTTGCCGGCGCGGAGCCGCCGGATCGAGATCCACACCGCGAAGGCGACGATCAGCGACTGCGCGAGCGCCACCACGACGCCGAGGATCCGCGCGAGCTCCGGAGACGCGTAGGTGCCGATGCCCTGGGAGCGGTAGAGCTCCTGGAGGGTCGTCGCGAAGCTCGAGGGGTCGAGCAGCGTCGGCACGGCGAAGAACACGCCGAGCGCGAGCAGCACGATCGTGAGCAGGCGGTCGACGGGATGCGCGACCGGCTTCGCGGCCGGAGCGGTCGCGGGCCTCGGATCGGTCTCCGACCCCCGCGGGTCGGGGACGACCACGGCGTCCTCCGGCGGCTGCCACGACCAGCCGGGCGGCGCGTACTCGCCGTACTGCGGCTCCGGACGCCTGTCGCCCGGCTGATCGTGTGCGTTCGTCACGGAGCGGTGCCCTACTTCCCGGAGTTCCCGGCCGAGCCGAGCTGACGGGTCGCCTCGGCGACGCGCGCGGCCATCGCGGTCTCGGCGATCTTGCCCCACGAGCGCGGGTCGTAGACCTTCTTGTTGCCGACCTCGCCGTCGACCTTGAGGAAGCCGTCGTAGTTCTTCAGCACGGTGTCCGCGACGGAGCGGCTGAACGCGTACTGCGTGTCGGTGTCGATGTTCATCTTGACGACGCCGTTGCGGACCGCCTCGGCGATCTCCTCGTCGGTCGAGCCCGAGCCGCCGTGGAAGACGAGATCGAGGGGGAGCGCGCCGGTGCCGTACTTCGCCTGCAGTCCGTCCTGGATCTCGCGGAGCAGCTCCGGGCGCAGTCGGACGTTGCCCGGCTTGTAGACGCCGTGGACGTTGCCGAAGGTGAGGGCGGCCATGTAGCGGCCCTGCTCGCCGAAGCCGAGGGCCTCGACGGTCGCGATCGCGTCGTCGAGCGTGGTGTAGAGGTGCTCGTTGATGTCGTGCGAGACGCCGTCCTCCTCGCCGCCGACGACGCCGATCTCGACCTCGAGGATGGCGTTGATGTTCTTGACGCGCGGGAGGATCTCCTTCGCGATGGCGAGGTTCTCGTCGAGCGGGATCGCGGAGCCGTCCCACATGTGCGACTGGAAGAGCGGCTCGCGACCGGCCTTGACCTCCTCCTCGGAGGCGGCGATCAGCGGGTAGACGAAGCCCTCGAGCGCGTTCTGCGGGCAGTGGTCGGTGTGGAGCGCGACCGTGACCGGGTAGTTCTTGGCGACCTCGGTCGCGAACCTCGCGAAGGCGATCGCGCCTGCCGCGCGGTTCTTCACGGTGTGGCCGGCGAAGTAGTCCGCGCCTCCGGTGGTGACCTGGATGATGCCGTCCGAGCCCGCCTCGGTGAGGCCCTGGAGGACCGCGTTGATCGTCTGCGACGACGAGACGTTGAACGCCGGGTAGGCGAAGCCGCCCGCCTTCGCCTTGTCGAGCATCTCTGCGTACTGGTCCGGGGTAGCGACGGGCATGGCATCTCCTTTGACGGATGAACGAAGGGGGGTCGGGCGAGGCCCGCGTCGCGGACGAGTCTAGCGAGGCGCCCCTCCGCGGTCCCTCCGCCCGTGGAGGGCCCTGGACTAGGCTTCGGGCAGGGATGGGGATCCGCTCCGCGGGTCCTGCGACGACGTGCACGAACTCGACGACGAAGGACTCCGCTCTGTGATCGACAACGACTCGCTCTACCTCCACCCCGACCGCAACCTCGGCATGGAGCTCGTCCGCGCCACCGAGGCCGCCGCGATCCGCGCCGTGCCCTTCATCGGCAAGGGCGACAAGAACGCCGCCGACGGCGCAGCGGTCGACGCCATGCGCACCTTCCTCGGGACCGTGAACTTCGACGGAGTCGTCGTGATCGGCGAGGGCGAGAAGGACAACGCGCCCATGCTCTTCAACGGCGAGCACGTCGGCAACGGCTCGGGGCCCGCCGCCGACATCGCCGTCGACCCGATCGACGGCACCTCGCTGACCGCCGCCGGGCGCCAGAACGCGCTCTCGATGATCGCCGTCGCCGACCGCGGCGCGATGTTCGACCCCTCCGCCGTGTTCTACATGGAGAAGATCGTCACCGGGCCCGAGGGCGTCGGGATCATCGACATCCAGCGCCCGATCGGCGAGAACATCCGCGCCCTGGCCCGCGCCAAGCGCAAGCCCGTCGAGGAGATGCGCATCGCGGTGCTGGACCGCCCGCGCCACGCTCAGCTGATCGAGGACATCCGCGCGGCCGGAGCCGGCACGCGCCTCCTGCTCGACGGCGACGTCGCGGGCGGCATCAACGCCGCTCGCCACGACTCCCGACTCGACATGTGCGTCGGCACCGGAGGCACGCCCGAGGGCATCATCACGGCCTGCGCCATCCGCGCGCTCGGCGGAGTGATCCAGGGCATCCTCCGCCCGAAGGACGACGACGAGCGCCAGCGCGCCATCGACGCCGGCCACGACCTCGATCGCGTCCTCCACGCCAACGACCTCGTCCGCAGCGACAACACCTACTTCGTCGCGACCGGAGTGACGAACGGCGGGCTCGTGAAGGGCGTGCGCAAGGAGGGCCACGTCATCACGACGGAGTCCATCGTGCTGCGCTCCCGCTCGGGCACCATCCGCCGCGTGACCGCCCAGCACCTCGCGGAGAAGTGGGTCTAGGCCGTCACTCTCTCTCCGAGACGCCGCACTGCTGCCGAGGCGCCGTCCCGCCGACGGCGCCTCGGCGAGAGCGGTGGCGTCTCGGCTTGTGATGGGCGATAGAACGTCGGCCTCGATCATCACTAGGTGAGCGGGCGGAGCCGCGGCGGGTCTCGATGCGCGTCGCGGGCGCTACTCCGCCGAGCCGCGCAGGCGGAGTGCCGTCGCGAGCTGCGGTCGTCCGGGTGTCGAGCCGGATGGACGGCGCCGCCCGCGCGCGGCCTTCGCGCCCGGTGATCGCTCAACGGGGGACCGGGGACCCTACGCGCTCCGCTCGGACTCGTCGTCCGCGGCGAGCAGCTCGACGGCGGTGAGGCGGCGCGGCGAGGAGGCGACTCCTCCGACCGGGGCGATGACGCGCGACTCGTCGAGGGAGTCGAACTGGCGCGCGGTGACCAGCACGCGGCTCTCGAGCGAGCCGGCGAAGGCGTTGTAGGAGTCGACCGTCTTCTCGAGCGAGCGGCGCAGGCCCTCGGCGTGGTCGGCGAGGGTGCCGAGACGGGCGTAGAGCGTCTTGCCGAGGTCGAGCAGGCGCTTGGCGTCGTCGGTGAGCACGTCCTGCTGCCAGGTGTACGCGACCGTCTTCAGCACCGACCACAGGGTCACAGGCGAGGCGAGGGCGACGCGCTTGCGGAACGCGTACTCGAGCAGGCTCGGGTCGGCGTCGAGCGCGCTCGCGAGCAGCGGCTCGCTCGGCACGAACGCGATGACGAACTCGGGGCTCGCCGGGAGACCGGTCCAGTAGGAGCGGGCGGCCAGCGCGTCCACATGGCCGCGGAGGGCGCGGACGTGCGCGCGCAGGAGCCCCGCGCGCCGCGCCTCCTCCTCTCCGCCGGCGCCCGCGGGGATCGCGCTCGCCTCCAGGTACGCGTCGAACGGCACCTTGGCGTCCACCGCGATCGCCTTGCCGCCGGGCAGGCGGACCACCATGTCGGCGCGGCCGCGGCCCGCCTCGCCCTCGAGCCCGAACTGCACGTCGAAGTCGACCCGCTGGGTGAGCCCGGCGGCCTCGACGACGTTCCGCAGCTGCGTCTCGCCCCAGGCGCCGCGGCTCGTGGTGGAGCGGAGCGCGGACGCGAGGGTCTCGGTCGTCGAGCGCAGCTGCTCGCCCGCCGCCCGCTGTCCCTCGAGCTGCTCGGTGATCGCCCCGAACTGGGCGGCGCGCTCGCGCTCGAGCCGGCCGACCGCCTCCTGCATGCCGCGCAGGCTCTCGGCGACGGGGGAGAGGGTCTGCAGGATGCGCGCGTCGTGCCGCTCGCGCTCGGCGACGACGCGCAGCTGCTCCTGGAGCTCGCGGATCTGGTCGCGGGCGGAGCCGAGGTGCTCGCGGTGCTGCTCGACGACGGCCTCGTGCCGCTCCTCCAGGCCCTCCGCGCGGGCGCGGGCCGTCGCGAGGTCGAGGGCGAGGGCGGCGTCGGGCGTGCGGGAGCGGGCGAAGAGGACGGCCACGACTCCCGCGAGGAGCGCACCGACCACCAGGCCGAGGACGAAGGAGAGATCCATGCCGCCGATGACACCATGCACCTCCGACATCGAGCGATCAACGCGCCACGACCACCGAACGAGGGCCAGGACGCCCTGCGACCGCCTCGTAGACTTCGCGATCATGGGGAATCACCACCGCTCATCGCGCCTGCTCACGGCCGCGCTCGCTCTCGCCGTCGGGTTCGGCACCGCCCTCGTTCCGATCACCTCCGCCTCCGCCGCCGAGGACGCGCCGTCGACCGTCTCGGTCGAGACCGGCGCTCTCGACGCGTCCCTCGACCGCGCCGACCTCGGCGTCCCGGACCAGTCGACGCAGTACAGCGCCGAGGAGACGAAGAGCTTCCGCGCCGGCTTCATCGTCAGCGACGCCCAGTTCTTCGACGGCGACGCGCTGAGCACCGGTCAGGTGCAGTCGCTCCTGAACGAGAAGGGCAGCCGGTGCTCCACCGCCGGCGCCGCCCCCTGCCTCAAGGACTTCTCGCAGGCGACGCCGTCCAAGGCGGCGGACGCGATGTGCAGCGCCTACCAGGGCTCCGGCAGCGAGTCGTCGGCCTCGATCTTCACGCGCGTCGGCCTGGCCTGCGGCATCAACCCGCTGGCCCTGGTCGTGCTCGTGCAGAAGGAGCGCAGCCTCGTCACCGACGCGACGCCGAGCCCCGAGGACTACGCCAAGGCGACCGGCTACAACTGCCCGGACACCGCGGCGTGCGACCCCGGCTCGGCGGGCTTCTTCACGCAGGTCTACAGCGCGGCCCGCCAGTTCAAGCGCTACGCCAACCCGCCCGGCTCCGGCTCGAACTTCACCACCTACGCTCCGGGCACGACGCCGAACGTCGCCTACTACCCGAGCACCGCGTGCGGCTCCTCGCCGGTCACCATCCGCAACCAGGCCACGGCCGACCTCTACTACTACACGCCGTACCAGCCCAACGACTACGCGCTCACCGGCTCCGGCAACGCCAACTGCGCGACCTACGGCAACATCAACTTCTGGTACCTCTTCAGCGACTGGAACCCGAACGGCACCCTGGCCAACGCCGGGATCGCCCCCGCGGGACGCGTCGACGCCCCGCGCATCTCGGGCAGCACGCTGAGCGTGTCCGGCTGGGCCGTCGACCCGACGACGCAGCAGGCCGCGCTGACCACGACGGTCACGGTGACCGGCCCCGACGGCACCCGCACGGTCCGCACGCAGACCGCGAACGGCGACCGCGGCGACATCCCGGGCGAGTACTCCGTCGCCGGCCGCGCCCACGGCTTCGGCGCCACGACGCCCGTCTCGGCACCCGGCGCCTACCAGGTCTGCGTCTCCACCGACTCCGTCGAGTGGAACCGCTGGGTCGGCTCGGGCGACTCCCGCGGCCCCGGCCGGAAGGATCTCGGCTGCTCGACCGTGAGCACGTCGGCCGGGATCGACGTCTCGCGTCTGGCCGGCACCGACCGCCAGGGCACCGCCGTCGAGATCTCGAAGGCCGTCTTCGGCCCGAACGTCCCCGTCGTCTACATCGCGACCGGCGCGAACTTCCCCGACGCGCTGAGCGCCGCCCCGGCCGCGGCCAAGCAGAAGGGTCCGCTGCTCCTGGTCGACCGCGACGGCATGTCGCAGCCCGTCCGCGACGAGCTCGACCGCCTGAAGCCCGCGAAGATCGTCGTCGTCGGATCGGAGCTCAGCGTCGGCAAGGGCGTGTACGACCAGCTCCGCGGCTACACCTCGTCGATCCAGCGGCTCGGCGGGACCGACCGCTACGACACCTCGAGGAAGATCATCCAGTACGCCTTCTCGGGCGGTTCGTCGCGCGCCTGGCTGGCGACCGGCGAGAAGTTCCCGGACGCGCTCGGCGCGAGCGCCGCAGCCGGCTCGGTGAACGCTCCCGTCGTCCTGGTCAATGGCACCGGGAGCACGGCGGACGCCGTGACGAAGAGCATCCTCTCGGGGCTCAAGGTGCAGAACCTCACCATCGCGGGCAGCCCCCTGTCGGTGAGCGAGGGGATCAAGAACTCGCTTCCGGTGCCGACGATCACCCGCATCGGCGGAGTCGACCGCTACGACACCTCGGAGCAGCTGAACCGGGCAGCCTTCTCGAGGGCGAAGACCGTGTTCCTGGCGACGGGCGAGAACTTCCCCGACGCCCTCGCCGGAGCCACGGCGGCGGGCTACTCGAACAGCCCGCTCTTCGCCGTGCCGACGAACTGCGTGCCTCGCGCCGTCCTGACCGACATCGCGAAGTCGGGAGCTCAGCGGGTCGTCCTCCTCGGCGGTCCCACCACCCTCTCGGAGGACGTCGCGCGGCTCACCCCCTGCGGCTGATCGCCCGCGACCCCGCCACTAGCGTGGAGGGATGACCCCGACCGCACCGTCCCCGACCGGCCTCCGACGCCGGCGGGGCGGTGCGGTCGTCGTCGTCGCGGCGCTGGTGGCGCTCCTGCTGGGAGGCTCCGTCGACGGTACGCGCCTCGCAGCAGTGCCGTCCGAGCCGCAGACCGTCCGGCTGTGGACCTTCCTCCAGCCGGGCCCCGTCGCGGCCGACTTCGACCCGGGCGACCTGATCTCCGACGAGGTCTTCTTCGACGGCGACGCGCTCGGACCGCTCACGGTGCAGGCGTTCCTCGACGCCCGTGTCCCCGACTGCGCGGGCGGGCCGGTGCCGTGCCTGCGCGACTACGCCGAGGACACCGCGGCGATCACGGCCGACGAGCAGTGCGACGCGCTGCCCGCCGGACGCAACGTCCCGGCCGCGGAGATCATCACCTCGGTCGCCGGCGCGTGCGACGTGAATCCGGCTGTCCTCCTGGTGCTGCTGCAGAAGGAGCAGTCGCTCGTGACCGATCCGGAGCCGAGCGAGCGGCAGTTCCGCAGTGCCACGGGCTACGGCTGCCCGGACACCGCCGATTGCGACACGGACTCCTACGGCTTCGCCGCGCAGGTGTACGGAGCGGCGTGGCAGTTCCAGCGCTACCGGAACCCGGACAGCAGCTTCGACTGGTACCCGGTCGGCGCGGCCAGCGACGTCCGCTACTCCCCGGACGAGTCCTGCGGCACCGCCCCGGTGACGATCGCCAACGCGGCCACGGCGGGTCTCTACTACTACACGCCGTACCAGCCGAACGCGGCGGCGCTCGCGAACCTCTACGGCGAGGGCGACGACTGCTCGGCCTACGGGAACCGGAACTTCTGGCGCATCTTCAGCACCTGGTTCGGCGACCCCCGCGGCTGAGCCGATCGTCTCGAGCAGGCTCGGCACGACGGACGTCAGGCGGCGACGGGAGCCTTCGGGCGAAGGCGCTTCACGGAGACGCCGGCCAGCTCGCCGAGCTCGGCCATGCTCGCGGCGCCGTGCCGCCGGGCCGCGTGCACGACGATCGCGGCGCATGCCTCGGCGTCGGCCGACGCGTCGTGGTGGCGGAAGTCCTCGAAGCCCGCGGCCATGGCGACGACGGGGAGGCGGTAGGAGTCGAGCTCGTACGTCTTGCGGGCGAGCTGCAGCGAGCAGAGGTAGTCGTACTCGGGGTGCTCGAGGGAGGTCGCCGCGCAGGCCGCGCGGATGACGCCCATGTCGAAGCCGGCGTTGTGCGCGACGAACACGTCCTCGCCGGCGAAGGCCGCCAGGTCGGCGAACTGGTCGACCCAGGAGGCGGCGGCGTGCACGTCGTGCTTGCGGATGCCGTGGATCCGCGTGTTCCACTCGAGGAAGTCGTCGTACCCCAGCGGCGGGCGGATGAGCCAGCCGGCGCGGTCGACGACGCGGCCGTCGCGGACCTTGACGAGCCCGACGGAGCAGGCGGAGGCCCCGTGCGAGTTGGCGGTCTCGAAGTCGATGGCGGTGAAGTCGATGGGCACGCTCCAGCCTCTCACGCACCTCCGACGCCGCCGGGAGCGTCGCGCGCGCGTCGACCCGAGCGGCCGGGAGCACCCGCCGGCCGTGAGCCGAACGCGTCCCGTTCCTCCGCGCTCCGCCCGCCCGGCCCTTCCGCCGCCACGCCGTAGGATGGATGCCCGTGGCTCTCACTATCGCAATCGTCGGTCTCCCCAACGTCGGCAAGTCGACGCTCTTCAACGCACTGACCAAGAACACGGTGCTCGCGGCGAACTACCCGTTCGCGACGATCGAGCCGAACGTGGGTGTGGTGAACCTGCCCGACTCCCGCCTCGAGGTGCTCGCCGGGATCTTCGGCTCCGAGCGCATCCTCCCGGCGCCCGTCTCCTTCGTCGACATCGCCGGCATCGTGCGCGGCGCGTCCGAGGGCGAGGGCCTGGGCAACAAGTTCCTCGCGAACATCCGCGAGGCCGACGCGATCGCGCAGGTCATCCGCGGCTTCGAGGACTCCGACGTCGTCCACGTCGACGGCAAGGTCGACGCCGCCAGCGACATGGAGACGATCAACACCGAGCTGGTCCTCGCCGATCTCCAGACCCTCGAGAAGGCCGAGGCCCGCTACGAGAAGGAGCTCAAGGGGAGGAAGATCGAGCCGATCGTGGTCGAGACCGCGAAGAAGGCGCGCGAGTTCCTCGACCAGGGCAAGCCGCTGTCGGCCTCCTCGATCGATCTGGAGCCGATCCGCGAGCTGGGCCTGCTGACCGCCAAGCCCTTCATCTACGTCTTCAACGTCGACGAGGCCGTGCTGACCGACGACGCCCGGAAGGCCGAGCTCGCGGCCCTGGTCGCGCCGGCGAAGGCGATCTTCCTCGACGCGAAGATCGAGTCCGAGCTGATCGACCTCGACGAGGCCGACGCCGCCGAGATGCTCGAGTCGACCGGCCAGACGGAGTCGGGCCTCAACCAGCTCGCGACCATCGGCTTCGACACCCTGGGCCTCCAGACGTACCTCACGGCCGGCCCGAAGGAGACGCGCGCTTGGACCATCGGGAAGGGCTGGACCGCGCCCCAGGCCGCCGGTGTCATCCACACCGACTTCCAGAAGGGCTTCATCAAGGCCGAGATCATCTCGTTCGACGACCTCGTCGAGACCGGCTCGATCGCCGAGGCCCGCGCGAAGGGCAAGGCCCGCATCGAGGGCAAGGACTACGTCATGCAGGACGGCGACGTCGTGGAGTTCCGCTTCAACGTGTAGGACGGCCGCGCTCGGCTCGAGGCGCCCGGTTCGCTCGGATCCCCGGATCCGCGAGCCGGGCGCTTCTGCGCGGAGGTGCGGGATGGCCGACCCCGGGAGTCCGAGACGAGGCCGGTCACGTCCCCGGACGTCCGCCCCGCCCCGTCAGTTCAGCACGTCCCCGATCAGCCAGCTCGACAGCCCGACGAGGGTGCAGACGCCGACGACCACCCAGGCGACGGTCCGGCGGACCGAGCGGGAGACCGCCTCCGAGCTGCGGGGAGTGGGACGCAGCGGCGCCGTGTACGAGGGCGGGACGGTGTAGGTCCGGGCCGGCGGGAGGAGTCGGGGAAGAGTGACCGGACGGCCGTCGACCCACTCGGCGGGCAGCTCCGCGGCCTTCGCGGCCTGCAGCGTGAGCTCGACCTTCAGCGGGGATCCGCGGAGGGAGGCGTAGGCGGCGGCGGTGAGGCCGAGGCTCGCGAGGTGGCGGAGGGTCGGGGCGAAATCCGCCGAGAGGGTCGGGGAGAGCTCGCCCACCCGCTCGCCGTCGAGACGGAGCTCGACGAGGTCGCCGGCCGGGTGCAGGGTCACCAGCAGCAGGCCGCGGCCGCTCGCCGGGACGACCGTCGAGAGGCGGGCGAAGTGCTCGTCCTCGCGCAGGACCGGCAGGCCCCGCGACCAGGGGAGGATCGAGTGGCGCTCGACGGGCGGCTCGTTGAGCGGCACGAGCAGCTCGGGGGCGACCAGGGCGACGCGGAGGACGGCCCGCAGGCCCTCCTCGCCGCGCTCGACCCGGAGGCGCGCGGTCGTGACCGGGACGGCTCCGCTCGCCACGACCCGGTCGAGAGTAGCCCGGTGGGCGGAGGCGTTCGGCAGGTAGCCGAGGACGCGGCCGCCGGCCCGGACCGAGACGGCGTCGAGGCCGGTGGGGTGGTCGGGCTCGGGGATCAGGTCGACCTCGAGGGTCCGCTCGTCGATCTCGCCCGGCTCGAGCGTGCGGCCGATCAGATCGGCGATCTCCTCGATCCGCTCGGCCTCGGCGAGGGCGTCGACGCTCGGGGCGCCGTCGGCGTTCGGGAGGCGGTAGACGACGCGCTCCGTGACGGGGGTGACGGGTGCGTCCCGCACCACCGCGGCACTGTCCTGCGCGGAGCGACGCGCCCCGGTGAACCGCCTGCCGTCCCACCAGCGCATCTCGGCCGCATCGGCCTCGTCGCGGTACCAGCCCGCCGGCGCACCCTCGTCCATCGACCCCCCGTTCCTCCGGCGAACGAGTCTACGAGGAGGGCGGGAGCGTCAGAGACCCGGGTCCGTGGCGGCGGGATCCTCGGGGGCGAGCGCGGCCGCGGGCTCGCCGGAGGCGGGGCCGCTCCACGCACCGGACTCGTGCGCCCGAGGGCCGGCGATCCATCCCAGAGCCTCGCGGACGAGCATCCGGACGTGACGCGCGTGGCCGATGGTGACGGGGGCGGGATCCTCGAGGACCTCGAGCAGGCGCTGCAGCACGGCACGGCTCTGCAGTCGTGTCATGGGCCTCACGGTAGGGGCCCCGTCGCTCGGACGGTAGTGCCGATCCGCGACAGCGCACCCGTCTAGGCTCGCCACATGACTCGTCTCGACGGTGCCGTCGTCCTCGTCCTCGGAGCCTCGGGCGGCCTCGGCCGCCTCCTGGCCGATTCGCTGGAGGCGCGCGGTGCCGTCGCGGTGCGCTCGGGGCGCGACTCCGCGGCGCTCGGCGAGGTGCCCCTGGTCGCCGACCTGCGCGGGGAGGACGAGCCCCGGCGCGTGGTCGCCGCGGTGCTCGAGCGGCACGGGCGCCTCGACGGCGTCGTCGTGGCCGCGGGCGTCGTGGCCTTCGGGCCGTCCGCCGAGCTCGATCCGGCCGTTCTGGAGGAGCTCGTCGAGGTGAACGCGCTGGCGCCGATCCGGGTGCTGACCGCCGCGCTGCCGTCGCTCGTCGCGTCGGCGGGCGAGGGGCGCGAGCCGTTCGCGCTGACCATCAGCGGCGTGGTGGCGGAGGCTCCGACCGCGGGCCTCGCCGCGTACTCCGCCTCGAAGGCGGCACTGCACGCCTTCGTGAAGGCCTCGGCCCGCGAGTACAAGCGGGCGGGCGTCCTCCTGCTCGACGCGCGTCCCGGCCACACCGAGACCGAGCTGTCCTGGCACCCGCTCGCGGGAGACGCGCCCCGCTTCGGCGCGGGTCTGGCGCCGCAGGACGTGGTCGACCGGCTGCTCGACGCGGTCGAGGGCGGCGAGACCGACCTGCCTCCTGCGGCGTTCACCGGCTGACGCCGTCCCGGGACGAGGCGGAGCCGGTCGATCCTCGCGGGAGCGCCCCGGATCGAGCACTGCAGCCTCGGTTGCGTACAGCCGCCGTGGTCAGCCTGCGCATCCGGCGGCCGGGACCGCGATCGGCGCGGCAGCCCGTCCGACCGTCCTCCCCGCAGACGCGGGGATACCCGCCGTTCACCGGAGCGTTGCACGGCCGCACTAGCGTCCCTCCGTGCCCGACACCGCCGATGACGCCCTCCGTCCCACTCCCGAGCTGCTCCGCACGCTCACACCCGCCGACGCGCGGGACCTCGTCGTGCTGGACGAGGACGACGACGATCCGGTGCTCCTGCGCCGCGACGGCACGCAGGTCGACACCTGGCGCGAGGGCTACCCCTACGACGAGCGGATGTCGCGCGAGGAGTACGAGGCGGGCAAGCGCCTCCTCCAGATCGAGCTGCTGAAGCTGCAGAACTGGATCAAGAAGCACGGGCGCCGGCTCGTGGTCGTGTTCGAGGGGCGCGACGCCGCGGGCAAGGGCGGCACCATCAAGCGCTTCACCGAGCACCTCAACCCGCGCGGAGCCCGCGTGGTCGCGCTCGAGAAGCCGACCGAGCGCGAGGCCGGTCAGTGGTACTTCCAGCGCTACGTCTCGCACCTGCCGGCCGCCGGCGAGATCGTCCTCTTCGACCGCTCCTGGTACAACCGGGCCGGCGTGGAGCGCGTGATGGGCTTCTGCACGCCGGCGCAGTACGACGAGTTCATCCGCCAGACGCCGCTGTTCGAGCGGATGCTCGTCGGCGACGGCATCGACCTGGTGAAGCTGTGGTTCTCGGTCTCGGCGGAGGAGCAGCGCACCCGGTTCACGATCCGCATGATCGACCCCGTGCGCCAGTGGAAGCTCTCGCCGATGGACCTCGCCTCGCTCGACAAGTGGGGCGACTACACCGCGGCCAAGGAGGCGATGATGGCGGCGACCGACACCGCCGACGCTCCCTGGACCATCGTGAAGAGCAACGACAAGAAGCGCGCCCGGCTCGAGGCCATGCGCTATGTGCTGAGCCTCTACGACTACGACGGACGCGACGAGGAGGTCGTGGGCCCGCTGGGTCCGGACCCGCTGATCGTCGGATCGGCCGCGGACGTGTACGAGCGCGGCGAGCACGCCGCGACGAGCTGACCGGGGGGACGGACATGGGGGAGTCGGGGATCGGCGCGGAGCTGCCGGGGGTGCACCTGCGCTGGCTGGCGCTCGACGAGCAGACGCTGGACGCCGAGCGGCTGCTGCCGCTGCTGAGCGACGAGGAGCGCGAGCGCTACGCCGGCACGGTCGCCGCGTCGGCGGCCGAGCGCTTCGTCTTCGGGCGGGTGCTCCTGCGGATGCTCGCGGCCGAGCTCACGGGGACGCGCGCGTCGGAGGTCCGGGTCGTCGCCTGCTGCCCGCGCTGCGGGGGCGCGCACGGCCGGCCGCGGCTGGAGGGACGCGGGATCGCGCTCGAGCTGCTGTCGGTGAGCATCGCGCACTGCGCGGGCGCCGTCGTGGTCGCGGCGAGCAGCGCCGGTGCGGTCGGCGTCGATGTGGAGCTGACGCTGGGCACGCCCGAGCGCGGGGAGCGGATCACGCGCATCGCCGGGGCGCCCTTCGCCACGGGCGGGATGCGCCCCGCCGACCCCGTCCTGCACTGGACCCGGATCGAGGCCGCACTGAAGGCGGACGGCCGCGGGCTCGAGCTCGACCCGCGCCGGGTGCACGTGCACGAGTCGCACCACGCGGCGGAGGCGCGGATCGACGGCGTCCGCTTCCGGCTGGCCGAGCCGCAGCTGGACCCCGCGCTGAGGGTCAGCGTCGCCCTCGGGCCGATGGGGGACGCGGGCGCCGGGCCCATCATCGGCTGGCGGCGCGAGCACGGCGACGCGCTCGCGGACTCGCTGGTGTCAGCGCCGGGACGGTAGCGGCGGCAGCTCCTCGTCGAGGAGCCAGGCGTCGAGCAGGTCGTCCACGCCCTCGCCGAGGACCTCGGTGCAGAGCTCGCGGAACTCCTCGTCGGTGACGGCGGCGGAGGCGTAGCGGGATGTCCACTCCCGCAGCAGCCGGAGGAAGGGCTCGTCGCCGACGGTGAGCCGCAGCGCGTGCAGGGTGAGCGCGCCGCGCTTGTAGACGCGGTCGTCGAAGAGTGCGACCGGCCCCGGATCGGCGAGCACGAGATCCTGCGCCGCGGCCCGCAGCACCGCGTGGTGGCGGCGGGCGCAGGCGTCGGCGGTGGCGCGGCCCGACTCCTCCGACCACAGCCACTCCGCGTAGCAGGCGAACCCCTCGTTGAGCCAGATGTGGCGCCACCGGGCGATGCCCACGCTGTTGCCGAACCACTGGTGCGCGAGCTCGTGCGCGATGAGGCGCTCCGAGCCGCCGCGGCCGTCGGCGTGATTGGAACCGAACACCGCCATCGCCTGCGCCTCGAGTGGGATCTCCAGCTCGTCCGCCGTGACGACGACGCAGTAGCGGGCGAAGGGGTAGGGCCCGAACAGCCGCGTGAACAGGGCGAGCATGCGCTCGAGCGGAGCGAAGTCGTGCGCGACCCGAGCGGCCAGGGCGGCGGGGCGGGCGAGGGTCACCGCGACCCCGGCGAGCACGCGCTCCTCGATCGCGTAGCGGCCGATCTGCACCGAGGCGAGGTACGCGGCGCTGGGCTCGCGCTGCTCGTAGAGCCAGGTGCGGCGGCCGGAGCGGGCGCTCGAGTCGACGAGCACCCCGTTCGCGAGCACGGCGTAGCCCTCCTCGGCGGTGACGCGCAGGCGGTACGGAGCCTTCTCGGCGACGTCGTCGTTGCAGGGGAACCAGGTGGAGGAGCCGGAGGGCTGCGAGGCGACGAGCACCCCGTCCTCCAGCTCCTCCCAGCCGAGCTCGCCCCAGTGGCTGGCGCGGGGGGCGGGGTGGCCGCTGTACTCGATCTCGACGTCGACGCTCTCGCCGGCGGCCAGCGGCTCGGCGGGGGACACCCGCAGCTTGTGCGGCGCCTGCTCGTGGCGGGCGCGGCGCCCGTCGATCCGGACGCGGGCCACGCGGAGCCGGGAGAGGTCGAGGGAGAACCGCCGGAGCGGCTGCAGCGCGACGATCCGCAGCACCGCCCGGCCGGCCAGGCGGTTCGAGGCGACGCGGTAGTCGAGGTCGAGGTCGTAGGCCTCGACGCGGTAGCCGGTGTTCCCGATGCCGGGGACGTAGGGGTCGCCGGCGGTCTCGAGCCCGGTCAGCGCGGGGCTCACGCGACGGGCGCGTGGTAGTCGGCGACGCGCACCTCGCGCCACGGGCCGATCGGGTTGCCGCTCCAGCGGCTGCCCGCGGGCACCAGCTCCCCCCGCATGACGAGCGAGGCCGGGCCGACCGTGCCGTGCTCGGCGATCCGCGCGGCGGGGAGGATCACGCTGTGCGGGCCCAGGGTGGCGCCGGCGTCGAGGCTCACGAGATCCATGCTCATGATTCGATCATGGAACAGGTGCGTCTGCACGACGCAGCCCCGGTTCACGGTCGCTCCGTCGCCGAGCGAGATCAGATCGGCCTCGGGGAGCCAGTAGCTCTCGCACCAGACGCCGCGTCCGATCCGGGCGCCGAGGCTCCGCAGCCACCAGACCAGCGCCGGAGTGCCCGCGGCGGCGTGGGCGAACCAGGGCGCGGCGACCATCTCGGTGAAGGCGTCGGCCAGCTCGCTCCGCCAGACGAACGAGGACCACAGCGGCTGCTCGCTCGGCTCGACCCTCTGGATCAGGATCCACTTCGCGGCGGTGGAGACGGCCGCGGCGACCGCCCCGGCGGCCAGCAGCACGACGCCTCCCACGAGCGCGGCGAGCACCGCCCCGAGCGTCTGGATCAGCGCGAGCAGTCCGGCGACCACGCCGAGGCCGATCGCGACCGAGACGACCACCGGGACGAAGCGGCCGAGCTCCCACGCGATGCGGGCCGCGCGGAGTCGGCGGGCGGGGCGGAAGGTGCGCGCCGACTCCGCCTCGACGACGGTGCGCCGCAGCCGCACGGGCGGTGAGCCGAGCCACGACGAGCCCGCCTTCGACTTCCGGGGCGCGGAGGAGAGGACGGCGACGAGTCCGCCGGCGGGCACGGTGTGGCCGGGCGCGGCCATGCCGGAGTTGCCGAGGAACGCGCGCTCGCCGATCTCGGCGCGGGCGAGCCGCATCCAGCCGCCGCCGAGCGCGTAGGAGGCGACGAGCGTGTCGTCGGCGAGGAACGCGCCGTCGCGGATGGTCGTCATCGCGGGCAGGAGCAGCACCGTCGAGGCCTCGACGTCGCGTCCGACCTTCGCGCCGAGGAGCCGCAGCCAGACCGGGGTGAACAGGCCCGAGTAGAGCGGGAAGAGCAGGACCCGCGCGGAGTCGAGCAGCCGCTCCGTCGACCAGACCTGCCAGCCGATCAGACCGCGCACGGGGTGGGTGCCGGGCTCGACGCCCCGCCCGAGCAGGCGCACCAGGACGACGACGAGGGCGGCGAGGACGACTCCGGAGACGGCGACGGCGGGCACGAGGGCGGCGAGAGCGGGCCCGAGCGCGGCGCCGAGGCCGGCCGAGCCGCGCACGGCGGCGGCCACGACGGCGAGCCCGGCCGCGAGGGCGAGGACCGGGACCGCCGCGAGGCCGACCGCGGACGCTCCGTACGCCCAGACCCAGCCCGGGCGGCGCGCGGGGCGCTCCGAGGGGAACCCGGCGTTCGCCCTGCCGAGCCGCTGGGCGGGGGATCCTCCCCAGCGCTGCCCGGCCGGCACCCGCCCGAAGACGGCCGATCCCGGCTCGATCTGCGCGTGCTTGCCGATCCGGGCGCCGGGGAGGAGCGTGCTGCGCGCGCCCACCGTGCTGCCCGCGCCGACCCGGACGGCGCCGACGCGCAGGACGTCGCCGTCGATCCAGTAGCCGGAGAGGTCGACCTCGGGCTCGATCGCGGCGCCGCGCCCGAGCGTGAGCATCCCGGTCAGCGGAGGGAGGGAGTGCAGGTCGACGTCGTCGGCGATGCGGGCACCGAGCGCGCGGGCGTAGTAGGCGACCCAGGGCGCGCCCGCCAGGCTCACGGCCTTGAGCTGGAACGCGATCTGCTCGGCCAGCCAGAGCCGGAGGTGCACGCTCCCGCCGCGCGGGTGGTCTCCGGCTCGGATCCCGCGCAGCAGGGTGCGCGCGGCGAGGACGGTGAGCCCCATCCGCCCGAACGGCGTGAGGAAGAGCGCGAAGGCGGGGATCAGTGCGGCGAGCGGAGCGGTGGGCAGCCAGCCGAACCCCGGCACCAGGTCGAGCACCGCGGTGACGGTGAGGATCGCGGTGATCCAGCGGGCGCTGCCGAGCACGAGCAGCGGTGCGCCGAGGAGGGTCTGCAGGACGCGCATCCGGAGGGGGACCGGCGCGATGCGGTGAGCGGACACCTCCGCGGTGCCCGTCGAGCGGCTCTGGATCTCGGCGGCCATCGCCGCGAGACGCGGGTGGGCGTAGACGTCGGCGACCGTGAACTCGGGGTCGCGCTCGCGGATCCGCGCGACCAGCTGGGCGGCGGCGAGGGAGCCGCCGCCGAGGTCGAAGAAGTTCGCCCGCTCGTCGACCGGCACGCCGAGCACGTCGCGCCAGAGGGCGGCGAGCCACGCCTCCTCGGGGTCGAGGGAGGCGTCCTCGGTCGTGCCCACGGCGAGCGGCCAGGGGAGTGCGGCGCGGTCGACCTTGCCGGAGACGCGGGTCGGCAGCTCCTCGACCACGGCCAGCAGCGGCACGAGGGATGCGGGCAGCTCCTCACGCAGGCGGGCGAGCGCCGCGTCGCGGTCGAGCTCCCGGCCGCCGGCGAGGGCCAGGTAGCCGACGAGGACCTGGTTGCCGGCCGCCGTGGTGCGGACCGCGGCCGCCGCCCCCGAGACTCCGGGGAGCGCCTGCAGCGCCGCCTCGACCTCGCCGAGCTCGATCCGCCGACCGCCGAGCTTCACCTGGTCGTCCGCGCGCCCCTGGAAGACCAGGCCGGCGCTCTCGAAGCGCACCAGGTCGCCGGAGCGGTAGGCCCGCTCCCAGCCCAGGAGCGGTGCCGGCGTGTACTTCTCGGCGTCCTTGACCGGGTCGAGGTAGCGCGCGAGCCCGACCCCGCCGATGACCAGCTCGCCGACCTCGCCCTCGCCGACCCGCTGCCCGTCCGCGTCCACGACGGCGAGCCGCCAGCCGTCCAGCGGCAGCCCGATGCGCACCGGGGGAGGCCCGCCGAGGGGCGCGGCGCAGGCGACGACGGTGGCCTCGGTCGGCCCGTAGGTGTTCCAGACCTCGCGGCCCTCGACGGCCAGGCGCTCGCCGAGCTCCGGCGGGCACGCCTCGCCGCCGAAGATCAGCAGGCGGACGTTCTCGAGCGACTCCGCGGGCCAGAGCGCCGCGAGGGTCGGCACGGTCGAGACCACGGTGATGCCGTGCGTGGTCAGCCAAGGGCCGAGGTCCATGCCGCTGCGGACCAGCGAGCGGGGAGCGGGGACGAGGCAGGCGCCGTGCCGCCAGGCGAGCCACATCTCCTCGCAGGACGCGTCGAACGCGACCGAGAGACCGGCCAGCACCCGGTCCCCGGGGCCGAGCGGCTCCGCCTGGAGGAACAGGCGCGCCTCGGCGTCGACGAAGGCGGCGGCGGAGCGGTGGCTGACCGCCACTCCCTTGGGGGTTCCGGTGGAGCCGGAGGTGAAGATGATCCAGGCGTCGTCCTCGAGCGAGGGCGGCTGCAGCAGCGGGATCGACGCCGTGCTCGGGTGCGGCGCGCTCGCGGTGAACAGGCGGGCGGCCGGCTCGTCGGCGCCGGTGCGCTCGAAGCGGCCGGAGCCGGTGATCACGCCGCGGACGGCGGCCTCGCCGAAGACGAGGCGCGCCCGCTCCTCAGGGTCGTCCGCGTCCACCGGGACGTACGCGGCTCCCGCGGCGAGGACGGCCAGGATCGCGAGGTAGAGCTCGCGGGAGCCGCTGGGCATGCGGATCCCGACGCGGTCGCCGCGGCGGACGCCGGCGGCGGTGAGCTCGCCCGCGAGCTGCACCGTGCGGGCCAGCAGCTCCCGGTAGCTGAGCGCTCCGGCCGGGTCTTCCAGCGCGGAGGCGTCCGGGTGGCGCTCCGCGGTGTCGCGGAGGACGTCGACCAGCGTGCGGGGAGGAGGGGTGGCCGCTCCGGCGTCGAGCACGTCCTGGGGGCCGGCCGTCTCGGTCACGTCTCGTCTCCGTCCCGGCCGCGCGATCGGGAGCGCGGCGGCCGGGGCGACACCGTAGGGAGGCGGGGTGACGCGGAGGTGAACAGGCGGGGTCGGCCCGCCCGGCTCAGTGCGCCATCGGGAGCGGCGCGTCCGACTCCGCCGGGCGGCGGACGAAGAACGCGGCCACGATCGCGACCGTCGCGATCGACGCGCCCCACAGGAACGCGGAGTGGATGCCGCCGGCGTAGGAGGCGACCTCGTCGGCTCCGCCCTGCGCGAGCTCCGCCGACCGGATCGAGAGGACGGTGACGAACAGCGCCGTGCCCGCCGCGCCGCCCAGCTGCTGCACCGTGCCGATGATCGCGCTGCCGTGCGAGTAGAGCGAGGGGCGCACCGAGCCGAGGCCGGCGGTGAACAGCGGCGTGAAGACGAAGGCGAGGCCCAGGCTGAGGGTGACGTGCAGCGAGAGGACGAACCAGGGCGACGAGTCCGCCGCGAGCAGGGTGTACCCCCACAGTGCGCCGGCGACGACGATCGAGCCGGGCACGAGCAGCACGCGCGGGCCGAAGCGGTCGTAGCCGCGGCCGACGAACGGCGCGAGCAGGCCCATCAGCAGCCCGCCGGGGAGCAGGAGCAGCCCGGTCTCCAGCGGAGTGAGGCCCAGCACGTTCTGCGTGTAGAGGGGCAGCAGGATCAGCGTGCCGAAGAGCGCCGACATGCTGACCGCCATCATCGCGATGACGATGGTGAAGTTCGCGGAGGAGAAGGTCCGGAGGTCCAGCAGGGCCCGGTCGGTGCGCTGCAGCAGCAGCTGGCGCGCGATGAAGCCCGCGAGGCCGAGGCCCGCGACGACGAACGGGATCCACGGGGCGACGACCGCGGCTCCGCCCTCGCCGAGGCTCGACAGGCCGTAGACGAGGCCGCCGAAGCCGAAGACCGAGAGGACGACCGAGAGCGAGTCGATCGGGATGGAGCGGGGCTCGGTGACGTTCTCGACCTTGCGCAGGCCCAGGAGCAGCGCGCCGATCGCGATCGGCAGCACGATCCAGAACATCCAGCGCCAGCCGAGGAAGTTGAGGATGACGCCCGAGATCGTCGGTCCGACGGCCGGAGCCACCGAGATGACGATCGAGATGTTGCCCATCATCCGGCCGCGGATCGCCGGGGGCACCAGCGTCATCACGGTCGTCATCAGCAGCGGCATCATGATGGCCGTGCCGCCGGCCTGCACCACGCGGGCCGCCAGGAGGACCGCGAAGGTCGGGGCGAGCGCGGCGGTGAGCGTGCCGAGGCTGAAGAGGATCATCGCGGCGGCGAAGAGCGTGCGGGTGTGCAGCCGCTGGATCAGGTAGCCCGTGATCGGGATGACGACGGCCATCGTGAGCATGAAGGCGGTCGAGAGCCACTGGCCCACGTGCGCCTCGACGTCGAAGTCGCGCATGAGGTCGGGCAGCGCCACGCTCATGATCGTCTCGTTGAGGATCACGACGAACGCCGACACCAGCAGGAGGCTGATGACCAGGCGGCTGCGCGGCTCGAGGGTCGTGGCGGCGGCGGGTGCGGCGGGCCGCGCGGCGGGAAGGGTGCTGCGCTCGGTCACAGGTGTTCTCCGGTCGTGAGGGGGATCGGTGTGAGGGGCGCATCGACGGCTCGACTCGCGGGCGCGGATGCGGGGTACGGAGGGAGAACAGCGGCGGACGCCCCGGACATTCCCGATCGACGGGGATCCGCTGCGAGAGGTCTCAGGGGAGGACCGCGGAGAGCGCGGAGGACGCGGCCTCGGCCTCCTCGAGCGTGGCGCCCTCGCCGAAGCTGAACCGCACGGCGGTCCGGGCGACGTCGGGGTCGAGGCCGAGGGCCAGCAGCGCGGGCGAGGGCTCGTCGCGCCCGGCGGCGCACGCCGAGCCGCTCGAGACGACGACGCCGCGCTCCTCCAGCTCGAGGAGCGTCGACTCGCCGCTGCGCCCGGGGACGGCGTACGCGGCGATCGAGGGGAGCCGATGCGCCGCGGAGCCCAGCGGCACGGCCCGGGGCGCCAGGGCCGCGACCCGCTCGGCGAACGCGTCCCGGACCGCTCCGACCCGCGCCGCGCGGTCCGGATCGAGCAGGCGCACCGCGGTGCCGAGCGCGACCGCGAAGGCCACGTTCTCGGTGCCCGAGCGCCGCTCCCGCTCCTGGCCGCCGCCGTGCAGCAGGGGCTCGAACGGGAGCCGGCTGCGCAGCAGCAGCGCCCCCACGCCCTTCGGGGCCCCGAGCTTGTGCCCGGAGACCGAGACCGCGTCGGCGCCCCAGCCCGCGACGTCCAGCCAGCCGGCGGCCTGGACGGCGTCCACGTGCAGCGGCACGCCCCGCGATCGGCAGAGCGCCGCGATCGCCGGCACGTCCTGCACCGTCCCGATCTCGTTGCTCGCCGCGAGCACCGAGACCAGCGCGGTGTCCGGCCGGACCAGCGCGGCGAGCGCGTCGAGGTCGAGCAGGCCGGTCGCGTCGACGGGGGCCGTCGACACCTCGAAGCCGTGCAGGCGCCGGAGGTGGTCGGCCGACTCGACGGTCGCCTCGTGCTCGAGCGCCGAGATCACCAGGTGCCGTCCGCGCGGCGATCCCAGCGCGAGGCCCTTGATCGCCGTGTTGATCGACTCCGTGCCGCCGGAGGTGAAGAGCGTCTCGGAGGCGCGGCCGCCGAGGAAGCGGGCCACGTGAGCGCGCGCCGCCTCCAGCGCGCGCGCCGCGGCGTCGCCGAGCGAGTGGCTGCTCGACGGGTTGCCGTACTCCGCGGTGAGGAAAGGCCACATGGCCTCCAGCACCTCGCGGCGCACGGGCGAGGTCGCGGCGTGGTCGAGGTAGATCACTCGACCGCGATGTCCAGGCCGAGGTCGAGCGAGCGGACGCTGTGGGTGAGCGCGCCGACGGAGATCACGTCGACCCCCGCCTCTGCGATCGCGCGCACGGTCGTGAGGTCGACGCCGCCGCTCGCCTCGACCACGGCCCGCCCGCCGATGAGCGCGACGCCCTGGCGGAGCAGCTCGGGGGTGAAGTTGTCGAGCATGATCGTGTCCGCGCCTCCCGCCAGCGCGGGCTCGATCTGGTCGAGCCGGTCGACCTCGACCTCGAGGTGCGCCGTGTGCGGGATCGAGGCGCGCGCCGCCCGCAGGGCCGCGGTCAGGTCGATCCCGCGCGCGGCGAGCACCGCGAGGTGGTTGTCCTTCGCCAGCACCGCGTCCGAGAGCGAGAAGCGGTGGTTGCGGCCGCCGCCGCTGCGGACGGCGTGCCTCTCGAGCGCGCGCAGGCCCGGCGTGGTCTTGCGGGTGTCGACGATGCGGGCGCGCGTCCCCTCCACCGCGGCGACGTACTGCGCCGTCAGGGTGGCGATGCCGCTCATCCGCTGCACGAGGTTGAGCGCGACCCGCTCGCCGCGGAGCACGCCGCCCGCGGGGCCCTCGATCCGGGCGAGGGTCTGCCCGGCCTCGAAGACCGCGCCGTCCTCCACGAGCACCGAGCAGCGGATCCGGGAGTCGACCTGCCGCATCGTGCCGACGAGGACGGCGCCGCCGCTGAAGACGCCGGGCTCGCGGGCCACGAGGGCGGCGCTCGCGGTGGCGTCCGCGGGGAGGAGGGTGTCGGAGGTCAGGTCGCCCCAGGGCGCGTCCTCCTCGAGGGCGAGGGTGACGACGCGGTCGATGCTCTGGCGGGTCAGCACGGAAGGGCCGCCTCTCTGGTGGGGGCGGCGGCGCTCGCCGTCGCGGGGTCGGGGGAGTCGGTGCGGTGGTGGGCGCCGACGGAGTGCGTGCGCGCGAGCGCGGCGTCGATGAGAGCGAGGGCGCAGGTCAGCAGGTTCGCGTCCTCGAGCGTCCTCAGTCCGAGCGGAGCGGGCGAGGCGGAGGCGACGAGTGCGTCGCGCGCCGCGGTGAGCCCCGCCGCGTCCCGGGAGAGGCCGGCTCCCGCCCACATCGCGTCCTGGAGAGCGGTGCGGTCGAGCGTCATCGGGACGACGGCGCGGGGAGGGGCGACCGGGCCGCCGCTCCACGGGAGGGAGTCGAGGGCGAGCGCCGCGCGGCGCGCGAACACGACGCCCTCGAGGAGGCTGTTGGAGGCGAGGCGGTTCGCGCCGTGAACGCCGGTGCGGGCGACCTCGCCCACTGCGAGCAGCCCGGGGAGGCTGGTGCGCCCGTCCAGGTCGGTCGCGATCCCGCCCATCCAGTAGTGCGCGGCCGGAGTCACGGGCAGCAGGTCGTCGGCGAGCGAGAGCCCGTTCTCGCGGCAGGCCGCCGAGATCGTCGGGAACCTCTTCGCCAGCACCTCGGGGTCGATCGCCCGGGCGTCCAGGTGCACGGGCAGCCCGCCCTGCAGCCGCATCCGCTCCGCGATCGCGCGCGCCACGACGTCGCGCGGCGCCAGCTCGGCCTCGGGGTGCACCCCGGCCAGGAACCGCTGGCCCGCGGCGTCGCGCAGCACCGCGCCCTCGCCGCGCACCGCCTCCGAGACGAGGAAGCCGCCCGGCAGCGCGAGCGTGGTCGGGTGGAACTGGTAGAACTCCAGGTCCGCCGTCTCCGCTCCCGCCCGCAGTGCGGCGGCCAGCCCGTCCCCGGTCGCGACGGACGGATTGGTGGTGTGCCGGTAGAGCTGCCCGGCGCCTCCCGTGGCCAGCACGACCGCGTCGGCCGTCAGGCGCTCGAGCACGCCGTCGTGCAGGACGTCGGCGCCCGTGACCGAGCCGCCCTCCCGCACCAGGTCGACCAGGGCGGCGTGCTCGCGCACCTCGACGGACGAGCCCCGCACCGCCGCCACGAGCGCGGCCTCGATCGCGGCGCCCGTCGCGTCGCCGCCGGCGTGCAGGATCCGCGGACGCGAGTGGGCGCCCTCGAGTCCCCGCGCCAGCTCGCCGCCCTCGCGGTCGAAGCCGACACCCCACTCCTGCAGCACCGCGACCGCCTCCGGCCCCTCGGCGCAGAGCACCTCGACCGCCGAGCGCACGGCGAGGCCCGCACCGGCGGTGAGCGTGTCCTCCACGTGCAGCGCCACGGAGTCGCCCGGCGCCGTGACCGCGGCGATCCCGCCCTGCGCGGCGCGCGTCGACGACTCCGCCAGCGCGCCCTTGGTGACGAGCAGCACCTCGTGGCGGCGCTGCGCCGTCACCGCGGCGACCAGCCCGGCGATGCCGCTGCCGACGACGACGACCCGCGCCATGTCAGACCGCCGCCGGCCCGGCGGGCGGAACGGCCGCGAGCATCCGCTCGAGGGCGATGCGCGCCTCGGCCTGCACCGATTCCGCGACCTCGATCCGGTTGAGCACCGTCCCCGCGACCAGCCCCTCGAGCACCCAGGCGAGGTAGCCGGGGTGGATGCGGTACATGGTCGAGCAGGGGCAGACCACGTCGTCGAGGCAGAAGATCGTGTGCTGCGGGTACTGGACGGCGAGGCGCTGCACCAGGTTGATCTCGGTGCCGATCGCGAAGGTCGATCCCGCGGGTGCCGCCTGGATCGCCTTCACGATGTAGTCGGTCGAGCCGTACTCGTCGGCCGCGTCGACGACCGCCATCGGGCACTCCGGGTGCACGATCACGCGCACGCCCGGGTGCTCGGCGCGCGCCTTCGCGATCTGGGCCGTCGTGAAGCGCTTGTGCACCGAGCAGAAGCCGTGCCAGAGGATCACCTGCGCGTCCAGGAGCGTCGCAGTGTCGGAGCCGCCCTGCGGCTTCCGCGGGTTCCACATCGGCATCCGCTCCAGCGGCACGCCCATCGCCTTCGCGGTGTTGCGGCCGAGGTGCTGGTCGGGGAAGAACAGCACCCGCTGCCCGCGCGCGAACGCGTCCTCGAGCACGGTCGCCGCGTTCGAGGAGGTGCAGACCACGCCTCCGTTGCGGCCGCAGAACGCCTTCAGCGCGGCGGAGGAGTTCATGTACGTGACCGGGACGAGCGGCACGCGGCCGTCGGCGTCCGGCTCGGTGCCGTAGAGCTCGGTGAGCTCGGCCCAGGCGTCCTCGACGGAGTCGATGTCGGCCATGTCCGCCATCGAGCAGCCGGCCGCCAGGTTCGGGAGGATCACGGCCTGCTCCGGTCCGGAGAGGATGTCGGCCGTCTCCGCCATGAAGTGCACGCCGCAGAAGACGATGGCCTCGGCGTCGGGCCGGCTCGTCGCCGCCTTCGCCAGCTGGAACGAGTCGCCCACGTAGTCGGCGTACTGCACCACCTCGTCCCGCTGGTAGAAGTGCCCGAGCACGACGACCCGCTCGCCGAGCGTCTCCTTCGCCGCGAGGATGCGGTGGTGCAGCTCGTCGGCGCTCGCCGTCGTGTACTCCTCCGGCAGACGGCCCTGGACCGGGGCGTCGGCCGGGATCGGGTCGGCCTGGGAGGCGCCGGGCCCGTAGGCGGGCAGGCCGAGGTCGAACGACCAGGGGGCCTCCGCGAGCTCGGGCGCGCAGGTGGCGCCGGGCGCGGAGCCGCCCTCGATGAGCCGGATGGTGCTGTCGACGGATGTCACGGTGTTCTCCTCGTGAGGCGGGTGGGGGAGTCGGGCGGCGCGCTCAGACGGGCAGCGGGCCGTTGTCGACGAGCGCCGCCGACTCGTCGTAGCGGTAGAGGCGCGGGGGACGGTGGCGGGTGCCCGTCAGGCGCTCCCCGGTGGGCACCACGGTGCCGGAGCTCTCGATCGTCCGGCGGAAGTTGGCCGGGTCGAGGGGCTTCTGCAGGACGGCTTCGTGGACCTCCCGCAGCTGGGACAGGGTGAAGGCGCCGCCGAGGAAGGCCTGCGCGATGCGGGAGTACTCCATCTTGTTGCGCAGGCGCCAGAGGGCGTAGTCGACGATCAGTCCGTGGTCGAAGGCGAGCTCGAGCGGCAGATCGGTGCAGAGCCAGGCGACGTTCTCTCCCACGATGGCCTCGTCGGCCTCGGCGGAGCGCACGAGCGCCCAGTAGACGATCGACACGACGCGGTCCTCGCCAGGGGAGCGGTCGGTGCCGCCGACGGCGTAGAGCTGCTCGAGGTAGCGCGGAGCCAGGCCCGTGGTCTCGCGGAGAGTGCGGCGGGCCGACTCGGCGAGATCCTCGTCCGGATGCAGCGGTCCGCCGGGCAGTGCCCAGAGTCCCTCGAACGGCTCGCGGATGCGCCTGACGACGGGGATCCAGACGGTGCTCGCTCCGGTCTCCGGGTGCGGCCGTAGGGCGAAGATCACCGTCGACACGGCGAGCTGCACGTCCGGCATCCGATGCCCCCTACTAAGAGTCGCACCGACTGTAAGTGCTGGGATCACCTTAGTGTCACGAACACCTGAACACCTAGCGGAAGAGGCGACACGCCGCGCAGGGTCCGCCCTCACCGCTAGGCTGACCGCACAACCGAATACCGGGCCGCAATACGCGACGCGGGAGAGCCGACTCCGGTCGGCACCGAAGGAGCAAGCCTCCCCGCCAATCTCTCAGGTCTTGTACCGCGTCGAACTGGCCACTCTGGAAAGCGATCCGCTCGGATCCGCCCATGGTGAAAGCGCTCGACCCCTCGGGGCGGCGCGAATCTCTCAGGCTCCACGACAGAGGGGGAGTTCCCACGGCACTGCTGTGCTCTGCCGCGAACGCGGCGCGAGTCCAGCACTGCGACGAAATGGAGAACTCATGTCCGAGACCCCGACGACCAGCCCCGAAGCCCGCTACTCGCCCCTGCACGACGTGCACGTCGCCGCCGGCGCGTCCTTCACCGACTTCGCCGGGTGGCAGATGCCGGTCCGCTACTCCGGCGACCTCGCCGAGCACCACGCCGTGCGCACCGCCGCCGGCCTCTTCGACCTCTCGCACATGGCCGAGATCCTCGTCGTCGGCCCCGAGGCGGTCGACGCCCTCGACTACGCGCTGGCGAGCGACATCTCGGCCGTCGCCGCCGGCCGCGCGAAGTACACCCTCCTCCTGGAGCGCACGGGCGGCGTGATCGACGACCTCGTCGTCTACCGCACGGGCGAGGACCGCTTCATGGTCGTCGCGAACGCGGCCAACCGCCACATCGTCGTCGAGACGCTCCGCGACCGCACCGCGATGTTCGAGTGCGACCTGTTCGACGAGAGCGACGACGTCGCCCTCATCGCGCTGCAGGGACCGCGCTCGCTCGAGATCCTGCAGAACGTCCAGGGCCTCGCCGTCGAGACCGAGCGGGGAGCGGAGTCGGTGCTCGACACGGACGACGCCGCCCGCCTGCTCGCGGAGCTGCGCTACTACCGCGCCGTGCCCGCGACCTTCGAGGCGCACCCGATCCTGATCGCGCGCACCGGGTACACGGGCGAGGACGGCTTCGAGATCTACGTCTCGCCCGACTCCGCCCCCGCGCTCTGGCAGGCGCTCGCCGAGACCGGCGCCGGAGCGGGCCTCGTCCCCGCCGGCCTCGCCGCCCGCGACACCCTCCGCCTCGAGGCGGGCATGCCGCTCTACGGCCACGAGCTCTCCCGCGACGTCTTCCCCGCACAGGCCGGCCTCGGCCGCGTCGTCGCCTTCGGGAAGCCGATCGACTTCGTCGGCCGCGCGGCCAGCGAGGAAGGTCCCTCCGGAGACGCTCCCGTGCTCGTCGGGCTCGTCGGCGAGGGCCGCCGCGCCGCCCGCGCCGACTACACCGTCCTCTCCGGCGACGACGAGGTCGGAGTGGTCACCAGCGGCGTCCTCTCTCCGACCCTGGGCGTCCCGATCGCGATGGCCTACGTCGCCCCCGCCTCCGCGCAGCCCGGGACGGCGCTCGCCGTCGACATCCGCGGCACGCGCCTCCCGATGACCGTCACCGAGCTCCCCTTCTACTCGAGAAAGAAGAACTGACATGGCCGTGCCCACCGAGCTGCAGTACACCTCCGACCACGAGTGGATCCGGGTCGACGGAGAGGTCGCGACCGTCGGCATCACCGCCTACGCCGCGGACAAGCTGGGCGACGTCGTCTTCGTCGAGCTCCCCGAGGCGGGAGCCCGCGTCGAGGGCGGCAGCGTCGTCGGCGAGATCGAGTCGACCAAGTCGGTGGGCGAGCTGTTCGCCCCCGTCGACGGCGAGGTCCTCGAGGCCAACACGGCCGTCGTCGACAGCCCCGAGCTCGTCAACTCCGATCCGTTCGGCGAGGGGTGGCTGATCCGGGTCCGCTTCGACGCCCTGCCCGACGGCCTCCTCGACTCGGCCGCCTACACCGAGCTGGTCGGCGAGTAGATGGCGGCCACCAGGACCCCCGGCGCCTTCGAGTCCCGCCACATCGGGACCGACGCCGACGCGCAGCGCACCATGCTCGCGGCTCTCGGCTACGACTCCGTGGAGGAGCTCGTCACCGCCGCCGTCCCCGAGTCGATCCACGTCCGCGACCTCCCGCAGGTGCTGCCCGCTCCGGCCACCGAGACGGAGGCGCTCGCCGAGCTGCGCGCACTCGCCGCGAAGAACACGGTGCGTCGGCCGATGATCGGCCTCGGCTACTACGGCACGCACACCCCCGCCGTGATCAAGCGCAACGTGCTCGAGAACCCCAGCTGGTACACGGCCTACACGCCGTACCAGCCCGAGATCTCGCAGGGGCGCCTGGAGGCGCTGATCAACTTCCAGACGATGGTCTCCGACCTCACCGGCCTCGACACGGCCGGCGCGTCGATGCTCGACGAGGGCACCGCCGTCGTCGAGGCGATGCTGCTCGCGCGCCGCGCCTCGAAGGCGCGCACCGACGTCTTCGTCGTCGACTCCGACGCTCTCCCGCAGACCCTCGCGCTGCTGCGCGGCCGCGCGGAGGCCGTCGGCATCCGCATCGTCGAGCTCCCGCTCTCGCGCACCGCCGCGGCGGAGGTGCCGGAGTGCTTCGGCGCCCTCGTGCAGTACCCCGGCGCGTCCGGGCACCTCTGGGACCCGTCGGCGGTGCTCGCCGCGGTGAAGGCCCACGGAGGCCTGGCGGTCGTCGCCGCCGACCTGCTCGCGCTGACCCTGGTGCGCTCGCCGGGCGAGCTCGGCGCGGACGTCGCCGTCGGCACCACGCAGCGCTTCGGCGTCCCGCTGGGCTTCGGAGGACCGCACGCCGGCTACCTCGCCGTCCGCAAGGGACTCGAGCGCCAGCTGCCCGGCCGCCTCGTCGGCGTCAGCCAGGATGCGGACGGCCACCCCGCCTACCGCCTGTCCCTCCAGGCCCGCGAGCAGCACATCCGCCGCGAGAAGGCGACCTCCAACATCTGCACCGCGCAGGTCCTCCTGGCCGTCATGGCGGCGATGTACGCGGTCTATCACGGGCCGGACGGGCTCGCCGCGATCGCCGAGCGCGTGCACGGCCGGGCCGCGCTCCTCGCGCGCCTCCTCCTCGACCGGGGCCACTCCCTCCGGCACGCCGACTTCTTCGACACCGTCTCGGTCGTCGTGCCCGGCGGCGCGGAGGCGGCGGTCTCCCGCGCCCGCCAGGCCGGTTTCGACGTGCGCCTGGTCGACGCCGACACGGTCTCGGTGTCGATCGACGAGACGGTCACCGACCTCGAGGTGATCGCCGTCGCGACCGCCGTCGGGCAGCTGGACTCGTCGTTCGGCTTCCTCGGCGGCTCCGCGCGGAGCATCCCCGCCGAGCTCGACCGCCGCACGCCGTTCCTCGTGCACCCGGTCTTCAGCAGCCATCACAGCGAGACCTCGATGATGCGCTACCTCAAGCGCCTCGCCGACTCGGACTACGCGCTGGACCGCGGCATGATCCCGCTCGGCTCCTGCACCATGAAGCTCAACGCCGCCACCGAGATGGAGGCGGTCAGCTGGCCCGAGTTCGCGGACCTGCACCCGTTCGCACCCGAGGCGGACGTGCAGGGCTCCCTGGCGCTGATCGACCAGCTGGAGGGGTGGCTCGCCCACCTCACCGGCTACGACTCCGTGTCGCTCCAGCCCAACGCCGGCTCGCAGGGCGAGCTCGCGGGCCTGCTGGCGATCCGCGGCTGGCACCGGTCGAACGGCGACGAGGACCGCACGGTCTGCCTGATCCCCTCGAGCGCCCACGGCACCAACGCCGCGAGCGCGGTCCTCGCCGGCATGCGCGTCGTCGTCGTGGCCTGCGACGAGCTCGGCAACGTCGACCTGGACGACCTCCGGGCGAAGATCGCCGAGCACGCGGGCTCCCTCGCAGCGCTGATGATCACCTACCCGTCGACCCACGGCGTCTACGAGCACGAGGTCGCCGAGATCTGCCGCCTCGTCCACGAGGCCGGCGGACAGGTGTACGTGGACGGCGCGAACCTCAACGCGCTTCTGGGCTTCGCCCGCTTCGGAGACTTCGGCGGCGACGTCTCGCACCTCAACCTGCACAAGACGTTCTGCATCCCGCACGGCGGAGGCGGTCCCGGCGTCGGTCCCGTCGCCGCGAAGGCGCACCTCGCGCCGTTCCTGCCCGGTCACCCGCTCGCGCAGCGGCTCGAGCACGGCGTGGGCACGCAGGGCGAGCGGATCGTCCACGGCGGCGCACCGGTGTCGGCAGCGCCCTACGGCAGCCCCGGCATCCTGCCGATCTCGTGGGCGTACGCCCGGATGATGGGCGAGGAGGGCCTGCGGGCCGCGACCGGGGCGGCCGTCCTCTCGGCCAACTACGTCGCCGCGCGCCTCCGCGAGCACTACCCGGTGCTCTACACGGGGGACAACGGGCTCGTCGCCCACGAGTGCATCCTCGACATCCGTCCGCTGACGGCGGCGACCGGAGTGACCGTGGACGACGTCGCCAAGCGCCTCGTCGACTACGGCTTCCACGCCCCGACCATGAGCTTCCCCGTCGCCGGGACCCTGATGGTCGAGCCGACGGAGAGCGAGGACCTCGCCGAGATCGACCGCTTCATCGACGCGATGATCGGGATCCGGGCGGAGGCCGACCGCGTCGGCGCGGGGGAGTGGCCGGTGGACGACAACCCGCTGCGCGGCGCCCCGCACACCGCCGAGTGCCTGACGGCCGAGGAGTGGACGCACCCCTACAGCCGCGAGCAGGCCGTCTACCCGGTCCGCTCGCTGGTGCGCGGCAAGTACTGGCCGCCGGTCCGCCGGATCGACCAGGCCTACGGCGACCGCAACCTCGTCTGCGCCTGCCCGCCCATCGAGGCCTTCGCCTGATCCGCCCGCACGCGCTCGTCCGCAACCGAGGGTGAGAGAGCAGGAACGGAGCCTCGAGCCCGTCCTGTCATCTCCCACCCTCGGCTGCGGACACCGTCGGTCCCGCACAGGCGCGGAGTGGGGCGCAGTTCTCCCGATCCGGGGGGAACGGCGCACGGCGACTCCGATGCACGAGGGAGCCCGACCGTGTGGAACGCGTGGTGGAGGTGCCGGCAGGGCTCGACGGAGTCGCGACGAGCGAGCAGCTCCACCGTGCGGGCGTCACGCCGCGGCAGTGGAGAGCCGCGGCGCGGTCCTGCGGCTCCTCGGATGCGATCGGTCCGACGTCACGTCCGCGGAGCCGGCGGCGCGAACAGCTCGGGCCAGAGGGCGACGGCCAGCGGGTACCCGACGAACGAGACGATGTCGATGATCGAGTGGGCGATCACCAGGGGCAGGGTGCGGCCGAAGCGCTGGTAGAACAGTCCGAACACCAGGCCCATGACCACGTTCCCGATGAAGGGCCCGATGCCCTGGTACAGGTGGTAGCTGCCCCGGAGCAGCGCACTGGTCACCAGGATCCGCCACCGCCCCCAGCCCAGATCGCCCAGGCGGGCGAAGAGGTACCCGATCACGACGACCTCCTCCTGCACTCCCGCCCGGATCGCGGAGAGCACGAGCACCGGCACCGTCCACCAGTACGCGTCCAGCGGCGAGGCCACCACCGCCACGGTGATGCCCAGCGCGCGTCCGACGGCGTACAGCGCGATGCCCGGCGCGCCGATCGCCACCGCGAGGACGGTCCCGGTCCCCAGGTCCGCGAACGGCCGGCGGAGGTCGAGCCCCAGGCGCCCGAGCGGACGGCCCGAGCTCTGCCAGAGCAGGAACGCGCAGAGGGCCACCGGCACCAGGTCGAAGAAGAGCGCGAGCAGCTGGTAGACGAGGTCGAAGCCCGGGCGGTCGCTGAGGGCGCCGTTGATCGTCGCGGTCTGGTCGGCCAGTGCGGTCGAGCGGGTGAGCCGATTGGCGATGGAGACCACCGAGTAGACCGCGGAGGCACCCAGCGAGAGCCCGAGGACCAGCAGGATCTCGACGCGGATCCGGCGCCGTCCGGGCGCGGATCCTGACAGGTCGATGGACACTCCGTGCGTCTCCTCTGAAGTCGATGTGTTGCGCGACGGCCGCCCGGCACGCACGTTTCGTGCAGAACAGCGCAAGGATTCCACCTCCCGGTTACCGCTGTGTAACGGTTGCCACATGCTTTTGTGCAGATAGCGGGCGAATACATAGTCTCGTTGAAGGCATCCGCGCGACGGCCACCAGTCTCGTGCGCCGCCGCCGTCGCCACGCGCACGGCACTCCACGCGTCAGGGAAACCACTTCTCGCGCGCCCCCACATCACTGGAGGAATAGTGAACATCAGACGTTACGGATTCGGGGCTCTGGCGCTCGTCGCCGCGAGCACGCTGGTCCTGGCCGGCTGCAGCAGCTCGAACGACTCGGGCGGAGGTGCATCGGGAGGCGACGCCGCCGCGATCATCTCCACGAACGGCTCCGAGCCGCAGAACCCGCTGATCCCGACGAACACCAACGAGGTGGGCGGCGGCAAGATCCTCGACGAGATCTTCGCGGGCCTGGTCTACTACGACGCCAAGGGCGCCCCCGAGAACGACGTCGCCGAGTCCATCGAGTCGGACGACGCGCAGAACTACACGATCAAAATCAAGTCGGGCCTGACCTTCACGAACGGCGACCCGGTCACCTCCAGCTCGTTCATCGACGCCTGGAACTACGGCGCCAAGCTGTCGAACAACCAGCTCAGCGCGTCGTTCTTCTCGAACTTCGAGGGCTTCAGCGACACCGAGGACAGCGAGCTCACCGGCCTCAAGGCCGTGGACGACACCACCTTCACCGTCGCGCTCAAGTCCCCCCAGTCGGACTTCCCGATCAGCCTCGGCTACTCGGCGTACTACCCGCTGCCCGCCGCCGCGTTCGACGACATGGCCGCCTTCGGTGAGAACCCGATCGGCAACGGCCCGTACAAGCTCGACGGCGACGACGCGTGGCAGCACGACGTCCAGATCGAGCTCGTCAAGAACGACGAGTACACCGGCCCCCGCGAGGCCCAGAACGGCGGCCTGAAGATCGTCTTCTACGCCACCCAGGACGCCTCCTACGCCGACCTCCTCGGCGGCAACGTCGACGTGATCGACCAGATCCCGGACTCCGCCTTCGGCACCTTCGAGAGCGACCTCGGCGACCGCGCCGTGAACCAGCCCTCGGCCGTGTTCCAGTCCTTCACCATCCCGGGCCGTCTCCCGCACTTCGACGGCGAGGAGGGCAAGCTCCGCCGCCAGGCGATCTCGATGTCCTTCGACCGCAAGGAGATCACCGACGTGATCTTCGAGGGCACCCGCACCCCGGCCTCCGACTTCACCTCCCCGGTGATCGACGGCTACAGCGACGCCCTCTCCGGCGCCGACGTGCTCGAGTACAACCCCGACGAGGCCAAGGCGCTGTGGGCTCAGGCCGACGCGATCAGCCCCTGGGACGGCACCTTCAAGATCGCCTACAACGCCGACGGCGGCCACCAGGGCTGGGTCGACGCGGTGACCAACTCGATCAAGAACACGCTGGGCATCGACGCCGAGGGCGACGCGTACCCGACCTTCGCCGAGGCGCGCACCAAGATCGTCGACCGCTCGATCGAGACCGCGTTCCGCACCGGATGGCAGGCCGACTACCCGAGCCTCTACAACTTCCTCGGACCGCTCTACGTGACCGGCGCCTCGTCCAACGACGGCGACTACTCGAACCCCGAGTTCGACACCCTGCTCCAGCAGGGCCTGTCGGACGCCGACGCCGACGCTGCGAACAAGACGTTCCAGCAGGCCCAGGAGATCCTCCTGAAGGACCTCCCGTCGCTGCCCCTGTGGTACGCGAACGTGACCGGCGGCTACGGCGAGGGCGTGTCGAACGTCGAGTTCGGCTGGAACTCGGTGCCGCTCTACTACGAGATCACCAAGAACTAAGCTCGAACCACTGGGGCGCTTCGCCCGTGCCGTCGGCCACCAGGTCACGGCACGGGCGGAGCGCCCTGTTTCGGTCACAATCGAATGAGGTCCCCATCCATGCGACTCCGGAACCGGCTGGGCTGACATGCTCGCCTACATCGTCCGACGCATCCTGCAAGCCGTCCCCGTGCTCATCGGCACCACGTTCCTCATCTACTTCATGGTCTTCTCCATGCCGGGGAACCCGCTCCTGTCGCTCTTCGGCGACAAGACGCCGAGCCCCGCACTCCTCGCCCGCCTCGAGGAGCAGTACCACCTGAACGAGCCCTTCTTCGTCCAGTACCTGTACTACCTGGGAGGCGTCGTCCGCGGCGACTTCGGCATCTCGTTCTCCGGCCAGTCCGTCAACGAGATCCTCGCCCGCACCTTCCCGGTCACCCTGACGCTCGCCATGATGGCGATCGTCATCGAGATCGTCGTCGCGCTGACCATCGGTCTCATCAGCGGTCTGCGCAAGGGCAGCTTCTTCGACGCGAGCGCGCTGGTCGTCAGCCTCCTGCTCGTGTCGGTGCCGATCTTCGTGCTCTGCTTCATCGCGCAGTCCTTCTTCGCGATCCAGCTGGGATGGTTCCCTCCGACCGTCGGAGCCGACGCGTCGTTCCAGAGGCTGCTGCTGCCCGCGATCGTGCTCGCTCTGTTCGTGGTCGCCTCGGCCATCCGCCTCACGCGCGGCTCGGTCATCGAGACGGCCGGCTCGGACTTCGTCCGCACCGCGTACAGCAAGGGGCTCTCGCGACGCCGCGTCATCCCCGTGCACGTCCTGCGCAACTCGCTCATCCCGGTCACGACGCAGTTCGGAGCCGACTTCGGCCTCCTGATCGTCGGCGCGACCGTGACCGAGGGCATCTTCAACGTTCCCGGAGTCGGGAACACGCTCTATCAGGCGATCATCCGAGGTGAGCGGCCGACCGTCGTCTCCTTCGTCACGGTCATGGTGCTGTTCTACCTCGTGGTGAACATCCTCGTCGACCTGCTCTACGCCGTACTCGACCCGAGGATCCGCTATGCCAAATGAGTCCACCGGCGGCGCGCAGAAGGCCCGCCGCATCGACCACTTCGTGGCCCCGCTCGAGGAGACGCCGATCGCGTCGGTCGACGCCGTCAGCCTCGACGAGAAGCCCAGCAACCTCTGGACCGACGCGTGGCGCGACCTGCGCAAGCGGCCCATGTTCTGGATCTCGGGCATCCTGATCCTCGTCATCATCGCCGTCGCGCTGTTCCCGGGCCTGTTCACCTCGGTGGACCCCCGCCAGTGCGCGCTCTCGTTCAGCAACCAGGGCCCCGGCGACGGCAGCCTGCTCGGCTACACCAAGCAGGGCTGCGACGTCTTCTCGCGGATCATCCACGGCACGTCCACGTCGCTGACCGTCGGCCTCATCGTGATCGTGATCACGACGGTCTCCGGCGTCATCGGCGGCGCGCTGGCCGGCTTCTTCGGCGGCTGGGTCGACACCGTGATCATGCGCCTCGGCGACATCTTCTTCTCGATCCCCTACATCCTCGCCGCGGTCGTCATCATGTCCGTCTTCTCGGCCTACCGGAACGTGTTCGTCATCGCCCTGGCGATCGGCGCGTTCGCCTGGCCGACGACGGCGCGCGTCCTGCGCTCCGAGGTCCTCCGCGTGAAGCAGGCCGACTTCGTCGGCGCCGCCACCGCGACCGGCCTCTCGCGCATGGCGATCCTGTTCCGGCACGTGCTGCCGAACTCGATCGCTCCCGTCATCGTCGTCACGACGATCTCGCTCGGCGCGGCCATCACCGCGGAGGCGACGCTGTCGTTCCTCGGCGTCGGCCTGCCCGGCTCGGTCATGTCGTGGGGCAACGACATCAGCCAGGCCCAGCGCGATCTGCGCACCAACCCGCAGACGCTGATCTACCCGTCGATCGCCCTGACGGTCACGGTGCTGAGCTTCATCCTCCTCGGCGAGTCGCTCCGCGACGCGCTCGACCCGAAGGCGAGGGCCCTCCGATGACCGCCACGACACCGAACGCACCGCAGGGGCCGCTGCTCGAGGTCACCGACCTCGAGGTCGGCTTCCAGACCGGCAGCGGACTGGTCCCCGCCCTCCGCGGCGTGAGCCTCACGATCGAGCACGGCCAGACCGTCGCGATCGTGGGGGAGTCGGGCTCCGGCAAGTCGACGACCGCCGCCGCGATCATCGGCCTGCTCCCCGGCACCGGCCAGGTCACCGCCGGCTCCGTGCTGTTCGACGGCAAGGACCTCGCGAAGGCGACGAGGACCGAGCTCGAGGACATCCGCGGCCGCCGGATCGGCTACGTCCCGCAGGACCCGATGTCGAACCTGAACCCCGTGTGGTCGGTCGGCTTCCAGGTCGAGGAGACCATCAAGGCCAACGGCCTCGCGACCGGTCGCAAGGAGGTGCGCGCCAAGGCGATCGAGGTCCTTCAGAACGCGGGCCTCGCCGACGCGGAGAAGCGCCTCAAGCAGTTCCCGCACCAGTTCTCGGGCGGGATGCGCCAGCGCGTGCTGATCGGCATCGGCCTGGCCGCGGCTCCCCAGCTGCTGATCGCCGACGAGCCCACCTCGGCGCTCGACGTCACGGTCCAGCGCCGGATCCTCGACCACCTCGAGACGCTGACGAAGACCGACGGCACCGCGCTGCTCTTCATCACGCACGACCTGGGCCTCGCCGCCGAGCGCGCCGAGAAGCTCATCGTCATGTACAAGGGCCGCATCGTCGAGTCCGGCGCCTCGGTGGAGGTGCTGCAGAACCCGCAGCACCCCTACACGCAGCGCCTGATCGCGGCGGCGCCCAGCCTCGCGTCGCGCCGCATCCAGTCGACGGCCGGCCGGGCCGTGGAGTCGGTCCCCGGCGAGCCGGAGGCCGTCCGCGAGGTCGACCTGGTCGGCGCGGGCGCCGCGCACCACGCCGGCGCGGTCGCCTCGGGCGCCCCGATGATCGAGGTCGACGGCCTCACCAAGGTCTTCAAGATCCGCCGCGGCGGCCTGAAGGCCGAGGACTTCACGGCCGTCGACAACGTGTCGTTCTCGATCCCGAAGGGCACCACCACGGCGCTCGTGGGCGAGTCCGGCTCGGGCAAGTCGACGATCGCCCGCCTGGTGCTGGGCCTCGAGACGGCGACGTCCGGCGCGATCTCGATCGCGGGCCGCCGGACCGAGAAGCTCAAGGGCCGCGACATGCTGGCGCTCCGGCGCTCCATGCAGCCGGTGTTCCAGGACCCGTACGGCTCGCTCGACCCGCTGCACAACATCGGCAACACCATCTCGGAGCCGCTGCGGGTGCACAAGGTCGGCGACCGGACGTCGCAGCGCGAGCGCGTCCTCGAGCTGCTCGACCAGGTGTCCCTCCCGCGCGTGATCGCGAGCCGGTACCCGAACGAGCTCTCCGGCGGCCAGCGCCAGCGCGTGGCGATCGCCCGCGCGCTCGCGCTGAAGCCGGAGATCGTGGTGCTCGACGAGGCCGTGTCGGCTCTGGACGTCCTCGTCCAGGCGCAGATCCTCCGCCTCCTCGCCGACCTGCAGGCCGAGCTCGGGCTGACCTACCTGTTCATCACGCACGACCTGGCGGTGGTCCGCGTGATCGCCGACGACGTCTGCGTGATGCAGAAGGGCAGGATCGTCGAGCACGCCCCGACGGACACCGTGTTCGACTCGCCGCAGCAGGAGTACACCCGCGAGCTGCTCGACGCCATCCCCGGCGCCGGCATCGAGTTCGCGGTCTGACCGACCGTCACCTGGGCCCCGGCCCCGCCTGGAGCGCTCCTCGGAGCCCTCCGGAGCGGGGATCCGGGGCCCTTCGCCGTGCGGACGCCTCGCTGCGGTACGATGGATGGTCCCCCTTTTGCACGAGAACACGAGACGAGTCCGTATCCATGGCAAGTGCCACCCGCTCCGACCTGCGCAACGTCGCGATCGTCGCCCACGTCGACCATGGCAAGACCACGCTGGTCGACGCCATGCTCAAGCAGACGAACTCCTTCGACGCGCACGCCCACGTGGACGAGCGCGCGATGGACTCCAACGAGCTCGAGCGCGAGAAGGGCATCACGATCCTCGCGAAGAACACCGCTGTCTCGTACAGCGGCAAGCACGCGAGCGACGGTCCCATCACCATCAACGTCATCGACACCCCGGGCCACGCCGACTTCGGCGGCGAGGTCGAGCGCGGCCTGTCGATGGTCGACGGCGTCTGCCTCCTCGTCGACGCGTCCGAGGGCCCGCTGCCCCAGACCCGCTTCGTGCTGCGCAAGGCGCTCGAGGCGAAGCTCCCCGTCATCCTCCTGGTCAACAAGACCGACCGCCCCGACGCGCGCATCGACGAGGTCGTCGCCGAGAGCCAGGACCTGCTCCTCGGCCTCGCCTCCGACATGGCCGACGACGTGCCGGACCTCGACCTCGACGCGATCCTCGACGTCCCCGTGGTCTACGCCTCCGGCAAGGCCGGCCGCGCCTCGGCGAACAAGCCCGAGGACGGCACGCTGCCGGACGCCGAGGACCTGGAGCCGCTGTTCGAGGCGATCCTCAAGCACATCCCCGCGCCGACCTACGACGACGACGCGCCCCTCCAGGCCCACGTCACCAACCTCGACGCGTCGCCGTTCCTCGGCCGCCTCGCCCTCCTCCGCGTCTTCAACGGCACGATCAAGAAGGGGCAGACGGTCGCCTGGGTCCACCACGACGGCACCCACACCAACGCGCGCATCACCGAGCTGCTGATCACGAAGGCGCTCGACCGCTACCCGGCCGAGTCCGCGGGCCCCGGCGACATCGTCGCGATCGCGGGCTTCCCCGAGATCACCATCGGCGAGACCATCGCCGACCCCGAGGACATCCGCCCGCTGCCGGCCATCACGGTCGACGACCCGGCGATCTCGATGACGATCGGCACCAATACCTCGCCCCTCGTCGGCAAGGTCAAGGGCCACAAGCTCACGGCGCGCATGGTCAAGGACCGCCTCGACCGCGAGCTCATCGGAAACGTGTCGCTCAAGATCGTCGACATCGGACGCCCCGACTCGTGGGAGGTCCAGGGCCGCGGCGAGCTCGCGCTGGCCATCCTCGTCGAGCAGATGCGCCGCGAGGGCTACGAGCTGACCGTCGGCAAGCCCCAGGTGGTCACCCGCCAGGTCGACGGCAAGACGCACGAGCCCTTCGAGCACCTCACGATCGACGCTCCGGAGGAGTACCTCGGCGCGATCACGCAGCTCCTCGCCGCCCGCAAGGGCCGCATGGACGGCATGTCGAACCACGGCACCGGTTGGGTGCGCATGGAGTTCATCGTCCCGTCGCGCGGCCTGATCGGCTTCCGCACCGAGTTCCTCACCACCACGCGCGGCACCGGCATCGCGAACGCGATCCTGCACGGCTACGAGCCGTGGGCCGGCGCGATCGTCACCCGCAACAACGGGTCGATCGTGGCGGACCGCAACGGCGTCGTGACCCCGTTCGCCATCATCGCGCTCCAGGAGCGGATGACCTTCTTCGTGAACCCCACCGAGGAGGTCTACGAGGGCATGGTGATCGGCGAGAACTCGCGCAACGACGACATGGACGTCAACATCACCAAGGAGAAGAAGCTGACCAACATGCGTCAGTCCACCTCCGACACCTTCGAGTCGATGACGCCGTCGCGTCAGCTGACGCTCGAGGAGTGCCTCGAGTTCGCCCGCGAGGACGAGTGCGTCGAGGTCACCCCCGAGGTCGTCCGCATCCGCAAGGTGGAGCTCGATGCGAACGCCCGCGCGCGCATGACGAGCCGCCTCAAGAAGCAGGGCTGAGCCCCGGGCGCCTCGGCGCCCGCCCACGACGAGACCGGCCGGAGCGATGCTCCGGCCGGTCTCGTCGTCTCCGCCCGGTGCTGCAGCGTGCGGCGCCGATCCCGTCTCTCGCGGTCCGGATCAGCCCGCCGGACTCGGAGAGGGAGAGGGGGTCGCGGACTCCGCCTCGAGCGTCGAGGTGACGAAGGAGACGAACGCCGCCGCGTCGTCCGGCTTCCCCGTGTACTGCTCGCCGTTCACCAGCACGGTCGGCGTCGACTCGAGCTTCGGAAGGGAGGAGTTCGCGAGGGGGAGCGAGGTGGCCCGCTCCGTCGCGGCCTTCACCCAGGGCCGGAACTCGCCCCCGGTCATGCAGGCGAGGACGTCGTCGTCGGTGACGCCCGCTCCGGTCACCAGCGCCCGCAGAGCGTCGTCGTCGAGCCCCGTCGTCCCCTCCGCCGGCTGCTGCGCGAAGAGCGCCGCGTTCACGGCGAGGAAGCGGTCCGGATCCTCGTCGGCGACGCACGCCGCGGTGTTCGCGGCCCGGCTGGAGTACTCGGAGCCGGCCGAGGAGGAGTCGAGGATCGCCACCGGGTGGATCTCGAGCGTGATCGCCCCCTTCGTCAGCCACGACTGCAGCTGCTCGGCGTTCGCCTTCTCGAACTGCCCGCAGTACGGGCAGAGGTAGTCGACGTAGAGGTCGACGGCGACGACTCCGCCCGCCCGCGTGGCGCTCTCGTCGGTCGGGACGGGGGAGGCTCCCGGAGCGAGTGCCGCGCTCGTCGTCGCCGTCACGGCCGAGCCGTCGCCCGCGAGGACGATGCCGTCGCTGAGCATGTTTGCCGGGCCGGCGCTCGCGACCTCCTGCTGCGACCAGACGTTCCAGCAGACCAGGGCCACGACCGCGAGGAGCCCGACGACCGCTCCGCCCTGCCCGAGCAGCCGGTTCCGGCGCCGCCGGCGCCTCTCCGCTTCGCGGCGATCCCGCGCGTGCGCTCGGGCGAGCTCCTGGCGCTCGCGCTTGGTCAGGCCGCTTCTCGCACTGTTCCCGGACATCGCCGACGACGCTACGGGCGCAGGCTTCGGCGCGCCGTGGAGTGCGCCCGCCGGATCCTGGGACGGAGTGCGGGTCCTCTCAGGGATCAGGCGAAGAGGCCGGAGCCGAGGAAGTCGGTCTCGTCGCGGGCACCGGGCGGCACCGCGAACACGGCCGAGCCGACGTGCTTCACGTACTCGTTCAGCGCGTCCGTCGCGAGGTTCCGCTGCACGGTGACGAACTGCTCCGGGGAGCGCTGGAACGAGAGGAAGAACAGCCCCGCGTTCAAGCGTCCGAGCTCGTCGTTGCCGTCGACGAAGTTGTAGCCGCGGCGCAGGAGCCGCACCCCGTTGTTCACGCTCGGGTGGGCGAGGCGCACGTGCGACTCCTGATCGATCAGCGGGGAACCCGTAGCGCCGGCCGCTGCGAAGTCGGGCTCGGTCAACTCCGTGCCGCCCGAGAGCGGCGCCCCGGACCCCTTGCTGCGGCCGATGACCCGCTCCTGCTCGCCCAGCTGGCTGCGGTCCCACGTCTCGATGATCATCCGGATCTTCCGCGCGACCAGGTAGCTGCCGCCGACCATCCACGCGGGGCCGTCGGAGGACGGGACCCAGACGTGCTCCTGGACGGCGTCGGCCTCCTCGGACTTCACGTTCGCCGTGCCGTCCTTGAAGCCGAAGAGGTTGCGCGGAGTCGCCTGGGCGGTGGACGTCGAGGAGGTGCGGCCGAAGCCGAGCTGCGACCAGCGGAGCGAGGCCCGGCCGAACGCGATCCGGCTCAGGTTGCGGATGGCGTGCACGGCGACTTGCGGATCGTCGGCGCAGGCCTGGATGCACAGGTCGCCGCCGCCGGCCGAGGGGATGAGCGCGTCGCCGCGGAAGCGGGGCAGGGCCTGCAGCTGCGGAGGCCGGCGGTCGGCGAGGCCGAAGCGGTCGGCGCCGGACTCGTCCGTGAAGAGGGTGGGTCCGAAGCCGACCGTGACGGTGAGGGACGCGGCGTCGAGTCCGAGCGCCTCCCCGGTGTCCTCCGGGGGAGCCGTGTCCGGCCCGTCCACCGCGCCGGTCTCGCCGACCTCGAGGCCCTGGGTCATCCGGGAGGCGGCGAGCGTCCAGTCCTTCAGGAGCTCGACGAGGTCCTCGCGCGTGGTGCCCGCGGCGAGGTCGAACGCGGCGAAGTGCAGCCGGTCCTGCGCGGCGGTGGTGATGCCCGCCTGATTCGCGCCGAAGAACGGCACGGTGCGCGTGGCGGAGGAGGCCGTCGCGCTCGCGGACGACGTGACGGCCACCGTGCCGCCCACTCCGGCGGCCAGCCCGGCAGTCCCCGCCGAGACGAGGCCGAGCAGCCCGCGCCGCGAGAGCCGGCGGGGCTCATCGGCGGGCTGCTCGGAATCCGCCGGCCGGGCTCCCTCGTGCTGCTCGGCGTCCACTACGCGGCCGGCTCCTCGACGCCCAGCACCGTGTGGGTCAGCTGCGAGAGCGGCTCGGAGAGAGCGTTGACCGCGTCCGAGAGCTCCTTCTTCTGCTCCGCGGTGACGGTGGAGTACGCGGCGAAGCCGGAGTCGATCGAGCCGTACTGCGCGAGCAGGGCGTCGAGCTCGGAGAACCGCTGCGTGATCCGTCCGGTGAGGTCGGCGCCCTCGTCGCCGCTGGCGGTCGCGATCGGCTCGACATTGCCGAACGCCACCTCCGCGCCCTGGACGTTCGCGGCGAAGTCGGTGAGGTCGGTGCTCGACCACCAGTCCTCCTCGCCCGTGATCTTGCCGGCCGCGACCTCGTCGAGCAGGCCGATGGCGCCGTTCGAGATGTCGCCCACCGAGACGGTGAAGCCGGGCGCGTTCACGAGGTCGGCCAGGCTCTGCACGTCGTCGACGAGGCCCTGGCCGAACTGCGCGCGCTGCTCGGGGGTGGAGGGCGCCCAGTCGAGGAGCGCGCTCGTGCCGTCGGAGTTGAGCGCACCCTCCGCGGGGGCCCACAGGTCCTTCTCGATGCGGTGGAAGCCGGTCCAGTCCAGGCCCTCGGCGACGGCGTCGACCTCGCGGTAGTCGATGCGCGGGTCGAGGTCGCCGAACGCCTCCGCGGTCGGCTCGATCCGCTCGTAGAAGACGCGGGTCGACGCGAAGAGGCCGCGCGCCTTCTCGTCGTCGCCGGCCTCGTAGGCCTGCGCGAACTCGGCGACCGCGGGGAGCAGCTCGCCCACCTGCGACTTCACGTACGCCACGTAGTTGGTGACCGCCGCCTCCGTCGCCGCCTTCTCGTCCGCCGATTGAGCGGTGGCCTCACCGGTCACGGTGAACTCGCTCAGCCCGACCGGGGCGCCGACCTGCTGGAACTTGCAGGCGGTGTAGTAGGTGCCCGGCTCGAGCTGAGCGACGTAGGAGACGCTCTGGCCCGGGGTCACGTTCTCCTTCTCGCCCACGATCCGCAGCTTGTCCTCGGCCAGGATCTCGAACTCGTTGACGTCCGAGCCGCCGTTGGTCAGAGAGAACGTCACCGCTCCCGCCTCGGCGGTCGCCGTCGACACCTCGCAGGCGTCGTCCCTGATCGCGACGTCGAGCGCGGCGGAGGAGGAGGACGCGGGGGTGTTCGGTACGCAGCCCGTGAGGATCAGCGCCAGGGCGCCGGCTCCGGCGAGGCCGAGGGTGACGCGGGGGAGGGTGGGACGAGCGCGCGAGGACATGCTTCTCCTGGATCGGGGCGAGTGCGCCGGCGGTGCCGGAGCGGGTCAGACGGAGGTGGGAGCGGGAGCGGCGACCGGGGCTGCGCTGCCCCGTCGCGGGCCGCGCAGGCGGACCTGGCGGACGAACAGGGCGCCGACGACGACGAGGTAGAGCAGCCAGGCGGCGAACTGCAGAGCGGTCGGCTCGGGCGTGTAGTTGAAGAGGCCGCCGACCACCGCGGTCACGGGCGGCGGGAGGATCGGGCCGAGCGAGAACAGCGGGGTGCCCCAGCCGGGCAGGAGCGACGCCTCCTGCAGGTCGCCGACGCCGTAGGAGAGGACGCCGGCCGCGACGAGGATGAGGAAGCCGCCCGTCCAGGTGAAGAAGCGCCCGAGGTCGATCCGGACGAAGCCCCGGAAGATCAGGTGCGCGATGACGACCGAGCTGAGGATGCCCAGCAGCGCGCCGACCGTGCCGACCCACGCGCTGGATCCCGACCCCGCACTGCTCGAGGACACGCTCGCCCAGACGAAGAGCGCCGTCTCGATGCCCTCGCGGCCGACGCTGATGAAGCCGAGGAGGACGATGCCGAGGGCCGACCCCGCGACGGCGCCGTCGAGCCGGGACTCGAGGTCGCCCTTCATGCTGCGGGCGTTCGCGCCCATCCAGAAGATCATCCAGGTGACCAGCCCGACCGCAAGGATCGAGAGGCCGCCGCCGATGAGCTCCTGGGCTTGGAACGACAGGGTCGAGGGGCCCCAGGTGAGGATCGCACCGGTGACGAGCGAGATCGCGATCGCCGCGGCGATGCCGGTCCAGAGCCGCGGCAGCACGTCGCGCCGTCCGAGCTTGGTCAGGTAGGCCACGAGGATCCCGACCACGAGGCCGGCTTCGAGGCCTTCGCGGAGGCCGATGAGGTAGTTTGCGAGCACGCGTGTTCTCTTGGTCGATGGTGGACGAGGAGGGGGCGACTCCCGCCCCGAGTCGATCCGGTCGGCGGGGCTCCGTTGTTCGGTAAGCCTTGCCTAACCCGGGTCGACTGTAGTCCGCTGCCCGGTCGCTGTCCAGAAGCGCCCGCAGCGGAGGCCGCGCAGGACGAGAGGCGGAGAGTGGACGCGGGCCGGGACGCAGCAGCGGAGCGGGTGGTGGCGGTGCACGCCCACCCCGACGACGAGACGATCACCATGGGCGGAACCCTGGCGCGGCTGGTGGCGCAGGGCGCCTCCGTCACCGTCGTCACCGCCACGCGGGGGGAGTGCGGCGAGGTCATCCCCGAGGACCTCGCTCCGCTCGAGGGCTCGGCCGAGCTGGCCGCGCACCGGACGACCGAGCTCGTCGTCGCCCTGACGGCCCTCGGCGTCGCCGACCACCGCTTCCTCGGCGAGGCGGGCGCCCGCGCACCCGGCCTCGCTCCGCGCGTCTACCGGGACTCCGGCATGCAGTGGGGGCCCGGCCGCGTCCCGGTGCCGCTCGAGCCGGTGCATCCCGCGTCCTTCACCGCCGCGCCCGAGGACGAGGAGGTGGCCGATCTCGTCGCCGTCCTGCGGCAGGTCGATGCGGGCGTCGTGCTGTCCTACGACGCGGGCGGCGGCTACGGCCACCCCGACCACGTCCGCACCGCCCGGGTCGCCGAGCGCGCCGCCGAGCTGCTGGGCCTGCGCTTCCTCGCCGTCCTCCCCGACGCGGCCCCGCCCCTCCCCGGCGACGTCGTGATCGAGCTGTCCGCCGAGGACCACGCCCGCAAGCGCGCGGCCCTCGAGGCGCACGCGACGCAGCTGGTGGTCGAGGGTGACGAGGCCCGCCTCTCGAGCGGTCCGCCGTTCCCCATCGGCCGCATCGAGCGCTTCCGCCCGGTCGCGCAGGCGGGCCGTCCGGCGCCGCTGCCGGAGGAGCGTCCGACGCTGGGATCGCGCGTGCTGTCGGGCGTCGCCGGAGTCCTGGTCGGCGCGGTGGTCGGAGCGATCACGACCGTCGCCCATCAGAGCACCGTGTCGGTCGGCGGTGTCGTCCTCCCGGTCGGCCTGGCCGCCTCCCTCGCCGGCGTGCTGCTGCTCCTGCTCGGGCTGCGCCTCGTGCTCATCGACCGGTTCGTCGCGTTCTGCACCGCGATGGGCCTGCTCGGGATGATCGGGCTGCTCGCCCTGCGCAGCACCGGCGGATCCGTCCTCGTCCCGGCGAACGGCCTCGGCGTGGCCTGGACCTTCCTCCCCGCCCTCATCGCCCTCGTCGTGATCGCGTGGCCGCGGCTGCGGGCGGCCGCTCCCGCCGCCGCCCCGCGGCCCGCGGACGCCGACGCCCCGTCGGCCCCCGTACGATAGAGACACTGTTCGAAGGGACCTGGAGCACCGTGACCTACGTGATCGCACTTCCGTGCGTCGATGTCAAAGACCGCGCCTGCATCGACGAGTGCCCGGTCGACTGCATCTACGAAGGCGAGCGCTCGCTCTACATCCACCCGGACGAGTGCGTGGACTGCGGTGCCTGCGAGCCGGTCTGCCCCGTTGAGGCGATCTACTACGAGGACGACCTCCCCGAGGAGTGGTCCGACTACTACAAGGCCAACGTCGAGTTCTTCGACGAGATCGGCTCCCCGGGCGGAGCCGCCAAGGTCGGCGTGATCGCGAAGGACCACCCGGTCATCGCGGCGCTGCCTCCTCAGAGCCACTGAGGCCGCTCCCGTGGCCCTCGGCGCGCTGCCCGACTACCCCTGGGACCTGATGGCGCCCTTCGCCCGCACGGCGGCGGAGCACCCCGGCGGGATCGTCGACCTGTCGATCGGCTCGCCGGTGGACCCGACGCCCGCCCCGATCCGCGACGCGCTCGCCCGCGCGACGGACTCGCACGCGTACCCCACGACCGTGGGCACCCCCGCTCTGCGCGAGGCGATCGCCGCCTGGTACGCGCGGCGGCGCGGAGTCGAGGGCCTCGGGATCGACGAGGTCCTGCCGACGATCGGCTCCAAGGAGCTCGTCGCCTGGCTGCCCTTCCTCCTCGGACTCGGGGAGGGGGACGTGGTCGTGCATCCGCGCGCCGCCTACCCGACGTACGCGATGGGCGCGGCGATCGCCGGCGCCGAGGCGCTCGCCTCCGACGACCCGGCCGAATGGCCCGCGACGACCCGCCTGGTCTGGCTCAACTCTCCCGGCAACCCCGACGGCGCCGTGCTCGACGTGTCCGCCCTGCAGCGCGCCGTCGCGCGTGCCCGTGAGCTGGGGGCCGTGATCGCGGGGGACGAGTGCTACGCCGAGCTCGGCTGGGACGGCCGCTGGGCCGACGAGCCGATCCCGAGCGTCCTCGACCCGCGCGTGGTGGGGGAGGACCGTACCGGGGTCCTCGGCGTCTACTCGCTGAGCAAGCAGTCGAACCTCGCCGGCTACCGCGCCGCCTTCGTCGCCGGGGACGCGGCCCTGATCGCGCGCCTGGTGACCGTCCGCAAGCACGCGGGCATGATCGTGCCCGGTCCGCTGCAGGAGGCGATGATCGTCGCCCTCGCCGACGACGAGCACGTCGTCGCGCAGAAGGAGCGCTACCGCTCCCGCCGCGACCGCCTCCGGCCCGCCCTCGAGTCCGCGGGCTTCCGGGTCGACCGCAGCGAGGCCGGCCTCTACCTGTGGGCGACCGAGGGCCGCCCGGCCTGGGAGTCCATCGACCGCCTCGCCCGCCTCGGCGTCCTCGCGGGCCCCGGCGTCTTCTACGGGGAGGGCTTCCCCGAGCACGTGCGCCTCTCGCTGACGGCCTCCGACGAGCGGATCGACGCGGCCGTCGAGCGCCTGTCCGGCGGCCTCTGAGGGGCTCGACCCGGCCGATCCTGACGGGTTCCGACAAGGCCCCGGCCCCAGCGCTGGGCGATGTCACAGTGCCCCCGCTTTGCCCATAGGCTGTATGTGGTTCGGTCGACGGCGCCTCGCGAGGCCCCGGCTGCACCACGATCCAGACCCGGCGCCGCCCGCTCCGTGCGAGCGCTTCCGGGGTGCGACCGCGACGACCTGGGAGGCGTTGTGACCGAATCCGGCACGCAGAGCGACGGAACCGCGACGGTGGGCTCCACGGAGCCCGCGACCGGGAGCGCCGCGACGACGCCTCCCGCGCCGGCGGAGCAGGAGCTCCCCGAGAAGGTCACGCTCACCTTCGGCGACCGCACCGCGGACTTCCCGGTCCTGCGCAGCGTCGACGGCTCCTCGAGCATCGACTTCTCGACCCTCTCGAAGCAGACCGGCTTCATGTCGCTCGACTACGGCTTCGTGAACACGGCGGCGACCAAGTCGCAGATCACCTACATCGACGGCGACCAGGGGATCCTCCGCTACCGCGGCTACCCGATCGAGGAGGTGGCCACCAACGCGACCTACCTCGAGGTGGCCTGGCTCCTCATCTACGGCGAGCTGCCGACGGCCGACGAGCTCGCGGGCTTCGACGAGCGCATCCGCCGCCACACGCTCCTCCACGAGGATCTCAAGCGCTTCTTCGACGCGCTCCCGCACAGCGCGCACCCCATGTCGGTGCTCTCGGCCGGAGTCTCGGCCCTGTCGACGTACTACGAGGACAGCTCCAACCCCAAGGATCCCGAGGCGGTGGAGCTCACCACGATCCGCCTCCTGGCGAAGCTGCCCGTGATGGCGGCGTACGCCCACAAGAAGGCGATCGGCCAGGCGTTCCTCTACCCGGACAACTCGCTGAGCTTCGTCGACAACTTCCTCCGCCTCAACTTCGGCACGATGGCCGAGCAGTACCAGGTCGACCCGGTGCTCTCGAAGGCGCTCGACCGCCTCCTGATCCTCCACGAGGACCACGAGCAGAACGCGTCGACGTCGACCGTTCGCCTCGTCGGCTCCACCGAGGCGAACCTCTACGCCTCCGTCTCGGCCGGCATCAACGCACTGTTCGGCCCTCTGCACGGCGGAGCGAACGAGGCGGTGCTCACCATGCTCGGACGGATCCGCGAGTCGGGCGAGAGCGTGTCGACGTTCGTCGAGCGGGTGAAGAACAAGGAGGAGGGCGTGCGCCTGATGGGCTTCGGCCACCGGGTGTACAAGAACTACGACCCGCGCGCGAAGCTGGTCAAGGAGAGCGCCTCCGAGGTCCTGCAGGCCCTCGGCGTGAAGGACCCGCTGCTCGACATCGCGATGGAGCTCGAGGCCCTCGCGCTCGAGGACGACTACTTCAAGGAGCGGCGCCTCTACCCGAACGTCGACTTCTACACGGGCGTCATCTACAAGGCGATGGGCTTCCCGACCCGGATGTTCACCGTGCTCTTCGCGATCGGCCGCCTGCCCGGCTGGATCGCCCACTGGCGCGAGATGAACACCGACAAGCAGACCAAGATCGGCCGCCCGCAGCAGCTCTACATGGGCTCGCCCGAGCGCCACTGGCCGACCGACCGCTGACCGGTCCCCGAGAGCCCGTCCCCGCCAGGGGGGCGGGTTCTCGCCGATCGACGCGCCCGTCTCCGGCTCCGGTCGGTGGTCGAGTAGCCGCCGCAGGTGGCGTACCGAGACCGTCCGGCTCTGCGCCCCCTTCATGGGGTCTCGTCGGCCTGACGAGGCTCGAGCCTCTTCCTCGAGGCGGGACGCAGAGCGGCGTGGTCGCCGCGCATCAGCGCCTCGCGCTGGGCACGGCTCCGGTTCCGGGACCGCTTCTCCCACCAGAACGCCTCTGCGATGCCCTCGAACTCCTCGTGCCAGAGCAGGCGCACCGGCTGCCGCGAGCGCATGGAGGCGGCGTCCAGGACCATCCTGTGTGAGTGCGGAGGGAACCGCGCTTATGGAGGAGCGCCCGGCGCGGCCGCTCCCCGTGCTGCTCGACGCGCGGCGAGGAGGCGCGAAGCGCTGGACGCGGTGTTCGCCGGCTGCCGCCCGGCGCTGACGGGCCGCTGTTCGGGAGGAGATGGTCTCGATACGCCGCCTGCGGCGGCCCCTCGACCAGCATGAGACGGCGGACCCGATCAGCTCGGGTCGTCCCGGGGCGCCGCCTGCGGGACCGGCGGCGCCGGACGCCCGCCCGCGGGTCAGGCGTGCAGGGTCAGGCGTGCAGGGCGGCGTTCAGCTCGATGCCGGCGCCGGTGCGGGGGAGGACCTCGACGGCCCCGGTGAGGGAGTTGCGGCGGAAGAGCAGGTTCGGCACGCCCGAGAGCTGCACGGCCTTCACGGTCTGCGGGGCGCCGTCGGCGCGCGGCGCTCCGCCGACCACGACGACCTTGGTGCCGGCGGTCACGTAGAGGCCGGCCTCGACGACGGTGTCGTCGCCGAGGGAGATGCCGATGCCCGAGTTCGCACCCAGCAGCGCCCGCGCGCCGATCGAGACGCGCTGCACTCCTCCGCCCGAGAGGGTGCCCATGATGGACGCGCCGCCGCCGATGTCCGAGCCGTCGCCGACCACGACGCCCTGCGAGATGCGCCCCTCGACCATCGAGCTGCCGAGGGTCCCGGCGTTGAAGTTGACGAAGCCCTCGTGCATCACCGTCGTGCCGGGTGCCAGGTGCGCCCCGAGGCGGACGCGCGAGGTGTCCGCGATGCGCACCTTCGCGGGGGTGACGTAGTCGGTCAGCCGCGGGAACTTGTCGATGCCGGTGGCCTGGATGCCGTGGCGCCGGAGCGAGGGCCGCAGGCGGGTGAACGACTCCGGCGAGACCGGACCGGCGTTCGTCCACACCACGTTCGGCAGGTGGGCGAAGACGCCGTCGAGGTTCACCTCGTTCGGGCGGACCAGGAGGTGCGAGAGCAGGTGCAGCCGCAGGTAGGCGTCGGACGTGGAGGCGGGCGGCGCCTGCACGTCGATCTGCAGCGTGACCACGTCGATGCGGACCTCGCGGCGCGGATCCTCGCCGGCCTGCTCCTCGAACTCCGCCGGCACGATCCAGGGGTCGCGGCCGGCCGGGATGGTGCCGAGGCGCGGCTCCGGGAACCAGGTGTCGAGGACGGTGCCGTCGACGGCCACGGTGGCGAGCCCGTATCCCCAGGCGGAGGCGGGCGCGGAGGAGTCTGCGGAGTGCTCGAGGGTCATGCCGATCAGGGTAGCGCGGAGCGTCCGGCCGCTACCCTGGGGCGCATGGCCGATCCGACCACCGCCCCTCCGCTCGATCTGCGCACCGATCCGGTCGCCCTGACGCGGATCCTCTGCGACATCCCGTCCGTCTCGGGCGACGAGCTCGAGATCGCGGACGCTGTGCAGTGGGCGCTCGAGCAGTACGACCACCTCGAGGTCATCCGCGACGGCCACACCGTCGTGGCGCGGACGAACCTCGGCCTCGCCCAGCGCGTCGTGATCGCCGGGCACCTCGACACGGTGCCGGTCAACGGCAACCTGCCCGTCGTCGCCGAGACGATCGACGGCGTCGAGCACCTGGTCGGCCGCGGGACCGTCGACATGAAGGCCGGAGTGGCGGTGCAGCTCGTCCTCGCCGCCGAGCTCTCCGATCCGGCCGTCGACATCACCTGGATGTGGTACGACAACGAGGAGGTCGCAGCGGACCTCAACGGCCTCGGCCGTCTCTCCCGGCACCGCCCCGACCTCTTCTCCGCCGACTTCGCCGTGCTCGGCGAGCCGACCAGCGGAGCAGTGGAGGGCGGCTGCAACGGGACGCTCCGGGTCGACGTGGTCACCCGTGGCGTCCGCGCCCACTCCGCCCGCAGCTGGGTCGGCGAGAACGCGATCCACGCGGCGGCGCCGATCCTCGACCGCCTCGCCGCCTACGTACCGCGCGAGGTCGAGGTCGAGGGCCTCGTGTACCGCGAGGGCGTCAACGCCGTGCGCGTCACCGGCGGGGTCGCGGGCAACGTGATCCCGGACCTCTGCACGGTGCAGGTCAACTACCGCTTCGCCCCCGACCGGTCCGGGGAGGAGGCGCTCGCCCACCTCGAGGAGCTCTTCGAGGAGTTCGAGGTGACGGTGGACGATCTGGCCGAGGGCGCCCGCCCGGGGCTGGACGCACCTCTGGCCCAGGCCTTCCTCGCGGCCGTCGGAGCCGAGGCGAAGCCCAAGTACGGCTGGACCGACGTCGCGCGGTTCTCCGCCATGGGCATCCCGGCTGTGAACTACGGACCGGGCGACCCGCTCCGGGCCCACGCCGACGACGAGCGCGTGGCGGTGCACGAGATCACCGAGTGCGCCGAGGGCCTCCGCCGCTGGCTGACCGCGTCCCTGTGAGCGCGACCGCCACGGCCGTCCCCGTCCGCCTCCGCCTGCGCCTGGTCCCGTGGTGGGCGCGGGTCCTCCTGGTGTACATCGCGACCCGCGCGGTCACGACGGTGATCCTGCTGCAGTTCGCTGCGCACCAGCTCGCGAACCCGTGGACCGGGCCCTCCCCGTCCTACTCGGCCTTCGCGTCGATGTGGGACGGCCGCTGGTACGAGATCATCGCGGCCACCGGATACCCCGGCTTCCTGCCGATCACGCAGGACGGCCACGTGGGGGAGAACGCCTGGGCCTTCATGCCGCTCTACCCGGGCGTCGTGAAGGTGCTGATGGCGGTCACCGGCCTCACCTGGGCTCCGGCCGCCGTGACCGTCTCCGTCCTGTGCGGAGCCGGAGCCTGCCTCGTCCTGTACCGCCTCTTCCGGCACTCCCTCGGCGAGTCGCAGTCGCTGACGGCGGTGCTGCTGTTCTGCGTGGCGCCGACCTCGCCGCTGATGCAGCTCGCCTACGCGGAGTCGATGGCGATGCTCCTGACCGCGGTCACGCTCCTCCTCCTGGTGAGGCGGCGCTGGCTCGCGGTCGTGCCCGTGGTGCTGCTGCTGGGCCTGACCCGGCCGAGCGGGCTCGCCTTCGCCGCCGCGCTCGGCCTGTACGTCGTCTACCGGTTCGTCCGGCGCCGCACGGAGCCGTTCCCGCGGTCGGAGTGGCTGCCGGCCGTGGGCCTGACGGCGTGGGGGCTCGTGGTCGGCTTCCTCTGGCCCGCCGTGGCGTGGGCCGTCACCGGGTCGATGACCGCGTACACCGACACCGAGCTGGCGTGGCGTGCGGTCTACATCGGCTACCAGGAGCTGCTCCCGCTGACTCCGTGGTTCCAGGGCGGCGCCTGGTGGGGCTCGTGGTGGTTCGGGGCTCCGGCCGTCGGCGTCGTCCTGGTGGTGCTCCTGCTGGCGGCGTTCGTCGGGATCCTCGCCGCACCGTGGACACGGAGGCTGGATCTCTTCAGCCGGGCCTGGGTCGCCGGGTACGGCGTCTACCTGCTGGCGTTCTTCTTCCCGCAGTCGAGCACCTTCCGGCTGCTGGGCCCGATGTTCCCGCTCGTCGGAGCGCTGGCGGTGCCGCGCTCGCCGGTCTTCCGCGTCGCGCTGGTCCTGCTCGGGATCGGCGGCCAGATCGTCTGGATCTCGATCTGCTGGGCCGTCGCCGGATCGGACTGGACCCCGCCGTGATCGTGCCGAGCGCCCGCCCGGCGCGGTGCTCCTCCGGGGACTCCCGACTCCCGCACGGGTATGCTCGTCGGAATGTCTCCCCTCACGCCAGCCGGTGAGCCGCGACACACGTCGCCCCTCCTCCGGCCGACCCGCCGGCGAGCCGCGGCGACACCCGCCCGCTCCCCGCTGACGACCCCCTCCGCGACGGACCGCGGGCTGCTCGCGTGAGCGCCACCGCGATCGCGCCGGAGACGGAGGACGCCTCTCCGTCCCGCTCCCGCTGGGGTCTGCTCCGGAGGATCCCGTGGTGGATCCAGGTGCTCCTGGTCTTCGCCGTGTCCCGCGTCGTCACGACCGTGATCATGCTCCGTGTCGGCGCCGTGCGTCAGGGCGTCGAGTGGACGGGACTCCGCGACACCTACGTCCGGTTCGCGACGACGTGGGACGGCGGCTGGTACGAGCGGATCGGGATGACGGGGTACCCGTCGGTCCTGCCGCTCTCGCCGTCCGGAGCCGTGGAGCAGAACCCCTGGGCGTTCATGCCCGTCTACCCGTTCACCGTCCGCGGCCTGATGAACATCACCGGGCTCGACTGGGCGAACGCGGCGGTGCTCGTCGCCCTGGTCTGCAGTGCAGCGGCGTGCCTGGTGATCTACCGGCTGTTCCGCGTCTCGCTCAGCGAGGGCCAGGCGCTGATGGGGATCGTCTTCTTCTGCGTCGCTCCGACGTCCCCGATCCTGCAGATCGGCTACGCGGAGTCCGGCGGCATCCTCCTGACGGCCGTGCTGCTCCTCCTGCTGGTGCGCCGCAAGTGGATCTGGACGTTCCCCGTCGTGCTTATCGTGGGGCTCCTGCGCCCGAGCGGCCTCGCGATCGCGGCGATGACGGGCCTCTACTTCCTCTACCGCGTCTGGCGCCACGTGCGCGGCACCGAGCCGTTCGCCCGCCGGGAGTTCGCCTTCACGGTCTCCCTCACGGTCTGGTCCCTCGCGGTGGGGTTCGCCTGGCTGCTCATCGCCTGGGCCGTGACCGGCTCCTTCACCGCCTACACCGACACCGAGCTCGCCTGGCGCAGCGTCTTCATCGGCGAGGGCGAGCTCATCCCCTTCACCTCCTGGTTCGCCGGCGGGGGCTGGTGGGGAGGCCTCTGGTTCGGCTCGCCGATCACGGGCATGGGCATCACCGTCGTGGTGGTGCTCGGATTCCTGGCGATCCTGTTCTCGCGGGCCACGCGTAGCCTCGACGTCTTCTCGCGGCTCTGGGTCGGCGGCTACGCGATCTACCTCTTCGCGTTCTTCTACCCGCAGTCGAGCACGTTCCGCATCCTGATGCCGATGTTCCCGCTGGCAGGGGCGCTCGCGGTGCCGCGGTCGACCCTCCTGAGGGTGTTCGTGGTGGCCGCATCGATCGTCGGGCAGGTCGTCTGGGTGCTGCTGTGCTGGGTGTTCACCCCGGGCGACTGGTCCCCGCCGTGATCGGCTGACGCCCGACTTCCGGGCGCGGTTCGGAACACCCCCGCGGATGCACGATAATAGGGGGATACGTCACGAAAGGGGAACTCTATGGCGGCCATGAAGCCGAGGACCGGAGACGGACCGATGGAGGCTGTTAAGGAGGGCCGACTCATCGTCGTGCGCGTTCCGCTCGAAGGAGGCGGACGCCTCGTCGTCTCGGTCAACGATGCAGAGGCGAAAGAGCTGCACGACGCGCTCGCGTCGGTGGTGTCTCCCGCCTGATCCGCACCGTCGTGAACGCCCGTCGCACACCGTGCGGCGGGCGTTCCGTCTGTCCCCGGTCGGCCGCGCTCGTCAGGCGCGGCGCTTGTTGGCCTGCAGCAGGCCGTCGCCGATCGGCGAGAGCACGCTGACCACGGCGGGGGAGGCGCAGACCTCGGCCACCAGCGTGCGGAACGCGGTCGCGATCTCGTCGCGCTGCGCGGGGTTGGCCACGCGTCCGCGCCAGAGCGCGTGGGGGACGAGGACCGTCCCGCCCGGACGGACGAGCCGCAGCGCATGCTCGACGTTCTCGATGACCTGCAGCGGATCGCCGTCGACGAAGACGATGTCGTAGGAGTTCTCGTTCATCCGGGGCAGCACCTCGAGGGCGCGGCCCGGGATGAGCCGGAGCCGGTTGGGCGAGATGCCGGCCTCGTGGAACTGGGCGCGCGCGTGCTGCTGGTGCACCGCCTCGGAGTCGATCGAGGTGAGCATGGCCTCGGGGGCGCCGTCGAGCAGCCACAGGCCGCTCACTCCGGTGCCGGTGCCGATCTCGATGATGGAGGTCGCGCGCGCCGCGGCGGCGACCAGCGCGGCCTGCGCGCCGATCGAGGGGGAGACGGCGTCGATGCCCAGCTCGACCGAGAGCCGGCGGGCCGAGGCGATGGCCTCCGACTCGACGACCGCGTCCTCGGCGTACTTCCAGTTGGCATCCTTGTCGGACACGGGGGCGCTCCTCTGATCGGTGCGCCGGGCGGATCGCGCCCGGGCATCGCCAGGGTACGGTGGCGCGCGGGCTCCGCGAGGGAGGCGCGGCGGGTTAGTGTTGTCCTCGTGTTCGGTCTGACGTTCGACAAGCTCCTCATCATCGGGGTCATCGCCGTCTTCGTGCTGGGTCCCGACCGCCTCCCGCACTACGCCGCCCAGCTCGGGCAGCTCGTGCGCAAGGTGCGCGGATTCGCCACGCAGGCCCGGGAGCGCGTCAAGGACGAGATGGGCGACGAGTTCAACGACGTCGACTGGAAGAAGCTCGACCCGCGCCAGTACGATCCCCGCCGCATCATCCGCGACGCCCTGCTCGAGGACGATCCGGTCCCCACCGTGAAGCCGCCCACCGCTGTCGCCGCTCCCGTCGTGCCGGGCGGCACCGGCTCCGCGCAGGACAGCTACTACACGACGATGCAGCGCTCCGTCTCGTCCGGCACGCTCTCGAGTGTCGCGCCGCCGCCGATCGACTCCGAGGCCACCTGAGCCCTGCTCCGCGAGGAGCGCCGGGCGGGCGTCCCGACCGACGCCCGCCCGCACGAAGCCGCGCGGAGGCGTCAGCCGACGGCGAGCGGGAGCCGACGGCCGGGCAGTCCCCGCGGCCGCGCGGCGAGCGTCGCCGCCAGGACGTCGATCGCCCGGGCAGCAGGATCCTCCGGATCGCCGACGACGACGGGCACGCCCTCGTCGCCCCCCGCCCGCAGCGCGACGGAGATCGGCAGGGATGCGAGCAGCGGCACCTCGTCGCCCGCCGCCGTGAGCCGACGCGCGACCTCGGCCCCCCCTCCGCTGCCGAAGAGCTCCAGCACCGAGCCGTCGGGCTGGGGGAGCCCGGACATGTTCTCGACCACTCCGACGATGCGCTGACCCGACTGGCGTGCGAGCGCTCCACTGCGCTCGGCCACGTCGGCGGCCGCCGGCTGCGGTGTGGTGACGATGAGGACCTCCGCATGGGGGAGCAGCTGTCCGATCGAGATCGCCACGTCCCCCGTGCCGGGAGGCAGGTCGAGCAGGAGCACGTCCAGGTCGCCGAAGTACACGTCGGTGAGGAACTGGGAGATCGTGCGGTGCAGCATGGGCCCGCGCCAGGAGACTGCCGCCCCGCGGGTGTCGCCCTCGAGGAACATCCCGATCGAGATGACCTTCACGCCGTGCGCCACCGGCGGCAGCATCAGCTCGCCGACGCGGGTGGGCCCCGCGACGCGCCCGTCGTGCATCAGGCCGAGCAGGCCGGGGATGGAGAAGCCGTGCACGTCGGCGTCCACGAGGCCGACCGCGAGCCCCCGCCGAGCGAGGGCGACCGCGAGGTTGGCGGTGACGGTCGACTTGCCGACACCGCCCTTGCCGCTGGTGACCGCGTACACGCGGGTGAGCGAGTCCGGGCCGAAGGGCATGCTCCGGCGGCCGCCCTGGAGGCGCTCGGTGAGGGCGGTGCGCTGCGCCGGCGTCATGACTCCGACCACGACGTCGACCGCCGTGACTCCGGGAGCCGAGAACGCGGCCTCGCGCACGTCGCGCTCGATCGCGGAGGCGGCCGGGCAGCCGACGATGGTCAGCCGGATCGCGACGCGGACGGCTCCGTCGGCGGCCGCCTCGACCGACTCGAGCATGTCGAGCTCGGTGATGGGCTTCCGGATCTCCGGATCGACGACGCGGGCCAGCGCCGTCCTGACGGCGGTCTCGATGGCGGCGACGTCAGGCATCGCGCCGCTCGGGCTCCTGCGCCCGATCCTTCTCGAGCTCCTCGAGCAGGCCGCGCAGCTCCGAGCGGATGAAGTCCTTGCTCGCCATGTCGCGGATCGCCAGGCGCAGGGCCACGACCTCGCGCGCGAGGTACTCGGTGTCCGCGAGATTGCGCTCGGCCCGCTGCCGGTCCTGCTCGATCTGCACGCGGTCGCGGTCGTCCTGGCGGTTCTGCGCGAGCAGCAGCAGCGGCGCGGCGTAGGAGGCCTGCAGCGAGAGGATCAGCGTCAGCACCGTGAAGCCGAGGGCCTGTGAGTCGAAGCGCGCGTCCGCGGGCCCGTAGGTGTTGAACATCAGCCAGAAGACGCAGAAGATCGTCATCCCGACCAGGAACCACGGCGTGCCCATGCCGCGGGCGAACGACTCGGTCAGGCGGCCGAAGCGGTCGCTGCTCGGGCGGTTCCGCCGGGAGAGGACGCGGGTGCGCAAGCCCTTCGGAGCGTCCAGGCGCCGGTCCTGTTTGGTGTCCCTAGCCACGCGCGCCCCTCCGTCCCCGTCGTGTCCTGCCTGTCGCCGCGGGTGCCGGCGGCACGAGCGGGACGCCCTGCGTCGCCGTCGTCACCGGCTTCCTCGGTTCGTCGTCGTCGCCGTGGCTGCGCCAGTCGTCGGGGAGGAGGTAGTCGAGGACGTCGTCGATGGTCACGACGCCGACGAGGCGGTGGGACGCGTCGACGACGGGCACCGAGACGAGGTTGTAGCTGGCCAGGATCCGGGCGACCTCGGCCGCCGAGGTCTCGGGCGTGATCGGGTCCATGCTCTGGTCGAGCAGGGTGCCGAGGCGCTCGTGCGGCGGGTAGCGGAGCATCCGCTGGAAGTGCACCATGCCGAGGAAGCGGCCGGTCGGAGGCTCGTAGGGCGGCAGTGTGACGCAGACGGCGGCGCCGAGGGCCGGGGCGAGCTCGTGGCGGCGGATGAGGGCGAGACCCTCCGCGACGGTCGCCTCGGAGGAGACGATGATCGGCTCCGTGGTCATCAGACCGCCGGCGGACTCCGGGGCGTAGGTGAGGAGCATGCGGACGTCGTCCGCCTCCTCGGGCTCCATCAGCTCCAGGAGCGCCTCGCCGCGCTCCTCCGAGAGCTGGGCGATCAGGTCGGCCGCGTCGTCCGGCTGCATCTGGTCGAGGACGTCGGCGGCGCGGTCGTCGTCGAGCCGGCCGAGGATCTCGACCTGCTCGCTCTCGGGCATCTCCTCGAGCACGTCCGCGAGGCGGTCGTCCGAGAGCTCGCCGGCGACCTCGAGCATCCGCTGCTGCGGCAGGTCGAGGAGCGTGCTGGCGAGGTCGGCGGGCTTGAGCTCGGAGAGGCTGGCGACGTACTGCTCGGCGGACTGCGCCTCGGTCGAGACGCTCTCGCGGACCTCGCGCCAGCCGGCGAAGGCGGTCGCGCCCTTGGCGAAGGGGGAGGGGCTGGTCTTGGGCCGGCGGACGAAGAGCTGCGCGAGCTCCCACTCGCCGGGAGCGGCCTCCTCGATCGCGACGTCCTCGACGACCGCGTCACCGGAGCCGTCCACGAAGCTCACCCGGCGGCCGAGGAGCTCGGCGATGACGCGGACCTCGCCGCCCCGCTGCTCGAAGCGGCGCACGTTGATGAGCCCGGTGGTGATGATCTGGCCGCTGCCGATGCTGGTGACCCGGCCGATCGACACGAAGACGCGACGGCGCCCGGGGATCTCGACCACCAGGCCGACCACCCGCGGGGCGTCGTTCTGCCGGTAGACCAGGAGCACGTCGCGGACCTTGCCGACGCGATCGCCGGCCGGGTCGAAGACACTGCATCCGGCCAAGCGCGCGACGAAGACTCTGGCGGAACTCACGGCTACAAACCTAGTCCCGTGCAGCCGGGCGGACGCCGAGCGTTCCCGGCTCGCCCTCGGCCGGTTCTCCGAATCCGTTCAGAGACCTTCAAGTGGCCTGTGCGATTCTGTCCGGGTGACTCAGCAGACGCCGTTCAGCGGCCGAGGGCCGGCCTTCCCCACGATCCCGCGCGGGGAGATCCTCGCCACGTTCGACACGTACCAGGAGGCGCAGGCCGCCGTCGACGTGCTCGCCCGCGCCGACTTCCCGGTGCGCCAGCTCGCCATCATCGGCAACGAGCTCAAGAGCGTCGAGCGGGTGACCGGCAAGCTCACCTGGGGCCGCGTCGCCCTCGCCGGAGCGGCCTCCGGCGCCTGGCTCGGTGTCTTCCTGGGCCTCCTGCTCATCATCTTCTCGCCGACGACGGAGTTCTCCTTCCTCATCGCGGCGGTCCTCCTCGGCGCCGGCTTCGGGATGCTCTTCGGGCTCGCCTCCTACGCCGTGAACCGCCGCCGTCGCGACTTCACCTCGACCATGCAGGTGATCGCGACCAGCTACTCCGTGCTCGTGGACCCCGAGGTGGTCAACCGCGCGCGCAACCTGCTCGACGGCGGCACCTCCGCGGCGGAGGCGCCGCAGACGGCCTGGGCTCCGCCTCCCGCCGCGGTCGGCGACCCGCAGCCGCAGCCCGTCCGCCCCGAGGACGACCTGCGCTGACGATCCTCCACGAAGGCCCCCGGTCCACCGGGGGCCTTCCTCGTTCCCGGGGCGGGGCGGCTCAGGCGGAGCCGACGGGCGGGAGGACAATGTCGACCGCGAGACCCCGGGGGGAGCGGTTGACCAGGGCGACCGTCCCGCCGGCCGAGAGCACGGTGGTGTGCACCAGGGCCAGCCCCAGACCGCTGCCGCCGGAGGCGAGGGTCCGGGAGTCGTCCGGGCGGGAGAAGCGGTCGAAGGCGACCGGGATGAAGGCGTCGGGCATCCCCGGTCCGTCGTCCGAGACGCTGAGCATCAGGCGCCCGTCCGACTGCGAGAGGGAGGCGACGATCATGCCGCCGCCGTTCATCGCCTGGATCGCGTTCCTCACGAGGTTGTCGATCACCCGGCCGAAGTCCTGGGACGCGACCGCGTAGAGCCGCGCGGGCTCGCGCTCGTCGATCTCGTAGTCGATCTCCACCCCCGACTCCGAGGCGAGCAGGCGGGTGCGGTCGACGGCGCCCACCAGCTCGTCGACGAGCTCGGCGAAGGGAGCGGTCGGGCGGACGGTGCGGCTCTCGATGCGCGAGATGTCGAGCAGGGCGGACGCGAGGCGCACGAGCCGGTCGACGCTCTTCTGCGCGTCGAGGATGACCCGGTCGACCGCGACCGGGTCGTCGACGCGGTGGTGGGCGATCTCGAGCTGGGCGGAGAGCGCGGCGAGGGGAGTGCGGAGCTCGTGGCTCGCATCCGACACCATCTGCTTCTCCCGGGCCAGCGACGCGGTCTGCTTGGTCAGGAACGCGTTCAGCGTCACCGCGAGCTCGTCGATCTCGTCGCGCGTGCCGACGACCGGGAGCTGGTCGCCCTGCCCGGGCTCGGCGGCGATCTGATCCGCGCGCGCCCGCATCCGGCGCACCGGGGCGAGGGCCGCGCCCGTCAGGATCCACGAGGCGAGCCCGAACGTGACGACGAGGAAGATCGCCGCGTAGACGAGCACGTGGGCGAAGTCGTCCAGGACGAGCTGCGAGGCGGCCTGGTCGCGGGCGGAGGCGACCTGCCAGACGCCGCGATCGCTCTCGATGGCCGTGAAGCGGACCAGGTAGCTGCCGTTCGCCGTCGTCACGTCGGCGTACCGGGGCGAGGTGTCGGCCGGCTCCTCCGCCAGTGCGCTGAGCACCTCGCCGCTCAGGCGCGAGGGCATGGTCGAGGTGCTGACGCTCCCGTCGGGCGCGAGGGCGAGGAACAGCTGTCCCGTCGACGAGCCCTGCGTGCGCGGGACGTTGCCCGCCGAGATGTCGCGGCGCACCTCGTCCTCGATCGACATCAGGATCGTCCGCTCACTGCGGTCGACGATGCCGGTGACCACCTGGTAGAAGAGCAGCGCCGCGAGCGCGAAGAGGGCGGTCGCCACAGCGACCGTTCCCACGGTGATCCTCGCGCGGATCGAGAGCGCGCCGACCCGGCGGCGTGCCGTGCTCATCCGCGACACGGGCTACTCGACCGGGCGGAGGAAGTAGCCCTTGCCGCGGACGGTCACGATGCTGACGCCCGTGTCCTCGGTCGGGAGCTTCTTGCGCAGGTAGCTGACGTACTGGTCGACGATGTTGTTGTCGACGATCTCGCCGCCGCCCCAGATCTCGGAGAGGATCCGCTGGCGGGTCACCACGGAGCCGACGGGAGTGATGAGGAGCTTGAGGAGCTCGAGCTCCTTCGGGCTGACGTGGATGCGCGAGCCGTCGGCGGTGCGCCGGATGCTCGATCCGTCCACGGTGATGCGTCCGACGTCGATCGAGGTGGACATCAGCGACGGGCTGCGGCGCAGGAGGGCCCGGAGGCGCGCGTTGAGCTCGGTGAACGCGAACGGCTTGGTCAGGTAGTCATCCGCTCCGGCGTCGAGCCCGAAGACGCGGTCCTCGATCGCGTCCCGCGCGGTCAGCAGCATGATCGGCGTGGGCCGGCCGAGCTCGCGGATCCGGCGGCAGATCTCGAAGCCCGACATCGCCGGCAGCATGACGTCCACGATGGCGGCCGAGAACTCGGCGTTGCTGAACGCGACGAGCGCGTCGATGCCGTTCGTGGTGAGCACGGCGTCGTAGCCGGCGTCTTCGAGGCCGCCGACGAGGGCCTCACCCATGGCTGGATCGTCTTCGACGACAAGGATCTTCACGCGCTCACCCTACGGCCCGGCTCTCAGGAGGACGCACTGCGCGGGCCGTGTGTCGATCGGATGCGGAATCGACCCATCCGATCGGCGCGGGGCGACGAATGAGGAATGACAGACCGCTCGGGGGCGTGGCGGGAGAGGCGCGATCAGTGGCGCAATTCTACTCTTCTCCCCCCGTCGGGCCGATGATACTGTTCGCGAAGTTCACCTCTACCGTCACCCGAAGGCGGCACAAACATGCTCAATATTCTTTCCATCTGGGCGCGTCTCGCGCTGTCGGTCCTCCTGTGGATCGTCCTTCTCCCCGTCATGCTCGTCCTGCTGCCGTTCCGCACGGGCAGGAGCGCCTCGCTCCCCGCCCTGCGACCGGTGCCGGTTCCCGCACAGACGGTGGCGATCGACACCCGGAGCACCAGCGGCGCGTACTAGGCCCACTTCCCGGTCGTTCCGGGCCCGACGCTCCGCTCCCATGAGCTCCGGCGTCGTCCGCCCACCGATCCCCGACACCCGAACAGCCGTGTCTCTCTCCGCCAGGAGGGGGCGCGGCTGTTCGTCGTTCCCCGGGTCGATCCGGACTGACCGACAGGTGTCGAGTTCGGCTACTCTCGATCGCGAGCCGCGTCAAGCCCTTCGCAGAATCTCAGGGACTGGCAATACAGTGCTCGCACATGGTTCACCGATCGGAAGGAACACGGATGCTTCGCGCCACGCTCGACACCGCTGGGATCCAGCTCGATTCGACCACGGGAGCCCCCGTGCGCCCCGACACTCCGGTCTCGGTGGTGGCGTCGGCGCCTCAGAGCCTGATCTCGCGGATGCTCGGACGCCGCCGCTGCGAAGCATGCGGAGCGACTTCGGCCCGTCGCCGCGACGGCTTCTGCTCGGCCGACTGCGCCGGCACCTTCCACCTCTACGAGTGAGCCCGACCGGCCGAGTGCCGGTGGTGAACATTCCGAAGGCCCGTGATCGACGATCGCGGGCCTTCGTGCTGTCCCGGAAGTGTCGGAGCGCCGCGTGAGGAGCGCCACGGTCGGACTCGGTCGCCCACCGGGTGATGCCGCTCGGTCCGTGATGGAGGGGTGCGCCTCGAGGGGCGTCGAGCACCGGAGCTGAGCGCCCATGCGCGAGGGAGGGGAGCGGAGGACCGCGGATGTGCCCCCAGTAGGATTCGAACCTACGCCCCTGCCTCCGGAGGGCAGTGCTCTATCCCCTGAGCTATGGGGGCCAGGAGTGCCTGACCACATTAGCACCCGGTCGGGGCGGGGCCCGACGCCGGGAGCGGTCCTCGCGCATGCCACGATGGAGCCATGCTGCGCACTGTCTCCGCCTCGCTGGATCTGCGTCTGAACGGCCCGACCGACCTGATCTTCCTGGTGGCGGCGACGCCCACGGGTGACTCGTTCGAGGACTCCTTCACCGTCCGGCTCGACGGGCAGGACGTGCCGGTGCGGGAGTTCCCGGCGCGGCACGGCGCCCGCGTGCACCGCGTCGCGGGGAACGAGGGCGACCTGCGGGTCGAGTACCGGGCGCGGATCGCCGGCCACGGCGCTCCGGACGAGCCGAGCGAGCTCGAGCTCATCGAGTACCTGCGGCCGAGCCGGTACGCCGAGGCGGACGTGCTCGGAGGGATCGCCCGGCGCGAGTTCGGGCGGGCCCGGGGCTTCGAGGCGCTGACGGCCGTCGAGGAATGGGTGCACGGCCACCTGTCGTACGTCTACGGCTCGACGGTCGGCACCGGGGGAGCGGCGCAGGTCATCGAGAGCGGCCAGGCGTGTGCCGGGACTTCGCGCACACGGTCGCCGGGCTCCTCCGCGCCCTCGACATCCCCGCCCGGGTGACGGCGGTCTACGCGCCGGGCCTCGAACCGCGGGACTTCCACGCGGTCACGGAGGCCTGGGTCGGCGGCGCCTGGCACGTCGTGGACGCGACCCGGCTGGCTCCGCGCGGGTCGATGCTGCGCATCTCGTCCGGCCGGGACACGGCCGACACCGCGTTCCTCAGCAGCTACCTGACGGACCTGCGCCTGACCGGGATGAGCGTGGAGGCCGACTGCGACGCGGCGCTCGTCGACGACCACGTCTCGCCGGTGCGCCTGGGCTGACGCCGGGGCTCAGCCGGCGAGGACGCCGATCGCCGACCGCACGAGCGGCTCGGGGTCGCCCGGCTCGACGAAGGAGGCGCTGGACGCCTCGATCCAGTACTCGCCGACGAAGGCGTCCGCGACGCCCCGCCCCTCGGCCACCTGGTAGTAGCCCTCGATCTCCGGCGGCTTGCCGTAAGTGGGGACGGCCTTGCTGGTGGTGAAGAACTCGTTCTTGAGCGCCTCGATCACCGCGGGGTCGAGGTGGGCCACGGCCAGCTGCAACTCGGCGCCCGAATCGTCGGACCATCCGCAGACCAGGCCGTCGTACTGGGCGATCTCCTCGGAGACGGCGGTGGTCCCGATGCCGTCGTCCGGGGAGAATCCGCCCCACAGGCCCGCGAGCGCCGAGGCCGGGACCAGCTGCTCGCAGGCGAGGGGGATCGGCGTGCCGCTGACGGCGCCGCTCGCGCTCGGCTCCGGGTCGGCCGCGGGGGAGCAGCCGGAGAGGGCCGCCGCGGCGAGGGCGACGAGGAGGAGGGCGGCGGGACGGCGCATGCGTCGCACCCTAGCAACGCCGCCCTGCCGAGCGGCCCCACGCTGCAGCAGGGACGGGGGGCGCGGGCGCGGCGGCCGGTAGAATCGCTCCCCGTGACTCCCGAACAGCTCGCCGCCTCCCTGCACGCCCTCGTCCTCGACGCCGTGCAGCGACGGGGGAGCGATGCGGGCGTCGAGCTCTCGGACGTCGTGCTGGAGCGCCCGAAGAACCGCGACCACGGCGACTGGGCCTCGAACATCGCGATGAAGCTCGCGAAGCGGGTCGGCGCGAACCCGCGCGAGCTCGCCGCCGAGCTGGCCGAGGGACTGGGCGCGGTCGAGGGTGTCGCCACGGTCGAGGTCGCCGGTCCCGGCTTCCTCAACGTCCGGCTCGAGGCCGCGGCCGCGGGTGCCCTTGCCGGCGTGATCGTCGAGGCGGGCGAGGCCTACGGCACCGGGTCCGCCTACGCCGGCGTCCGGATGAACCTCGAGTTCGTCTCCGCCAACCCCACCGGCCCCATCCACATCGGCGGGACGCGCTGGGCGGCGGTCGGCGACAGCCTGGCCCGGATGCTCCTCTCGCAGGGCGCCGAGGTGACCCGCGAGTACTACTTCAACGACCACGGCGCGCAGATCGACCGCTTCACGCGGAGCCTCCTCGCCGCCCACCGCGGCGAGCCGACCCCGGAGGACGGCTACGGCGGCGCCTACATCGGCGACATCGCCGAGCGCGTCGCCGCCGCCTACCCGGGCGACCTCGCCGTCCTGCCCGAGGAGGAGCTCGCCGAGACCTTCCGCTCCATCGGCGTCGAGCTGATGTTCGGCGAGATCAAGCAGAGCCTGCACGAGTTCGGCGTCGACTTCGACGTGTACTTCCACGAGAACTCCCTGCACGAGTCGCGTGCCGTCGACCGCGCGATCGAGCGCCTCCGCGAGCTCGGGCACATCTTCGAGGCGGACGGCGCCACCTGGCTGCGGACCACCTCGTTCGGCGACGACCGCGACCGCGTCATCATCAAGAGCGACGGGGAGGCGGCCTACATCGCGGGCGACCTCGCCTACTACCTCGACAAGCGCGAGCGCGGCTTCGATCGGGCGATCATCATGCTCGGCGCCGACCACCACGGCTACATCGGCCGGATGATGGCGATGTGCGCGGCGTTCGGCGACACCCCGGGCGTGAACCTCGAGATCCTGATCGGCCAGCTGGTCAACCTGCTCCGCGACGGCGAGGCGGTCCGGATGTCCAAGCGGGCGGGGACCGTCGTCACGATGGAGGACCTCACGGAGGCCGTCGGCGTGGACGCCGCGCGCTACTCGCTGGTGCGCTCCTCGGCCGACTCGACCCTCGACATCGACCTCGACCTGCTGACCAAGCGGAGCAACGACAACCCCGTCTACTACGTGCAGTACGCCCACGCGCGCACCCGCCAGGTCGCGGCGAAGGCCGCGGGGTCGGGCGTCCCCGTCGAGCCGTTCGCGCCCGAGACGCTGGTGCATCCGACCGAGTCGGCGCTGCTCGGCGGCCTGCAGGAGTTCCCGCGCATCGTGGCGCACGCCGCGGAGCTGCGCGAGCCGCACCGCGTCGCGCGGTACCTCGAGGAGGTCGCCGGCCTCTACCACCGCTGGTACGACAACTGCCGGGTCGTGCCGCAGGGCGAGGACCCGGTCGAGGCCGTGCACTCGACCCGGCTGCGCCTGAACGAGGCGACCGGGCAGGTGCTCCGCAACGGGCTCTCCCTGCTGGGCGTCACGGCCCCGGACCGGATGTGAGCGCGTCGGGGGCGGCGCCGCGGCGCCGGCGCGGGGGACGCGCGGCCGTGGTGGTCGTCGTCGTGCTGGTGCTGCTCGTGGTCGCGGCGGTGGTGGGCGACTCGCTCGCCCGCCGCGCCGTCGCGGACCGCGCCGCCGCGAGCCTCCGCGACGCGCTCGCACTGCCCGCGGACCGGGCGGTGGACGTCGACGTCGCGGGCTGGGCCGTGCTCCCGCAGCTCGTCTCGGGGCGGCTGGACCGGCTCGACCTGCGCAGCTCGGACGTGACGTTCGGCGAGCTCGACGGCGACGTCGCCGCGACCCTGATCGGGGTGCCGGTGAGCGGCGTCGGAGCGGTCGAGTCCGGCAGCACGACGGTCGCGATCGACGCGGCCTCGGTGTCGCGGCTCGTCACCGAGCGCAGCACCGTTCCTGTCGACGAGGTGACCCTGGACGCTCCGCTCGTGCGCGTGACCGCCTCCGTCGAGGTGCTGGGCCTCCGGCTCGGCGCGGGCGTGGGGATGGAGCTCGCCGCCGTGGACGGCGCCATCCGGCTGACCCCGGCCGAGGTCTCCGCCGCCGGTGCGACCTTCTCGGCGACCGACTTCCGCGACCGCTTCGGCGCCGTCACCGGCGACCTGCTCGCTCCGTCCTCCGTGTGCATCGCGGACTCGGTGCCGCGCGGACTGACGCTGACCGGCGTCGAGGTCGCCGACGAGTCGCTGAACGCGAGCTTCGCGCTCTCTCCGACGTTCCTCAGCGACCCCGCGGAGCAGGAACCGGGCACGTGCGCCTGAGCCCGCGCGGCGCCGCCGCCCCGGACCGGTAGGATCGGAGCCCTGTGCCGGCGTCTTCCGCGGGCCGAACACTGACATCGCTGGCTTCAGGGGTCAATCCGGACCCGCTCGCCCCGCAGTGACGCTCCCACTCTCTCCTGTGAGGTCTCACCCGTGGACACCGTCGACGCCCGCGCCCGCGCCCCCCGGCATCCGCTCGCGCCTGAGTGGCTGCACACGCCCGCCGACCCGAACGACCTGGCCGACGGCGTGTGGCCGGACAGCGCCGAGCGCGGCGAGGACGGCGGGATCCGGATCGCCGGAGTGCCCGTCGCCGAGCTGGTGCGCGAGCACGGCACTCCTCTCTACGTGGTGGACGAGGCCGACGCCCGCCGCCGGGCCGTCGAGATGCGTGAGGTCTTCGCCCGCGAGCTCGGCCGGATCGGCACCGGCGTCACGGTCTACTACGCGGGCAAGGCGTTCCTCTCGACCGAGGTCGCCCGCTGGATGCGCGACGAGGGGCTGAACCTCGACCTCTCCAGCGGCGGCGAGATGGCGGTGGCCCTCGCCGCCGGGATCGAGCCCGAGCGCTTCGGCCTCCACGGCAACAACAAGTCGCTCCGCGAGATCGACCGGGCCGTCGAGGTGGGCGCGGGCACGATCGTGCTCGACAGCCTCGTCGAGATCGAGCGCGTCGCAGCCGCGGCCGAGCGGCACGGCCGCGTGCAGGCGGTGCGCCTCCGGGTCAACAGCGGAGTGCACGCGCACACCCACGAGTTCCTCGCCACGGCGCACGAGGACCAGAAGTTCGGTCTCGCACTCGCCGACTGCCCGGCCGCGGTCGCCCGCATCCGCTCCTTCTCCTCCCTGCGGTTCCTCGGGCTGCACTGCCACATCGGATCCCAGATCTTCGGCTCCGCCGGGTTCGCGGAGTCGGCGTCGCGCCTGCTCGACGTCCACGCGGCACTGCTCGCGGACGGCCCCGTGCCGGAGCTCAACCTCGGCGGCGGCTTCGGCATCGCGTACACCAGCGCCGACGACCCGACCCCGATCGCCGAGACAGCGGCCGCCGTCGCCGACGCGGTCGCCGAGCAGTGCGCCGCCCGCGGCGTCCCGGTGCCGCACATCGCGATCGAGCCCGGCCGCTCGCTGATCGGGCCCGCCGGCGTCACCCTCTACGAGGTGGGCACCGTGAAGGACGTGACGGTCGGCTCCGAGGGCTCGACCGCGGTCCGCCGCTACGTCAGCGTCGACGGCGGCATGAGCGACAACGCCCGTCCGGCGCTCTACGGCGCCGACTACACGGCGCGGATCGCCGACCGCTCCTCCTCGGCCGAGCCCGCCCTCGTGCGGGTGGCCGGGAAGCACTGCGAGTCGGGCGACATCGTCGTCCACGACGACTTCCTGCCCGCGGACGTGCGGCCGGGCGACCTGCTCGCCGTCGCCGCGACCGGCGCCTACTGCTGGTCGCTCGCCAGCAACTACAACTACCTCGGGCGCCCCCCGGTGGTCGCCGTCCGCGACGGGCGCTCGCGCGTCCTCGTGCGCGGCGAGACCGAGGAGGACCTCCTCCGCCGCGACGCCGGCATCGAACGAAAGGCCACCTCCCGATGATCGAGTACCGCAGCCTCCGCGTCGCCCTGCTGGGCGCCGGGTCCGTCGGTGCCCAGGTGGCGCGCCTCCTGCTCGACCACGGCGACGAGCTCGCCCAGCGCGTCGGGGCGCCGCTGGAGCTCGTGGGCGTGGCCGTCAGGGACGTGGACGCGCCCCGCACCGCCGACATCCCGAAGCACCTGCTCACCACCGACGCCGAGTCGCTGATCCTGGGCGCCGACATCGTGGTCGAGCTGATCGGCGGGCTCGAGCCCGCCCGCAGCCACATCCTCACGGCGATCTCGTCGGGCGCGGACGTGATCACGGCCAACAAGGCGCTGCTCGCCGCCCACGGCAACGAGCTCTTCGAGGCCGCCGACCAGGTGGGCGCCCAGCTCAACTACGAGGCGGCCGTCGCCGGCGCGATCCCGATCATCCGGCCGCTGCGCGACAGCCTCGCCGGCGACCGGGTCCACCGCATCCTCGGCATCGTCAACGGAACGACCAACTACATCCTCGACCGGATGGACACCGAGCACGCGAGCCTCGAGGACGCGCTCGCCCGCGCGACCGAGCTCGGCTACGCCGAGTCCGATCCGACCGCCGACATCGAGGGCTACGACGCGGCGCAGAAGGCGGCGATCCTCGCCCGCCTCGCGTTCCACACCGACGTCCCGGTCACCCTGGTGCACCGCGAGGGCATCACCGGCATCACGAAGGCGCAGGTCGACCAGGCCCGCGACTCCGGCTACGTGATCAAGCTGCTCGCGATCTGCGAGCGGCTGACCGACGCCAAGACCGGCGTGGAGGGCGTGTCCGCGCGGGTCTACCCCGCGCTCGTGCACCGCTCCCACCCGCTCGCGGCCGTGCACGGGGCCAACAACGCGGTCTTCGTCGAGGCGGAGGCGGCCGGCGACCTGATGTTCTACGGCGCCGGCGCCGGCGGGATCGAGACGGCCTCCGCCGTCCTCGGCGACGTCGTCTCGGCCGCCCGCCGCCACGTCGTCGGCGGCCCCGGCCTGGTGACCAGCGCGAGCTCCGGGCTCGCGGTCCTCCCGATCGGCCACGTCACGACCCGGTACCAGGTCACCCTCGAGGTGCTCGACCGCCCCGGCGTGCTCGCGCAGATCGCGGGCGTCTTCGCCGACCACGGCGTCTCGGTCGAGACCCTGGTGCAGACCCCGCCCGGCGCCGACCCGCTGGAGGAGCAGGGCGGTGCGGAGCGGCGCGAGCCGACCGCTACCCTGGTCATCGGCACGCACGCCGCGGCGGAATCCGATCTGGCGGCCACCGTCACCGCCCTCCATTCGCATGGTTTCGTCGGCGCCGTGACGTCCGTTCTACGAGTTGAAGGAGCCTGAGATGGCCAAGCAGTGGCGCGGAGTCCTGCACGAGTACGCGGACCGCCTCGATGTCACCGAGGCGACCCCGGTCATCACTCTCGGCGAGGGCGGCACGCCGCTCATCCCCGCGGCGGCCCTCTCGGCGCGCACGGGCGCGAAGGTGTGGGTCAAGTACGAGGGCATGAACCCGACCGGCTCCTTCAAGGACCGCGGCATGACCATGGCGATCTCGAAGGCCGTCGAGCACGGCGCGAAGGCCGTCATCTGCGCTTCGACCGGCAACACCTCCGCGTCGGCCGCCGCCTACGCGACGCACGCCGGCATCACCGCGGCCGTCCTGGTGCCGGAGGGCAAGATCGCCCTGGGCAAGCTCAGCCAGGCGATCGCGCACAACGCGCAGCTGCTGCAGGTGCAGGGCAACTTCGACGACTGCCTCGACATCGCCCGCGACCTCGCGAAGAACTACCCGGTCCACCTGGTCAACTCGGTGAACCCGGACCGCATCGCCGGACAGAAGACCGCGGCCTTCGAGGTCGTCGAGGTGCTGGGCGATGCTCCGGACTTCCACATCGTCCCGGTCGGCAACGCGGGCAACTACACCGCCTACTTCCGCGGCTACTCGGAGGAGCTGGAGCGCGGCGAGTCGACCCGCCTTCCGCGCATGTTCGGCTTCCAGGCCGAGGGCTCCGCACCGATCGTGCACGGCGCCCCGGTCCGCCACCCCGAGACGATCGCCAGCGCGATCCGGATCGGCAACCCGGCCTCGTGGGAGCTCGCCCTCAACGCGCGCACCGTCAGCGACGGCTACTTCGGCGCGATCAGCGACGAGAAGATCCTCGAGGCGTACCGCATCCTCGCGGGCGAGGTCGGCGTCTTCGTCGAGCCGGCGTCGGCGATCAGCGTCGCGGGGCTCCTCGAGCGCGCCGAGGCCGGAGCGATCCCGAAGGACGCGACCGTCGTCCTGACGGTCACCGGCCACGGGCTCAAGGACCCGCAGTGGGCGCTCCGCACGGCCGACGGCGCGGACATCACGCCGACCGTCGTCCCGGTCGACACCGCCGCGATCGCGGACGTGCTGGGGCTGGCCGGCGCATGACCTCGGCGGTTCCCGTCGGCCGCACCGTCCACGTCAAGGTCCCCGCCACCTCGGCGAACCTGGGCCCCGGCTTCGACACGCTCGGCCTGGCGCTCTCGTTCTACGACGAGCTCGACGTGACGGCCGTCGCGGCCACGGGTGCGCGGGTCACCGTGCACGGAGTCGGCGAGGGCGAGGTGGCGACCGACGAGACGAACCTCGTCGTGCAGGCCATCGCGTACACGTTCGCCGACCAGCGGCAGGAGATGCCCGGCATCGAGGTGATCGCGCGCAACATCATCCCGCACGGCCGCGGGATGGGCTCGTCCGGCGCCGCGATCGTCTCCGGCATCATGGCCGCGAAGGGCCTGCTCGAGGGCATCGTCGAGCTCGACTCTGACGACCTCCTCCGCATCGCGACCGAGATGGAGGGGCACCCCGACAACGTGGCGCCCGCGCTGTTCGGCGGCCTCACCATCGCCTGGGTCGAGCCGCACGCCTCCGGCGCCGACGACTCGCCGCTGCGCCCGCGCTCCAAGAAGCTCATGGTCCACCGCGGCGTGTCCCCGGTCGTCTTCGTGCCCGAGCACACCATGTCGACGCGGCTGGCCCGCTCGCTGCAGCCGCAGAGCGTGCCGCACGAGGATGCGGTGTTCAACGTCTCGCGCTCCTCGCTCCTGATCGCCGCCCTCATCCAGAGCCCGGAGCTGCTGTTCGCGGCGACCGAGGACAAGCTGCACCAGAACTACCGCGCGGCCGCCATGCCCGAGACCTCAGCGCTGATCGCGCTGCTGCGCTCGCACGGCTACGCGGCCGTCGTCTCGGGTGCCGGACCGAGCGTCCTGGTGCTCTGCAGCGACCCCGCCCAGCGCCTCGCCGCTGCGGATCTGGTGGAGCGGGAGGCCCCCACGCCGTGGCGCGCGCACATGCTGGCCGTCGACTTCAAGGGTGCTACAGTGGGGACCGCATCCCGAGGAACCGCGTAACGAGCGGAATCTGTCCGACGGATCGTCCCGACAACCACGGCCATCACATCGTGTGAAGGGCGCCCCTGCTCCTCTTGCAGACCGGCGCCTGGTCTCCGGGCCCTCTCCTCGCTCTCTGCGGCAGTCGGTCCCGGCGGCCGAGAGCATCGCGTGGATCAGAACACGCGATGGCACCGCACGGTCGATGAGCTCTCCCGGTGAGCACTCGTTCCCGGGGGGAAGGAACCCTCTCCAGTGACAGACGTCAACACCCACGGCTCGACCGTGGACCTCACCGCCGACCTCTCGGGTCTGCGCGTCGCCGAGCTCCAGGCTCTCGCGACGCGGCTCGGCCTCGGCGGCGCCTCCAAGCTCCGCAAGGGCGAGCTGGTCCAGGCCATCTCGGATCTGCGCGCCGCCTCCGCCGAGGACGCGCCCGCCGCGATCGCCGACGCGGTCGCTCCGGACGACGCAGCGGTCGCCCCGGACGTCGACGCCACCGGCGTCGAGGCCGAGCCGGCCGATGTGGCCGAGCAGTCCGCTCCGCAGCCCGAGGCGCCGGCGGAGCTGCCGACGCCCGTCGAGAGCACCGAGGCCGACACGGCCGACGTCCTCGAGCAGGCCGCGCCCACCGTCGACGAGCCCTCCGCGACGGCCGCCGAGTCGGCCCCCGTCGAGCTCGAGCTCCCCGCGGCGGCCGAGCCGGTCGCCGAGCCCGCCGAGCGCGCGCCCCGCCGACGCAGCTCGCGCCGCGCCTCCAGCGGCACCGTCGCCGCCGGCGAGCACCTCAACATCCCCGGCGGGACCGGCGTCGAGTCGCTGATCCCCGACCTCCCCGTCATCGAGCAGGACCGCGACGCCGACCAGGCCGCGAAGCCCGTCATCGACATCGAGCTGCCCAACGGGCCGGAGTCGGACGACTCCTCCCGCGAGGGCGGCCAGCGCGAGCGCCGCGGACGCCGCCGCAGCCGCGGGGGCGCCTCCGAGCAGAGCGAGCAGGCCGAGCAGGCGCCCGCCGAGAACGACGCCGACTCCTCCGACTCCGGCGACCAGCAGGAGCAGCTGGGCGGCGACCAGCAGCAGAACGGCGACCAGCAGGGCACCGGCCGCGGTCGCAACCGCCGCAACCGGAACCGCAACCGCGGGGACGACCGCCAGAACGATGCTCAGCAGAGCCCCGCCGCGCAGTCCCAGCCGCAGAACGGCCAGGGCGCGCGCGCCGCGCAGTCCGAGGGCCAGCAGGCTCCTCAGCAGAACGGCTCCGGACAGCCCCAGAACGGCCAGCAGGCCGAGGGCGAGGACGGCCGCCGCAGCCGCTACCGCGACCGCAAGCGCCGCGGCGGAGCGATCGGCGACGACTTCGAGCCCGAGATCGGCGAGGACGACGTCCTCATCCCGGTCGCCGGCATCCTCGACGTCCTCGACAACTACGCCTTCGTGCGCACCACCGGGTACCTGCCCGGCGTCAGCGACGTCTACGTCTCCCTCGGCCAGGTCAAGAAGTACAACCTGCGCAAGGGCGACGCGGTCGTCGGCGCCATCCGCCAGCCCCGCGAGGGCGAGGGCGGCGGCCGCCAGAAGTACAACGCGATCGTCCGCGTCGACTCGATCAACGGCCAGACCGTCGAGGAGGCCGCTGCGCGCGTCGAGTTCCAGAAGCTCACGCCGCTCTACCCGACCGAGCGCCTGCGCCTCGAGACCGAGCCCGGCAAGCTGACCCAGCGGATCATCGACCTGGTCGCCCCGATCGGCAAGGGACAGCGCGGCCTGATCGTCGCGCCGCCCAAGGCCGGCAAGACCATCGTCCTGCAGCAGATCGCCAACGCGATCGTGCAGAACAACCCCGAGGTCCACCTGATGGTCGTCCTGGTCGACGAGCGTCCGGAGGAGGTCACCGACATGCAGCGCACCGTCCGCGGCGAGGTCGTCGCCTCCACCTTCGACCGCCCGGCCGAGGACCACACGACCGTCGCCGAGCTCGCGATCGAGCGCGCCAAGCGCCTGGTCGAGCTGGGCCACGACGTGGTCGTGCTGCTCGACTCCATCACCCGTCTCGGCCGCGCCTACAACGTGACCGCTCCTCCCTCGGGCCGCGTGCTCTCGGGCGGCGTGGACGCCTCGGCGCTGTACCCGCCGAAGAAGTTCTTCGGCGCGGCGCGCAACATCGAGAACGGCGGCTCGCTCACCATCCTCGCGACGGCGCTCATCGAGACCGGCTCGAAGATGGACGAGGTGATCTTCGAGGAGTTCAAGGGCACCGGCAACATGGAGCTCCGCCTCTCCCGTCACCTCGCCGACAAGCGGATCTTCCCCGCCGTCGACGTGAACGCCTCCGGCACGCGCCGCGAGGAGATGCTGCTCAGCGCCGACGAGGTCAAGATCACCTGGAAGCTGCGCCGCGCCCTCGCCGGGCTCGACCAGCAGCAGGCGCTGGAGATCATCCTGTCGCGCCTGAAGGAGACCTCGTCCAACGTCGAGTTCCTCATGCAGGTCTCGAAGTCGGCCGTCGGCCCGGCCACCGCCGGCCACGGCAACGGCCACCACTAGCGCCCCGACGTCCGCGGTCGCCCCTGTCACCGGGGGCGGCCGCGGACGTTTTCGCGTCCCCGGGCGATGAGCCCGACCCCGACCACCTCCGGAAGCCAGGACCCCATGTTCGAATCCGTCAGCGTCCTCCTCGCCGAGCACGAGGACCTGCAGACGCAGCTCTCCGACCCGGCCCTCCACGCCGATGCCGCCCGCGCGAAGAAGGTCAACCGGCGCTACGCGGAGCTGAGCCAGATCAAGGCGGCCCACTCCGCCTGGATCCAGGCCGGCGAGGACCTCGAGGCCGCGCGCGAGCTCGCCCGCGAGGACGAGGCCTTCGCGGAGGAGGTCCCCGAGCTGGAGGAGTCGCTGCGGGTGGCGCAGGAGAAGCTGCGGCGCCTGCTCATCCCGCGCGACCCCGACGACGGCCGCGACGTCATCATGGAGATCAAGGGCGGCGAGGGCGGAGCCGAGAGCGCGCTGTTCGCGGCCGACCTCCTCCGGATGTACCTCCACTACGCCGAGGCGAAGGGCTGGAAGACGGAGATCCTCGACCGCGACGAGTCCGACCTCGGCGGCTACAAGAACGTGCAGGTCGCGATCAAGAGCAACGCCACCGATCCCTCGCAGGGCGTGTGGGCGCACCTCAAGTACGAGGGCGGCGTGCACCGGGTGCAGCGCGTCCCCGTGACCGAGTCGCAGGGGCGGATCCACACCTCCACCACGGGCGTGCTCGTGTTCCCCGAGGTGGACGCGCCCGAGGAGGTCGCGATCAATCAGAACGACCTGAAGATCGACGTCTACCGCTCCTCCGGTCCCGGCGGGCAGTCCGTCAACACGACCGACTCCGCCGTGCGGATCACCCACCTCCCGACCGGCATCGTCGTGTCGATGCAGAACGAGAAGAGCCAGCTGCAGAACCGCGAGGCGGGCATGCGCGTGCTGCGCGCCCGCATCCTGGCCCGCCAGCAGGAGGAGATCGCCGCGGCGGCCTCGGACGCGCGCAAGACGCAGATCCGCACGATGGACCGCTCCGAGCGCATCCGGACCTACAACTTCCCCGAGAACCGCATCGCCGACCACCGCACCGGCTACAAGGCGTACAACCTCGACGGCGTGATGAACGGCGCGCTCGACCCGGTGGTGGAGAGCGCCATCCAGGCCGACGAGGAGGCCCGCCTGGCCGACATCGGCTCCGAGGAGGCGTGACCCTCGTGACCACCGGCGTCGACGCGCGCACCCTCCTCGCGGACGCGGTCGCCCGCCTCGCCGCCGCCCGCGTCCCCACGCCGGACGTCGACGCGGAGCTGCTTCTCGGGCACCTGCTCGGGCTCGGCCGCGGCCGGCTGCAGGCGCGCCTCATCACGGGGCTGAGCGTCGACGAGGAGCACGCCGCGGCGTTCGCGAGCGCGATCGAGCGCCGGTCGGCTCGCGAGCCGCTGCAGCACATCACCGGGATCGCGCCGTTCCGCTCGCTGGAGCTCGCGGTCGGACCCGGCGTGTTCGTCCCGCGACCCGAGACCGAGGGCGTCGCGCAGATCGCGATCGACGCGCTCCGTGCGGTCGTCGATCCGGAGCCGATCGCCGTCGACCTCGGCACGGGCAGCGGAGCCCTGGCGCTCGCGCTCGCGCACGAGGTGCCGCACGCGCGCGTGATCGGTGTGGAGAACGCTCCCGAGGCGTTCATCTGGGCCCGTGGCAACCGCGAGCGGCTCGGGCTCGAGAACGCCCGCATCGTCTTCGACGACCTCGCCCGCGCGCTTCCCGAGCTGGACGGCACCGTCTCCGTCGTCGTCTCCAACCCGCCCTACATCCCGGCCGCCGCCGTCCCGCGCGACCCGGAGGTGCGCCTGTTCGACCCGCCCTCGGCTCTCTACGGCGGCGAGGACGGCCTGGACGTCGTCCGCTCGCTCTCGGCGACCGCCCTCCGCCTGCTCCGCTCCGGGGGAGTGCTGGTGATGGAGCACGGCGAGCTGCAGGGCGCCGAGATCCGCGCCCTGCTCACCGCCGACGGCTGGCGCGGAGCGACCACGCAGCGCGACCTCACCGGCCGCGACCGCGCGACGGTGGCGGTGCGCTGAGGCGTCGTGGAGCTCTGCTAGCCTCAGCGGCGATCCGGTGGCCGCACCGGGCAGGCAGGCTCGGGAGGCTGGCATCGCCGCTGCACGCGATCGGCCGCGCCGTGGGCTCCGCCGCCCGCTGCTGATCGTCCTGGCGGTCGTGGTGGTCGCGGCCCTCGTGGTGGTCGCCGTGCGGCTCCTCGAGCGGAGCGACGGAACTGCTCCCGTGGCCTGCGCGCCGTTGTCCGCCTCCGCGTCGCGCGCGCCTGCGCCTGCCATTCGCTCGGTCGACGACTACCTGGGCGGCCGGTCCTATCTCCGCGGCGTGAACGTGTTCGACCTGCAGTCGCGCGTCGACGTGGGAGTCGACTGCACCGCCGGGAATCCGGCGGAGAGCTACGAGTTCCTGGCGGACCGCGGACTCACGCTGGTCCGGCTCGCGGTGCCCTGGTCGCTCCTGCAGCCGCAGGCCGACGGGGAGAGCACCGACGACGCTCTGGCGAAGGGGCTCGATCCGGCGGCGGTCTCGCTGCTCCGGACCGAGATCGCCGCCATCGGCGCTGCCGGCATGCGGGTCGTGCTCGACCTGCACAACAACGGCACCTATCCGGCGAGCCAGGGCGATCTGCCCGAGGGGACCGTCTGGTTCGGATCCGGGCTCTCGGTATCCCAGGCGCAGAGGGTCTGGACCCTGCTCGCGGCGGAGTTCCAGGACGACGGACGCATCGCCGCCTACGACCTCTTCAACGAGGTGAAGCGGGCGCTGGTCCCCGTCGAGACCTACAAGGCCTACACGCAGGCCGTGGTGTCGGCCGTCCGGGGAACCGGCGATCGGCACACGATCTGGGTCGAGGGGATGCGGGAGGCGACGACGGGCACGGTCGCCGCGATCGCACCCGACGGGCCGTGGATCCAGGACCCGCTGGACCGGATCGTGTACTCGCAGCACTTCTACCCCGGCGGCACGGGCACGACCCTGCGCTCGGACAAGCAGGGCGGCACCGACGAGCAGGTCTTCGTGGCGGCGGTGACGACCTTCGGGCAGTGGTGCCGGCGGTACGGGGTGCACTGCTCGGTCGGGGAGGTCGGCTGGCCCAGCGATCAGAGCCTCTCTCTCACCGCGGGCGGCGCTGGCTCCTGGACGGACGTCGGCGAAGCCTTCTACACGGCCGCCGACAGCTACGGCCTCGACGTCACGTACTTCGGCTCCACGAGGAAGTCGGACTGCGGCTGGCTGATGGCCTACTGCGGCGACGATCACGAGATCGACGACGCGCGCTCCCAGAGCTCCGTGATCGAGGCGCACCTCACGCGCTGAGCGCAGTTGTCCCCCTCGTGGGAGGGGGTCTCCTCGAATAAGCCTCACTCGCGCCACCCGCCGACGCCCCCTTCCGACAATGGGGGCGCGGGGCTCTCCCCGCGCCCACGACCGCACGTCCGGGAGGCCCCCCTTGATCGGCGACCGAACCACTCACGAGAACCCGGGGCGTCCCGCCTCCCTCCTGCGTCGCGGTGTCCTCGCCGCCGGTGCGATCGGGGCGGTCGGCGCCTGGAGCGCCGCCGCAGCCCCCACCGCCGAGGCCGCGGTCACGATCTCGCAGGGCGAGCTCGACCGGATCGCCGTGGTCGCCTCCGCCGCCCGCTTCTCGGGCATCGACGCGACCGGCGCGACGGACTCGAGCGCCGGCCTGCAGAAGGCGATGAACGCCGTCCCCGAGGGCGGCCTGCTGGTGATCCCGACCGGCACCTACCTCGTCGGGGCCTCGCTCTACCCGCGGCTCGCCAAGTCCCTGCGGGTGAGCGCGCACGGGGCGAACCTCGTCGCCACCTCGTCGAAGCCGATCTTCTCGGTCTCCGGGGCCTACGGCACCGTCCTCCCCGTCACCGCCGTGACGATCGCCGCCCCGGCTGGAGCCTCCGCCGTGTCGCAGCTGAGCGTCGGCGGCACACCGGACTGGGCTCCCGGCACGATCGTGAAGATCGTCTCGGACGACCCGATCCCGGAGCGCCGGCCGGGGGACGGCGTCGTCGAGTCCCGCCTGGGCGAGTTCGCAGTCGTGCGCTCCTCCTCCGGATCGACGGTGGTGCTGGGCGGAGTGCTCCGCGAGACGTACAGCACCAACATCCGGGTCGCGCAGATCTCGGACCAGACCTTCTCGATCGAGGGAGGCACCCTGATGGTCGCGGCCGCGCGGGCGACCGCGTCGAACGAGCCCCTCGTCTACTTCTCCCGCCTGCGCTATCCGCAGCTGCGCTCGGTGACGGTCACCCGCGCCTCGGGGCCGGTCTTCCGCTTCACCTCCTGCTACGGGTACCTCGTCGAGGACGCGGTCGTGCGGTTCGCGACCGACGACGCGGGCTCGTCGATCCTCGGGTACGGCGTCTCCGACGTCGGGAGCAGCTTCGGCCAGGTCGACCGCGGCGTGTACTCGCATGTGCGCCACTCCTACTCCGACGACACCAACCGCGTCGCGGCCAACAGCGATCTCTCCGGCTACGGCCGCACCTACGGCACGGTCGTCTCGGGAGTGAACGCACTGATGACCACCTCGAGCGCCTTCGACACGCACCACTGCTCGGAGGGAGTGACCTTCATCGGCTGCACGGCCACCTCCGGCATCGGCCAGGGCAGCCAGGGGCAGTCCGGGTACCAGCTGCGGGGGATCGGGCACCGGGTCGTGGACTGCACGGCCCGCTTCGTCGAGAACGGCGTGATCGTGCAGGACGAGGCCAAGGGCGGGGACTCGCGCTCGCATCAGATCAACGGATTCCGCGCGTTCGACGCCCGGGGAGCCGCGGTACGCGTCGTCCGTCGACCCGCCGGGCACCCGAGCGCCGGCGTCTTCGACCCCTCGCCGACCGTGACGGCCTCGGACATCTACGCCGAGCGAACCGGAGCGCTGCTGGTCAGCTACAACGCCTCGGTCGTGCTGGCCGGAGGCGTGTTCCGCGCGGGCGCGAGCAATCCCGGCACAGGCGATTACCACGGCATCTACTCCGAGAACAGCCTGCTGCGGATCCGCGACACCATCCTCGACTTCGAGGCCAACACCTCCGGCACGCCCCGGCCCATCGGCTCGGGCAGCACAGCGGGCGCGGTCCCGGGTCAGCAGCGCACGGAGATCGACGGACTGGAGGTGCGCAGCACGCCCGACGTGGTCGCCCGCACCTGGGGCGTCTTCAGCGGAACGGACCACCTGGTGCGCGCCCGCAATGTGCGGTTCAGCTACCCGTTCCGCTACATGCCGGGGGAGAACCTGTCGCCCCAGTCGTCCATCGAGTGGCGGTGCGACGTGCCCGCCGACGGAGGGACCGAGGTCGCCACGTCCGGCGTCTTCGTCTGGGGCAACAACGAGGTCACGACGACCCAGAAGCGCCTGCCGCTCTCACCCGACCCGGTGATCATGGTGCGACTGGTGTCCACGAACACGCTCACGATGGCGGCCCTGCCTTCGGGCTCCGTCTTCGGTCAGCGGCTGCACCTGCTGCACGCCGGGGCGCGTCCGGTCACCGTGCGCCACGGTGCGGCGGGCGGTACCGCGCTCACCGGTGGTCAGGACGTCGCCGTCGATCCGGGCGGACAGCTGCTGCTGTTCTGGGACGGCGGGGCCTGGCGGCAGTCGGTCTAGCCGTCCGGCTGCAGGGTCGGCCGGCGTCCGAGCGCGCGTCGCGTCAGCGGGGGAGGTGCTGCCGGCGCCGCTTCGGCGATTCGGCCTTCGACGGCGGCACCGGAGGCGTCTTCGCGCGACGGGCCGCGATGGCCACGGCGAAGACCAGCGGCCAGAGCGCGAGGGGCACGCCGGGGTTCGAGAAGTGGCTGTGGATGGTGGAGATCACCACGAGCACGACCAGCAGGATCGCGACCGGGAACACGGCCGCGGCTCCGAGCATCCGGCGGGAGCGGAGCACGACGGCGAACGCGACCAGCAGCAGGATGACCTCGGGGAGGAGACCGAGGACCCCGCTCGCGATCAGCGTGCGCATCCACTCGGACTCGGGCGACACCCACACCAGCGAGGACGGCCGCACGGGCCAGCCCTTGTCGACGGCCGAGTAGACCTGGGTGCCCCAGCCGCTGAGCGGACGCTCCGCGATGGCGGGGAGGGTCTCCGTCACCCAGATGTTGACTCGGTAGCCGATGGTCTGCGGCAGCCAGGAGTACTGGGCGATCGCGTACTGCGACTGCCCGGACTGCTGCTCCAGGCGTGCGGCGATGCTCTGCCCGAGCACGAGCCATCCGGCCACCAGCACGGCCACCCCCGAGAGCACCAGGACGGGGCGGGCCTTCAGCCGCAGGGCCGTGAGAGCCAGGATGACCGCTGCGGCGCCGATCGTCGCGAAGGTCAGCGTCGTGACGGCGCCCGCGAAGAGCACGGTGAGGGCCGCGACCGGCCAGGGGGCGAGCTTCGTGCCCGTGGAGCTGATGATCAGGTCGACACAGGACGCCGCGATCACGCAGGCGAGGTACCCGCCGAGAGCGGTCCAGTGGCCGATCGTCGACGTGCCCCGGATGTCCCAGCCGCTCGAGAGCCGCTCGGCGAGACCGCCGGAGCTCGTGATCTGCACCAGCACCTCGTTGACGCCGGGCACGCGCAGCAGCTGCGCGATCGCGATCAGCGCGACGAGCACGCCCGGTGCGCTGAACCCCCGGAGGAACGGCGCCAGGTCCGACGGAGCGCGGACGACCATCCGGACCGGGAAAGTGGCCGCATAAGCGACACCGACAGTGAGGAGCACGCCGATGAAAGGCGAATGTCTCAACTCGCCCGAATTCACGAGCTCGAGCATTCCCCAGGCGATGAGGAGAAGAAGGAAGGAGTAGTCGAGAGAAGTCAGTCTCACTCGGGCGAGAGGAGCCCTGTCCTTCCAGAGAAGTGCCGTGAGGAAGGACAGCCCCACGAGCAGCATGCTCACTCCCTGGAAAGGGCCGAGAGCGTTGACCTGGACTCCGACGAGTCCTGCCGCGGAGCCCAGGAGCACGCCCACCAGAAGCGGCCGTCTCGCTCGTCGAGGATCGCTCGAGGGCATTCCGCGTCGCGCGCCTCTCTGCCGCCCGTTGGGGGGGACAAGCGCTGATCGATTGTTCGAGATGGGATCGTCCTCCGTCGAGAGCGCGGGCGCCGCTCGCTAGCGGGGATATCACGCGGTGAGGCAGATGTGCCGAGTGCCGTTAGTCTAGGTCGGCGTCGTGATTCTCGCATGCCGCAGGACGAGGAGAGCATACTTCTGTGCCGAAGATCGACGTGGTCCACTGGAATCCCGCACAGCCGATCAGTCGCGCCCCCTGGGCCCGATTCGTGCCGATCCGCAGGAGAGTCGACAACTTCGGCGATCTGCTCGGCCCGATGATCGTGGAGCGGATCCTGCAGCGCGAGGGGATCTCACCCGGCTCCGCGCTCGAGCGCCGCCGACTGCTCGCCGTGGGGTCGATCCTCAAGCTCGCCCGCGACGGGGACACCCTGTGGGGCATCGGGGCGAACGGTAAATCGCTGGACGCACGGTTCGACTTCACCGACCTCGACGTCCGGGCCGTCCGCGGTCCTCTGACCCGCGGCTTCCTCCGTGCCCGGGGCATCGCCGTCCCCGAGGTCTACGGCGACCCGGGCCTGCTCGTCGGCACCCTCTGGGGTCGTGACGAGCTGCGCCGCGGCACTCCCGACCGCCGGGTGACCGTCCTCCCCAACTTGAACGATCTCCGTCGGATGCGCGCCGACGGGACCGCCCCGCGGGCGGAGGACGGCCTCGTCGAGCCGACGCGCCCCGTCTTCGAGGTGCTGGGCGCGATCGCGGCGAGCGACCTCGTCGTCGGTTCGTCCCTGCACGCGATCGTCGTGGCGGAGTCGCTGGGGATCCCGGCTCGGCTGGTGGCCTCGGCGAGCGAGCCCGACTTCAAGTACCGGGACTACTACGAGGGCTCCGGACGCGCGGGCTTCACTCCGGCCGCGACCGTCGCCGAGGCGATCCAGGCGGGGGGCGAGCCGCCCCTGGACTGGCGTCCGGACGCGCTGCTCGAGGCCTTCCCGCGCGATCTCTGGGGGAGCGTCGTCGAGGCTGCGCGGTGACGATCGCCGGTGACGCCGCCCGCGGCGCCGCTGCCACGCTCGGCGGGCAGTGGATCCGCTTCGTCCTGCAGCTGGGCGCGCTCGCGGTCCTCGCGCGGCTTCTGAGCCCGGACGACTACGGAGTGGTCTCCATGGTGCTGGCCATCGCCGGAGTAGCGACGCTCCTGGGCGACTTCGGGCTCTCCATGGCGTCGATCCAGTCCAGCGACGTGACCGACGCCCAGCGCAACAACCTGCTCTGGATCAACGTCCTCCTCGGGCTGGTGCTGGGCGGGATCGTGTTCCTGCTCGCAGTGCCGATCGCTGCGTTCTACGGGCGCGACGAGCTCGTCCCGGTCTGCCAGGCGCTGTCCGCGGTGTTCGTGGTCAACTCCGTCACGGCCCAGTTCAAGGCCGAGGTCTCCCGCCGCTTCCGGTTCCGCTGGCTCGCCGCCTCCGATGTGCTGGCGCAGCTCGTCGCCTCCACGGGCGCGGTCCTGCTCGCGCTGTCGGGAGCGGGCTACTGGGCCCTCGTCGCCCAGCAGCTGCTGGTCGCGGTCACGACCCTGGTCGTCCTGGTGATCGGCGCCGGCTGGCTGCCCGGCCTGCCCTCGCGCACGCACGGCATGCGCGCGTTCCTCGGCTTCGGCGCGAACACGGTCGGGGTGCAGCTGGTCAACTACATCAGCGGCAACGCCGACAGCGTGCTGATCGGTCGGGTCTGGGGAGCCGGCGCGCTGGGCGTCTACGACCGCGCCTACCAGATCTTCCGGATGCCGCTCCAGCAGATCGCCGCGCCCATGACCAGGGTCGCCTTCCCCGTGCTCTCGCGGATGAAGGACAGCCCGGAGTTCGAGCGGTACGTGCAGCGGGCCCAGCTCGTGCTCGCCTACGTCATGGGAGGAGTCTTCTTCGCGGCAGCCGCGCTCGCCGACCCGATCATCGAGATCGCGCTCGGCCCCGGCTGGGACGAGTCCAAGACGATCTTCCGGATCCTCGCGATCGGCGGCGTCTTCCAGGCGCTGGGGTTCGTCTACTACTGGGTGTTCCTGGCGAAGGCGCTGACCGGGCTCCAGCTGCGGTTCAGCATCGTCTCGCGCTCGCTCATGGTCGTCTTCATGGCGATCGGAGTGGTGTGGGGGCCGATCGGCGTCGCGGTCGGCAGCACCGCCGGCCTCGTCCTGAACTGGGTGGTGCTCTCGTTCTTCGCCGTGCCGCGCGCCGGCATCGACGTGAGGGCGCTCCTCCTGCAGGCCTGCCGTCCGCTCGCGCTCGGGGTCGCGATCGTCGTCGTCTCGTTGCCCGCGCTGGCGCTGACCGCCGGGCTCGGCGCCCTGGGCCAGCTGCTGATCGTGGGCGCGATCGACCTCGCGATCGCCGGGCTCGCCGTCCTCCTCCTCCGGGCCTACCGGGAGGACGCGCGGCTCCTCCAGCGGACCGTCCTGGCGATCCGCCGACGCTGAGGTCGCCGACGTCGCGGAGGGCGCCCGGCCCGGGCGCCCCGGTGGTCAGAGGGTCAGCGACCTGCGGAGCCCGGCGAGGCGCTCGCGCCCGACGGCGAGGTCGGCCAGGAGCCGGTCCCTCTGACCGAGCAGGGCCTGCGCCCGCTCCACGGCGTCCGCCTCGCCGGTGACGTCCTTCTCAGCGAAGGCCACCGGCAGGGTCGTGACTGCGGCGAACGTGCGGCGCACCTTCTCCGGGTCGCTCGTGGTGAAGCCGATCGGGACGGCGCCCTCGGTCATCCCGAGGATGAGGGCGTGGATCCGGTCGCTGACGACCGCGGCGCAGTCGCGGTAGAGCTCGCGCACCCGCTCCTCGTGGTCGGCGTGCGAGACGGAGGCGTCCCAGCCCAGGACGGTGCCGTCCAGGTCACGGGCGAGCTCGGCGCAGCGCTGCTCGTCCTCCTGCATCTGATCGACGACGACGATGCGGGCGTCGAGCGAGCGGGCGAGTGCGCGCACCGTCCCGAGCCAGACCGCGGTCGGGGCCGGACGGTCGCCCCTCAGCGCGACGGCGATCGTGCGGCGCTGATCCGCGGGACGGAACCGCTCGGGCGCGCTGCCGAGCGCGAAGGCCCAGTCCGGAGCGACGGTACCGACGCCCAGATCGGCGCGGCTGTCGGGGTCGCGCCAGCTGGTCGTCCCGGTCAGGGAGAGCATGCGTCGGAACCACCGGCGGGGGAGGGCTCCCTGGTTGCGCCGCAGCGCGATGCCGAGGGCGACGGGGCGGCCGCCGCCGAGGCGCGAGCGGGTCAGCAGCGCCGTCTGCCAGGCGGAGTTGACGAGGAAGCGGCGATCGAGGACCCATTCGCCCGCGTTCAGCGCGAAGCCCATGCGGGAGCCGCGCGGGCCGACGGCGAGGGCGGCGCGGAGCCAGCTCGAGCGGGAGTGGTAGATCACGTCCTCCGTGGACAGGCCCAGTCCCGAGATGTACGCGGAGTGGGTGCCGGCGTAGACGTGCAGCTGTCCCTGGTCTCGCAGTGTGTCGAGGTACGCCCGGCGGAGCACCGAGTCGCCCAGGTTCTCCTTCTGGCCGCTCGGGTTGACGAAGATGCGGGTGCTCATGAGGTCCCTCTTGTTCGGCGGGCACGAGCGACGGGGGCGTCGACCGCGAGGTGGTAGGCGCGGGCGTAGGATGCGCCGACGGCGCTCCAGTCGCGTCCCGCGAGGACGGGTCCCGACGCGGGGAGATCGGCGGTCGCGCGGACGGCGGCGAGCAGGTCGTCGCGGTCGATCCCGCCGTCGAACATGCGCACCCACTCCTGCCCGACCTCGTCGGCGAGCAGGACGTTCGCCGGGGTGCGCGGCACGAGGACGGGGCGGCCGAGCGACAGCGCGACCAGCAGGATGCCTGAGTTGTGCATCTCGGTGTAGGGGAGGACCACCAGCTGCGACGAGGTCATCTCGGCGACCATCTCCTCGTCCGGCACGAAGCCGAAGCGCGTCGCGACCCGGGCGTCGAGGGAAGCGGCCCGGGCGATCCGCTCGGCGAGGGCGGCGGGCGCCTTGCCGACGACGCCGAGGACGAGCTCCGGATCGTCCAGCTCCCGGAAGACCTCGACCAGGCGCTCGACGTTCTTGTAGGGCTCGATGCGGCCGAAGTACAGCAGGCGTCCCGGCTGCATCGGGGCGCTGTGCTCGAGCGGGAGCACGTCCCGGTAGTGGCCGTGCGGGATGAGGACGGAGCGTGCACTCCGCGGCACCGGCGTCACCCCCGTCAGGGTCACGAAGAGGTCCGTGCGCCGCTCGAGAGCAGACAGGAGCATCGTCTCGATGCGACCCCCGGGGGCGTGCGGCTCGAGGTTGTGCAGAGTGCGGACCACTTTTCCCCGAGAAAGCGACGATCGAGCGAGAAAGAGCGCGAACAATGTCGTCCGCGCCGCGGCTATCGGCTTCGATCTCCCTCTCATCAGGAATTCCGGCCAGTGGACGTGGAAGACGTCCCATCTGCCGATCAAAGCCTTTCTCCAGGAGAAGAAGGAGAAGTCGATCTCCTCGGGAGCGAAGCGCGTCACCTGGTCGACGAATCGTGTGGTTCCGTCCGGCGGAGCGACGGAGAGGAGGACTCGGACGGTATTCCTCTTCGGGGCCGGATCGGTCACGCGTCATTCCCTTTCGAAGTGTTCAGGATATGGAGTCCCATTCGGGAATCCGACGATTGTCGGTCGGACGAACGGGTGTCATGCCCTCGTCCCGCACTGTCTGTAATACTCGACGAACCGAGGTGAAGGCTAATCGAACGGGTTCGCGGGCGAGGTGAACGATTCTCGCCGTCATGACCCCCCAACGGGTAGCCGAACCGGTCTCGGACCCGAATTCCCCGGTGTTACCGTCAAGTGATCCGTCTGGAGACCATCGCCCCGTGAAAGCACTGTATCTATCCGGCGCTCCGCGCCTGTCGACCAAGCCCTCCACCGAGAGTCTGGGCCCGCGCTCGCACATTCTCGGCGTGATCAACGGCTTGGAGCAGAGCGGCGTCCGGGTCGAGCGCTTCATCGTCGGCGACGCGATGCCGGAGGCGGTGCACGGGCAGGGGTCGGAGAGCCGCATGTCCGGCTCGCGCCTGTCCATCGTGGCGACCGACGTCTTCCGGCTGGTCTCCCGGGTGCGCTCGCGCTTCCAGCTGAAGCGCCGGGTCTCCGGGTCGACCGCCGACTTCGCCTACGAGCGGTACGCGCTCTTCCAGGAGCTCGGCTCCCTCGCCCGTCGCGCCACCGGGGCCGTCTGGGTCCTGGAGGTCAACGCCCTCCTCGCCGTCGAGGCGACCAGCGAGCGGCGGGCGACCACCAGCCGCGCTCTCGCCGAGTGGATGGAGGGACGCACTCTCCGCCGCGCCGATCTGATCGTCGCCGTCACGGACGCCCTCGCCGACCAGCTCACTGCCCGGTACGGCATCCCCCGGGAGCGCATCCTCGTCGTCGCCAACGGCGTCGACCACACCGTGCACCGCCCCGCAGAGATCGTGGACGGGACCCGCACCCCGAGGATCGGGTTCCTCGGCACGCTCTACCCGTGGCAGAACGTCTCCTCGCTGATCGAACTGCTGGCCTCGCAGGACCTGGGCGAGGTCCACCTCGACATCGCCGGCGACGGACCGGTCCGCGCCGACCTGGAGAGGCAGGTCCACGAGCTCGGCCTCGCGGATCGCGTCACCTTCCGCGGACGGGTGCACCCCGACGACGTCCCCGCCTTCCTCGCCGGCGTCGACCTCTGCTTCGCCGGACACTCCAGCGCCAACGGCAGCTACTTCTCCCCGCTGAAGCTCTGGGAGTACCTCGCCGCGGGCAAGCCGGTGGTCGCGAGCCGACACGACGTGACGGCGGGCCTCCAGCGCGAGGGCTACCCCGTCGTCTGCTACGACTCGGCAGGAGAGGAGGACCTGCGCAGTGTCCTCACCGAGAGCGTCCGCTCGCTGCCGGAACTCTCCCGGGTCGCCGCCGACCGTCAGCGCGACGTCTGGGCCGAGCACTCGTGGGCCCGCCGCGTCGAGACCATCGTCACCTCCGTGAAGGAGACCGCATGACAGCCGCTGCGCGCACTGCGCTCCCCTTCGACCTCGGTCATGTGGACGCCCGGACCGCTCCGGGGATGATCGCCGAGATCCTCGCCGGCGAGCACCGCGGCCGCATCATCGGGAACCTCAATCTGCACGGGCTCTACATGGCGCAGACCGACGAGCACTTCCGCCGGTTCTGCGAGAAGGCCGACACCGTGCTGATCGACGGCTGGCCGATCCTGGCGCTCGCCCGAGGAACGGCGGTCGACTCGCCTCTGACTCCGCAGCACCGCATCGGCAGCACCGACTGGCTGTTCCCGCTGATCGAGAACGACGAGCCTCTGGTGGTGGTCGCCGTGGGCGGCACGTCGGAGTCCTCGTCCGCAGCGGCGGAGGCGGTCGCCGCCCGCACGTCCCGGATGACCTGGCTCGCGTACGACGGATTCGACCAGCAGTGGCACGGCATCGGCGAGGAGCGGCCGCTCGCCGAGTCGCTCGCCCGTGCCGACCTCGTCCTGGTCGGGATGGGCATGCCCCGCCAGGAGCGCTGGATCCTGGAGAACCGGGACCTCGCCCCGCGGGCGGCGTTCGCGAACGTGGGGGGCTGCCTCGACTACATCGCCGGCACGCAGGCGCTCGCCCCGCGGTGGATGGGCGCCCTGGGCGTGGAGTGGCTGTTCCGCCTGGCGCGCGACCCGCGCCGCCTCGCGGCCCGCTACCTCCTCGAGCCGCTGCAGCTGCTCCGCATCGTCCTGTCCGGTCGGTCCCGCGCGAAGCGGACGCCCGGCCCGTGCGACTCTCCGCGGCCTTCCGGCCGGGTGTCGACCGGAGTCGGTCCGCACTGATCCCCGCCGGCGGGCCGCCTCAGGCCTGAGCGGAGTACTTCTCCTCGGTGGCGGCCTTCGCGGGGCGCCACCAGTCCTCGTTGGCGCGGTACCAGTCGATGGTGGCGGCGAGTCCGGCGTCGAAGTCGGTGTAGCGGGGGCGCCAGTCGAGTTCGGTGCGCAGGCGGGTGGAGTCGATGGCGTAGCGGAGGTCGTGTCCGGCGCGGTCGGTGACGTGGTCGAAGGCGTCCTCGGGTTGTCCGAAGGCGGTGAGGATGCGGGTGACGACGTCGAGGTTGCTCTTCTCGCCGTCGGCGCCGATGAGGTAGGTCTCGCCGATCTCGCCGCGGTCGATGATGACCCAGACGCCGGTGTTGTGGTCGTCGACGTGGATCCAGTCGCGGACGTTGGCGCCGGTGCCGTAGAGCTTGGGGCGGATGCCGTCGATGGCGTTGGTGATCTGGCGGGGGATGAACTTCTCGACGTGCTGGTAGGGGCCGTAGTTGTTGGAGCAGTTGGAGATCGTGGCGCGCACGCCGAAGGAGCGCACCCAGGCGCGCACGAGGAGGTCGCTGGCGGCTTTGGTCGAGGAGTAGGGGCTGGAGGGGTTGTACGGGGTGTGCTCGGTGAAGCGCGCGGGGTCCTCGAGCTCGAGATCGCCGTACACCTCGTCCGTCGAGATGTGGTGGTACCGCACGTCGTGCGCGCGCACCGCCTGCAGGAGCGCGAAGGTGCCGATGACGTTCGTCGCGAGGAAGGGCGTCGGGTCGTGCAGGGAGTTGTCGTTGTGCGACTCCGCGGCGAAATGGACCACCAGATCCGCATCAGCGACCAGCCGGTCCACCAGCTCGGCGTCGGCGACGTCGCCCTCGACCAGCCGCACTCGGTCGGCGACGGGGGCGAGGGAGTCGCGGCTGCCCGCGTAGGTGAGCTTGTCGAGCACGGTGATCCGCGCGTCGGGACGCTCGCGCAGGGTCAGGTGGACGAAGTTGCTGCCGATGAAGCCGGCACCGCCGGTGACGAGGATCCGCACGGGTTCTCCTGGAGGTCGGGAAGGTCGGGGGAGGCCGGGCTCAGTGGCCCGCGTTCACGCCTTCGAGGCTGAGCAGGCGGTGGAGGTAGGCGCCGTATCCGCTCTTGACCAGCGGTGCGGCGAGCTCGGCGAGGCGGGTGTCGTCGATCCAGGAGTTGCGCCAGGCGATCTCCTCGATGCAGCCGATCTTGAACCCCTGCCTCTGCTCGATCACGCGCACGAACTCCGTCGCCTCGATCATGGAATCGAAGGTCCCGGTGTCGAGCCACGCCGTTCCCCGGTCGAGCACCTGGACGTTCAGCCGCCCCGCCTCGAGGTAGCGCTCGTTGATCGTCGAGATCTCGAGCTCGCCGCGGGCCGAGGGCGTGATCGTCTTCGCGATCGCCACGACGTCGTTGTCGTAGAAGTAGAGGCCGGGCACGGCGTAGTTGCTCCTCGGCTGCTCGGGCTTCTCCTCGATGGAGACGGCTCGGAAGTGCTCGTCGAACTCGACGACTCCGTAGGCGCGCGGGTCGGCGACCTGGTAGGCGAAGATGACGGCGCCCTCGATCGTGGTGTTCGCCGCGAGGGCGGTGCCCAGGGCGGTGCCGTGGAAGATGTTGTCGCCCAGGACCAGGGCGACGGACTCGTCGCCGATGAACTCCTCGCCGATCAGGAACGCCTGCGCGAGCCCGTCGGGGGAGGGCTGCACGGCGTACTCGATCCGCATGCCCAGGCTCGACCCGTCGCCCAGCAGGGCGCGGAACTGGTCGTTGTACTCGGGGGTCGTGATCACGAGGACCTCGTCGATCCCGGCCATCATCAGCGTCGACAGCGGGTAGTAGATCATCGGCTTGTCGTAGATCGGCATCAGCTGCTTCGAGATGCCCTTGGTGATCGGCCACAACCGCGACCCCGAACCACCCGCGAGGACGATGCCCCTCATCGGAGCGGCCCCGGGTGAGGAGCTGCGGCGGGGGTCCGCTGCACCGCCGAGGGGAGCGTGAAGATCTGCGGGGAGAGGGTCACGGAGCCGACTCTATCGGCGGCGCCGCGGTCCCTCCGCATGCCGGTGCGGCGGGCGCGCAGCCCGTGGCGGGGACTGACGGTCGAGCGACCGCTGCCGACGCGATCCGACTCCGTGAGCGGCGCGCACGCCGCCTCCGCGTCCGTATCGCGCCTCCCACTCGGAGCCTGCCGGGCACGGGGATAACTTCTCCGACGTCCGCGGCTCCGCCTGCCGCGACGGAGAGAGGTACCGCCCTGTGCACGAGGTCATCGACCAGCGGGACTCCGCGCTCCTCCCGTCTCCCGGTCCCTGCCGCCGATTCCCCCTGACGGGGGGAGTCCGCCCGTGCTGACCATCGGGATCGTCGCCCTCGATGCCTGGCACGCGGCTCCGCTCGAGCGCGCCTGGCGCCGCCGGGGACACCGCGTGGTCGTGGTGACCGGTGACCCGGAGGGGTTCAGCGGGGCGGAGCTCCGCCCCAGCGTGCTCGCCCGCTTCCTCGAGCCCGCCCGCCGGAGGGGCGCCGGGTCCGTCGGGCTCGCCGTCGTCACGCGCCGGGCCCGCCGACTGCTCGCTCCGGAGCGGCCCGACCTCGTGGTGGCTCTCCCGGGGACGGCCGTGGAGCTCGCCGGGCTCGCTCCGATGACCGTCCTCCTGGCCGACGACCTCCCGGCACTTCCGCGCCTCCGGTTCGAGGAGGAGCGCCGCGGTGCTGTCGTCGTCACCCCGACGGAGCGGCTCGCGTCAGCCCTCGCGGGAACGGTCGTGCCCCTGGGCCTGCCGGACGCGTCGTTCCCGACGCCGTCCGCCCCCGACGGGCCCCTCCGCTTCGCCGCCGTGGGAGCCTCCGGTCTCGACCGGGGCGCCGAGCGGCTCGATCTCCTCGCCCGGCTGGACGGCACCGAGTACGTCACCGTGATCGACGACGGCGGCGGGATCGCCGACGACCTCGCATCGGGGCTGCGCTCCGTCGGCGAGCAGGACCGCGACGGCGTCGTCGAGGTGCTCCGCCACTCCCACGTGTACGCCCACCTGACGCCGTCGACGACCGGCGCGGCCGCCGGACTCGACGCGCTGGCGAGCGGGCTGCCGGTCCTCGCGATCGAGTCGAGCGTCCTGGCCGATCTCTGCGCGGCGGGGGCGGGCGTGGTCCTCTCCGACGACGCGACGCGCGAGGAGTACGAGGACGCCCTCCACCGGCTCCGACGCGAGTGGACGGCTCTCTCCCGGGGGACCGCCGAGCTCGCGCGGGAGCGCCCGTGGTCCGTCGCGGCCGAGGAGATCCTCGCCCTCGCGGAGGGACGCGTCCGTGTCGCCTGAACCGGTCCCGGCTGTCGGCGCCTCCGCCGACGTGATGCTGCCGAACGCCGTCGCCCTGCGCCTGGCCGCCGTGCTGGTGCAGTACACCCTGCGGACGCACGGCGTCCGCAGCCTCGTGGTGAAGGGCGAGGGTCTGCACCGCCAGGGGATCCGCGCGCCGATGACGTCGGCCGACGTCGACCTCTGGGTCGACCCCGAGCGCTTCGACGAGGCTCTCGGGCTGCTCGCCTCGATGGGCTGGCGCCGCCGCGCCGAGGCTCTCAGCTGGACGCTCTTCGTCGACCACTCGATCACGCTCGTCCACCCCTCGTGGCCGTGCGACGTCGACGTCCACCGCTCCTTCCCGGGTGCCTTCGAGGAGGAGCGGATCGTCTTCGACCGCCTCTGGGCGGCCGCCGAGGATCTGCCGCTGAGCGACGAGACCCTGCGGATCCCCGGGCACGCGCACCATCTCGTGCTGCACGCCCTGCACCAGCTGCGCAGCGCGCGCTCCGCCTCGGCGACCACGGTGCTGGCGATTCTGGAGGCGCACGGCGCCGGCCTTCCGAGCGAGGAGCGCGAAGCGATCCGCGACGCGGCCGTCGAGCTCGGCGCGCAGACGCCGATGACGGAGCTCCTCACCTCCTGGGGAGTCCCAGCCGCGCCAGAGGAGCGCTACCGGCAGACCCAGACTCTCTGGGACGTGCGCCGCAGCTCCGACCGGCACACCTTCAACTGGCTGCACGCCGTGGCGTCCGCTCCCTGGCGCTTGAAGGGAGGCCTGCTGCTGAGAGCCGCCTTCCCCACCCGCGCGGATCTCGAGGCGAGCCATCCCGAGGCGACGACGGTCCGACGTCGGCTCCGGCTCCGGGGGGAGCGGACCCTGCGGGCGCTCCGCGGCCTCCCCTCCGCCCTCACCGGTTTCGCCCGGTTGGCGCTGAGCGGCCGCAGCGAGGCGCAGGGCCCGGCGTCCTCGTTCGAGGCGATCGCGGCGACCACGGCGCCGGAGAGCGACCTCCCGGCCTCGTCCGATCCCGCGGCGAGCGCCGTGCATCCGGTGGAGGCCTCCGCCGAGGCGCAGGGTGGCAGCGCGCCGCCGGCCCAGCGCTTCGCCGTCGAGCGCACGGACCGTCAGGTCTACGTGCTCGACCTGTCCCGCCCGTCGGTGCCCCCGATCGTGCTCTCGCTGAGCGCCGCCTCGGTCTTCGAGGCCGTGATCCGGCAGCGCCGGCCCCGGGACGAGGTCGTCGACCTCCTCGCCGATCACTACGACGTCGACCGCGGGACGATGGGCCGCGACGTCGACGCCGTCCTGGCCGAACTCGACGTCCGCTTCCCGGGCGCGGTTCCCGACGGGGCGCTCTCATGAGGGCCGCCCGTTCCCGATCCCTGCGGATCCTGCACGTCCTCGACTCCTTCGAGGACGGCGGAGCGCAGCGTGTGGCCCTCTCCCTGGGCGCGTGGAGCCGCGAGCACGGCTGCGAGACCGCCTACTGGGGGCGTCCCGGGCCGCTCAGCGACCGCGCCGCGCAGGAGTCGCCCGTCTTCGTGGTGCCGAGACCGAGACAGGGCTTCGCGGCCGATCTCCGCGGCCTCGCTCTCGCCGTCCGCCGGTTCCGCCCGCACATCCTGCACGCCCACCAGCGCCGCGAGGCTCTGCTGGCCCTCCTCGTCGGCGCCGCGCTCGGTGTCCCCGTGGTCGAGCACGCGCACACCGAGCTGCCCGGGATCGACAGGCGAGCGCTCTCCTTCCGCTCCCGGCGGGTGTTCGCCGTCTCCGCCTCCGTGGGGCGGATGGTCGTCGAGGGCTACGGCCGCCCGCAGGATCGCGTCGTGGTCACCGGCAACGCCCCGGCGAACGTCACCGCGGAGCCCGCGAGCGCGCCGGAACTCGCCGAGCCGGTCGTCCGCGTCCTCGGCATCGGGCGGCTCGCGGAGCAGAAGGACCCGATCCGCTTCCTCGCGGCCGTCGAGGCCCTCGCCCGGGTCCGGCCCGTCACCGGCACCTGGCTCGGCGACGGTCCGATGCTGCCGGTGCTGCGCGAGCGCGCCCGGGGAGCCGGAGTGGTCGACTTCGCCGGTCCGTCGGCGGACGTGACCGGAGCGCTGGACGCGGCGCATCTCCTCCTGTCGACCTCGCGGTGGGAGGGGACTCCGCTCGTGATGCTGGAGGCGATGGCCCGCCGTCGCCCGGTCGTGGCGACCGACGTCGGCGGTGTGGGTGAGCTGCTCGCCGACGGTCGGGGCCTCCTGCTCCCCGCCGACGCCGACGGGGAGCGGATCGCCGAGCTCCTCGCCGCCGCTCTGGAGCGACCCGAGGGGCTCCTGATGCAGGCCGACCGCGCGAAGGCGTGGGTGGACGAGGCCGCCTCGCCCGACGCCGTCTTCGGACCCGTCGTCGCCGCCTACCGCGAGCTCGGGGGCCGACGGTGAGCGGGGGCGTGCACTCGGTGACCGTCGTGGCTCCCTGCTACAACGCGATCGCCCGGCTCGACGGCTTCCTCGCGCGGCTCGCACTCACTCTCGGACCGGGGACGCGGGTCGTCCTCGTCGACGACGCGTCCTCGGACGGCACGGCGGAGGTGCTCGAGAAGTGGGCCGAGGGACGCGAGGACGCCCGGGTCCTGCTCCTCGAGCAGAACGGCGGCGTCGCTTCCGCCCGGAACCGCGCCCTCGACGGCATCGACTCCGAGTTCGTCTGGTTCGTGGACGTCGACGACGAATGGGACACGGAGATCCTCCGGACCCTCACCGCCGAGGCCGAGCGGACGGCGGCCGACGTCGTCGTCTGCCGGGCGCTCTACCGCACCCGGCAGTCGACCTCCGGACGCGTGATCGACGGTCTCGACCGGCGCGAACTGGTCTCGTCCGAACTCGCTCTCGAGCGGATGGCGTCCGGGCGCCTGCACGGCTTCCTCTGGAACAAGCTCTTCCGCCGCGCCGTCCTGCAGGAGGAGCTCTTCCCGCGCTTGAGCTCCCAGTCCGACTTCGTCGGTGTGCTGCGGGCGGTCCAGGCGTCGGAACGGGTGCTCTTCGTGCCGGAGATCCTCTACTCCTACATCCACACGGCGTCCTCGATCACCCGTCGGCGCGACCCGGACCTCCGGAACCTCCTGGTCTGCGCCGAGGAGATGCGCGCGGCGCTCGCCCGTACGTTCGAGGAGGTGCCGCGCCCGCTGTCGGACTGGTTCACGACCTGGTTCTACGCCGTCCCCGTCGCACTCACCCCGATCCGCCAGAACTCCGACCCGGCGCTCGTCGAGACCGGAGTCCGGCTCGGATCGGAGGCGCTGCGGCACGTCCGTGTGCTCCGCTCCGCGCGGACGCCGCGCCTGCTCGTCCTGGGGCTGGTGCTCAAGCACGTCCCCGCCGCCTTCACGGCGCTCAGCCGGATCCTCTACGCCGTGCACGACTCCCGCCGCCGGCTCTCCGATCGGAGGAGCACCCGATGGACGACGTGACCGTCCCCGTGCAGGCCGCCGCGGCCCACCCCTTCCGCACACCCGCTCCATTCCCTCCCTCCCGCACCGACCCCCGAGGAGCATCGGCATGACCTCCTACATCACCGGCCGCATCGAGCGGATGCCGGCCAGCATCACCACGCTCGACGAGGCGGCGGAGGCCGTGCTCGAGCTGTCCCGGAGCGGCCGCGACGAGCTGGTCGTCACGCCGAACACCGATCACTTCGTGCGCTGGAAGCACTCGGGCGAGTTCCGGCGGTACTACGGCCGGGCGTCCCTCGTGGTGCTCGACGGGGCTCCTCTGGTCTGGCTGGCCCGCTCGTACGGCCACCGCACGGCGAGCCGAGTGACGGGCATCGACCTCTTCACCGAGGTCTGCCGCCGCGCAGCGCTCGAGGGTGCGCCGGTCGCTCTCATCGGCGGACGCCCCGGAGTCGGCGATCGCGCAGCCGCCGAGCTGCAGCAGCGCTTCGCCGGGCTGCAGGTGCCGGTCGTCGTCTCGCCGGAGCCGGCCGAGCTCGCGGACGACGCCTACCTCGCCCGCCTCTCCTCGACCCTGCGCGCGGCCGACGTCCGCATCGTCGCGCTCTGCCTCGGCTCCCCGAAGCAGGAGGAGGTCCGCGAGCGCCTGCTCGCCGTCGGCGGCACGGGAGCGGTGTGCCTCGGCGTCGGCGCCGCCGTGGACTTCCTCGCCGGCGGGATCCCGCGGGCGCCGCTCGTGGTGCAGCGCCTCGGCCTCGAGTGGGCGCACCGGCTCAGCCGGGAGCCCGGCAGGCTCTGGCGGCGCTATCTGGGCGACGCCGTGCGGGTGCTGCCGAGCGTGGTCGCGGCCCTCCGCTACCGGGTGCGCCGTGCCGTCCGCTGAGCACGCGGGAGTCGCCGCCGCCGCCGAGAGGCCGCTGGTCCTGGTCTGGAAGCGCGCGTGGCTGCAGGACTCCGAGACGTTCGTCCGCAATCAGATGCACGGACTCGAGCGCTGGCGCGCCCTCGGAGTGGGCCTCGAGCGCACCGGCTCGGGCGTCCTCCACGACCGCACGGACATCGTCCTGCACGATCCGATCACCCCTCGCGGGCGGCGGTCCCTCCTCCTGCGGTGGTTCGGAGTGTCACGACGGCTCGACGCGATCGTCGATGAGCACCGGCCCGCCCTCATCCACGCGCACTTCCTCATCGACGCCGTCTCCATCGCGCGGTACGCACGGAGGAGGCGCCTCCCGCTCGTCGTGACGGGGCACGGCTACGACGTGACCAGCTGGCCGCTCGCGACCGGAGCTCCGCGCCTGCTCCGACCCCTCGCCCGCGCTCACCGCGCCCTCGAGGCCCGTGCCGTCTTCCGCACCGCGCACGCGGTGATCGGGGTCTCCCGCTTCATCACCGACGGGCTCCTGCGCCTGGGGGCGGACCCGCGGCGCACCGGAGTGGGCTACATCGGCGTCCCGACCTCCCGCCCCGAGGCCGCACCGGCTGCGGAGCGCGCGGGAATCGTCTTCGTCGGACGCCTCACCGACAAGAAGGGCGTCCCGGATCTGCTCGAGGCGGTCGCCGCCCTCCCCGGACCGATCCGCGACGTCCCCCTGACCGTCGTCGGCGACGGCCACCTGCGGGAGGCGCTCGTCGAGCAGGCGGCGCGGCTGCGCCTGCGGGTGACCTTCACCGGCTCCCTGCCCCCCGCCGAGGTCGCTCGCCTCCTCGCCGGCGCCGCGGTCTTCTGCGCACCGTCGCGGACCGCGGCGACGGGCGACTCCGAGGGCTTCGGCATGGTCTTCCTCGAGGCCGCGCTCGCCGGCGTCCCCGTCGTCTCGTACCACCACGGCGGCGTCCCGGAGGCGGTCGAGGACGGCGTCACCGGGCTGCTCGTCCCGGAGGGGGACGTGCCCGGCCTCACCGGGGGGCTCGCCGCCCTGCTCCGGGACCCGGACCGCGCGACGCGGATGGGCGCGGCCGGGCGGGAGCGCGTGCTCGCCTCGTTCGACCTCGCCGAGCGGATCCGCGACCTCGAGGACCTCTACGACCGGGCGGCCGGGCGGTCAGCGTCGACGACGGACGGAGATCGCGGATGAGCCGCGCCGAGCACCGCGCCGACGATCCGCGACCTGGCCTCCGTCCGGCCTCCGCCGGGCGGGAGAGGTGAGCCTGCGCCGGAGCACCGTCGACGCGACCGCCTGGACGGCGGTCTCGTTCGCCGTCGCGCTCGTCGTGCAGCTCGGGCAGTTCGCGCTCCTGGCGAGACTGCTGGACCCCTCCGAGATGGGGATCATCGCGATCGTCGCCCTGCTCAACGCGTTCGTCGACATCTTCCTCGGCATGGGGGTCGCCCAGGCGATCATCCAGCGCCGGCGGGCGACCAGCTTCGAGCTCTCGTCGGTCTTCTGGCTCAACCTCTCCGTCGGGCTCCTGGTCACCGTCGCCGTCCTCCTGGGCGCCGCGCCGATCGCCTCCCTGCTCGGGTCCGCCGCCGCGGCGCCGGTCCTCACCGTCGCCTCGCTCGTGTTCGTGGGCAGCGCAGCCGGGCAGGTGCCGAGAGCGGTGCTCGAGAAGGGGATCCGGTTCCGAGCGGTCGCCGTGTCCGAGACGATCGCTCTCGTCGGCGGCTTCGCCGTGACGGTCTGCCTCGCGGTCTCGGACGGAGGGGCGCTCTCCTACGCGTGGGGGCTCGTCGCGACCGCGGCTCTGCGCTCCGTGCTCGCCCTCGTGCAGGCCCGGCGCTGGTTCCGACTGCGGTTCCGGTTCCGGATCCGCGAGACCGCCCGCTTCCTCTCCTTCGGCGTCTTCCAGACCCTCGACGGCATCGTCAACTACCTGGGCTCGAACGCCGGCTCGCTCGCGATCGGCCGCCTGCTCGGACCGGCCCAGCTGGGCGGGTACACCCTGGGATACAACCTCGCCGTGAACCTCCCCGCGAGGGTCAACCCGATCGTGACGCGGGTGATGTTCCCGGTGTTCTCCTCGATCCAGCACGACCGTGAGCGCGTCGCGCGGAACCACCTCCGCGTCACCGCGGTGCTCAGCATGGCGAGCATTCCGCCGCTGATGCTGGTGGCGCTGCGCTCCGAGGAGATCGTGCGACTGTTCTACGGACCCGGCTGGGGCTGGATCGCGGGCATGACGAGCGCACTGACGGTAGTGGGCGCGGTGCGGGCGATCGGCAATCCGGTCGGCTTCATCCTGATGGCGATGGACCGGGTGCGGTTCGGGCTGGTCGTGAACATCGTGAAGACCGCGATCACGGTCCCGATGATCGTCGGCGGGGGAGTGCTGTTCGGACTCGACGGCTTGATCGGCGGGCTGCTGCTCTCGAGCGCTCTCGGCTTCGCCGTCACCTGCGCCGTGCTGCGGGTGGTGCTCGGAGTGCGCCTCGGAGCGTTCCTGCGCGCGTGCGCCGCGGGGCCGCTGCTCGCCGCACCGATGGCGATCGTGCTGCTCCTGCTCCGCATCCTCCCCGAGGGCGCGCCCCTGCGGCTGCTCCCGGTGGAGCTGGCGCTCGCGGGCCTCGTGCTGGGAGCGACCGCCCTCCTGGCGCCGGGGCGCGACATCGCCGAGGCGCGATCGCTCGTCCTGTCACGACTGCCCGCCCGGTTCCGGCCCGGCGCCGCCGCCCCGGTCGAGGTCGCCGTGGTGCTGGCCGCCGAGGAGCGCTTCGACGGCAGCGGGGGAGCCGTGGCGACCTGGGTCCGCGAGACGGTGTCCCGGTCCTCGCTCCGGATCGCCGTGCACGCGCCGTGGTCGTCGGCGTCACCGGGCGTGGACGTCAGGCCCCATCGTCTGTACCGGCGGATCTACGCGGTCCAGCGGCGCGCGGCACTCCTCCTGGCGCATCGGCGCGACAGCGACCCCGGCGCCGAGCTGCGCCGGCTGTCCTTCGGCGGGCGCTTCTGGCTGCTGGTGCTCGCTCCGTCGCTGCGCCGTGTCCCGACGGTCTGGATCCACAACCGCCCCCGCTACGCCGTGCGCCTGCGCCGCCTGGGCTACCGGGGGCGGATCGTCGCGCACCTGCACAACGACCTGCTCGATCACCTGCCGCCCGATCCCGCCGCGGCCCGGCGCTACCTCGACGCGGTCGACGAGTGGATCTTCTGCAGCGAGTTCCTGCGCGCCCGAGCGGTCGACCGGTACGGCCTGATCGCCACAGCCGTCCTGTACAACGGGGTCGTCCCCCCGCCCGAGGTCCCGCCGGCGCCGCTCGGCGGGACTGCGGAGGCGGTCTTCGCCGGGCGACTGGTGGCCGAGAAGGGAGCCCGCGAGGCCGTCGAGATCGTGAGGCGGATGCGGACCGAGCACGGCGCCGATCTGCGACTGGTCATCGCCGGCGCATCGGGCCTCGGGGACGATGCGACGCCCACCCCGTACGTCCGAGCGCTCGACGAGGCTGTCGCCGCCCTGCCCGGCGTCGTGCGCCGGCTCCCGTTCCTCCGGCACGAGGACCTGCTGGAGCTGTTCGGCTCCTCGGCGCTCCTGCTCTACCCCTGCCGCTGGGACGAGCCGTTCGGGATGGTGGTGGTGGAGGCGCTCTCGCGGGGGATCCCCGTCGTGACCGTCGAGCGCGGAGGCCTCCCCGAGATCCTGCGCACCTCCGACGGAGTGGTCGACGGATCCGTCCTCGTCCCGCCGGGCACGGAGGAGGAGGTCGCGGACGCCGTCCTCGCGGAGCTCCCCGCCCTCATCGCCTCGCTGCGCGATCCCCGGCGGCGCGCGGAGGTCGCTGCGGCGTCGCGGCGCCGAGCGGCGGACTTCGGCTGGCCGGGCATCGCCCGCCGCGCGGACGAGCTGCTGGCACACCCCCGTGGCTGACGCGCGGGACCGCCGCGCGCACGCGGATCGACGTTCCGCGCCAAGCCCGTCGAGGCTCGTGCCGCGCGATTAGTGTCGGCGCGACATGCCACCTGCATCCCCTCTCCCGCTCGCGTCCGCCGACGCCACCGCCTCTCCCGTGCTGCTCGATCCGCCTCCCGCTCCGGACCGGCGACCGCGGACGACCCTTCCGCCGCGAGAGGTCGGCCCGTCGTCCCGGAATCGGCGCGCCGCTCCTCCGCTCCGCCAGACGGAGGCCGCCACCGGCACCTCCGCGGAACGGCTCTGACATGGGCCGCCACGCCGACGACGCCCTCCTCCGCCGCCCGACCGCCTCTCATCCCTCCGTCATCGCCGCGACCCGCGTCACCGACGCTCCGAAGACCCGTGGGCTGCCGTCGCGCGCGCCGGCGGATCCCGCTCAGCGGCGGCACGAGCGGATCGTCCTCGTCTTCCTCGCAGTGCTCCTGGCGCTGAGCGTCGTGCAGCTCTACACCCTGGGCCCCGTCACCGCTCCGGTCGCCTGGAGCCTGCTCTTCCTCCCGTACTCCGTCGCGCGGCTGCGCGGCGGGCGGATCGACCGGTTCGTGGTCGTGGTCCTCCTCGTGATCGCCGGCACCCTCTTCGCGCTCACCTACTCCGGAGCACGCGCGGCCGCGCTGCGCGACGTGGTCTCCGTCGTCTCCTTCCTCACTCCGTACCTGGCCGTCCGCGGGCTCGGCGACGGCGCCTGGCGTGTCGTCGGCCGCGCCCTCGGCTGGGCGGCGCCCGTGTTCCTCCTCCAGGTGACGCTCACGATCCTCTTCCAGCTCGATCCCGTGCAGGAGACCGCCTACCTCCGGTGGCCGGACGCGGTGCTGTTCTCCGACATCTACGTGCGGGACATCTTCACGACGTCCTTCAACAACGTCCTGCAGGAGAAGTCGGGAGGGTTCTTCCTCAACGGCAACATCGCCTCGATGTACATGGCCACGACCGGCGCGCTGGCCTTCGCCGTCTGGAGACGGCAGCGGGGGAGGCTCCTCCTGCTCGTCGCCGTCGCCGGGCTGGTCGGCGCCCTCTTCACGCTGTCCAAGACCGCGATCGTCCTCGCGATCGTCCTGCCCCTGCTGGTCGCCGCGATCCGCGGACTCAAGGGACGCAGCCTCGGTCCGGTCGCCTGGATGATCACCATCCCCTCCGGGATCACGGCCGTGTACGCCGTCGCCGTGTCCTTCCCTCAGCTGGCGGAGGCGGGCCTGCTCACGCTCGGGGCCCGCGGCGACTTCCTGCGCCTGGCTGCGAGTGCGTTCCCCGACAACTGGCTGCTGGGGCTGGGGTACGGCGGATGGCAGGAGCTGTGGCTGGCGCGCGGGTCGCAGTTCACCCAGCACAGCGAGCCGCGCCCGCCTCACAACCTCCTCGTCACCGCGTGGACCAACGGCGGGCTCCTGATCGCGCTCCCCGTCCTCGCGTTCCTCCTCCTCGCCACCGTCGCCGTCGTGCGCCTGCTCCTCCGGGTCGCCCGGAACGAGGCCGTCGCCGTCGGGGCGCTCGCCGTCGCCGTCCTCTGGACGTTCCTGCACGGGATGGCCGACAACACCACCTGGTTCGGCGATCAGCACTCGCTCGCGACGCTCGCGGTCTCCGTGGCGCTCGTGGGCGTCCTGTCGGCGGAGGCGCCCGCCGCGCCAGGCCGAGTGCCTCATGGAAGCGCTCCGGCGGCCTCGGCCGGCACGGGTCGGGCGCCGCTGCGACGGCCGCGGAGCCCCGGCCTCGGGCGGCGCTGACGCGACCGCCGCGCCGCAGCCGGTCCGGACACGGACCGCGCCGGTATCATCGACCCGTTATGGCACGCATCTACGACTGCTCCGTCGACACGGACCTCCTGACCGGCACCCGTCTCGCGCGGACGGCCATCGGCCGCGGCGAGCTCGTGGTGATCCCCACCGACACCGTCTACGGCGTCGCGGCCAACGCGTTCGACGCCGCCGCGGTCCAGCGCCTGCTCGACGCGAAGGGACGGACGAGGCAGTCGCCGCCGCCCGTCCTGATCGGGGACGTGGCCGCCCTCGACGCCCTCGCCGAGAACGTGCCGGAGGCGGTGCGCGACCTCGCGCGCGAGTTCTGGCCCGGCGGGCTCACCATCGTCCTGCACGCCCAGCCCTCGCTGGTCTGGGACCTGGGCGAGACGCGCGGGACCGTGGCGCTGCGCATGCCGGACAACCCGGTGACGATCGAGCTCCTCGCCGAGACCGGTCCGCTGGCGGTCTCCTCCGCCAACCGCACCGGGCAGCCCTCGGCCACGACCGCACAGGAGGCGTTCGACCAGCTCGGCGACTCCGTCGACGTCTATCTCGACGCCGGCGCCGCCGGATCGCGCTACAGCGACCGCCCCGCGGGCGCCAGCGAGTCCTCGACGATCGTCGATGCGACAGCGCTGAGCTTCGAGGGCGGCACCCTGCGCATCCTGCGCCAGGGCGTCGTGTCGGCCGAGCGGATCCGCGAGGTCGTCGGCGACCTGCTGCCGGATCCGGACGCGCCCCGCGCCGAGACGTCGGAGCCAGACGCCTCCACGGTCGGCGCGGCGCAGGCCGGGGACCAGCAGGAGCCCGCCGAGACCGCGACCGGCAGCGACCCGTACGCCTTCGAGCGGACCCCGACAGCGCGCCCCGACTGGGCCTCCGGCGCCCGCCTGCAGGACGACTCCGCGCCCGGCGACTCCGCTCCCGTCGATTCCGCCGATGCGCCGGACACGGGCTCGTCGAGCACGAACGCGCCGACGCCCGACACCGGCACAGGCGCCGCCCGCACCGACTCCGCTCCGGGTGAGTAACCGGTGATCACCTTCGCCCTCGTCTCGCTCGCGGTCGCGCTCGTGACCGGAGCGCTGTCGTGGGTCATCTGGAAGCTGAGCCTGAAGTACCGGCTCTACCCGAAGATCCGCGTCAGGGACATGCACACGCGGCCGACCCCCCGCCTGGGCGGCATCGCGATGTTCCTCGGGATCCTCGTCGGCTTCGGCATCGCCTCTCAGCTGCCCTACTTCCGGCTGGTGTTCGCCAATCCCGAGCCGATCCTCGCGATCCTCGGCGCGAGCCTGCTCATCGTCCTCATCGGCGTCGCCGACGACATCTGGGACCTGGACTGGACCACGAAGCTGGCCGGTCAGCTGATCGCCGCCGGCCTGATCGCCTGGAAGGGCGTGCAGATCGTCTCCCTGCCGATCGGCGGCCTGACCGTCGGCTCGCCGTGGATGTCGCTGATCATCACCGTGCTCGCGATCGTCCTGGTCACCAACGCTCTCAACTTCATCGACGGCCTCGACGGCCTCGTGGCGGGCGTCGCCCTGATCGCCAACGGCGTCTTCTTCCTCTACAGCTACCTGCTGGTGCAGCAGACCTCGCCCACCGACTACTTCAACCTGGCCTCGCTCATCGCGGTCCTGCTGGTCGGCGCCTGCGCCGGATTCCTCCCGATCAACTGGCGTCCGGCGCGGATGTTCATGGGCGACAGCGGCGCACTGCTGATCGGGATGCTGATGGCCACCTCCGCGATCGCGGTCACCGGCCAGATCGACCCGGCCCAGCTCGCGGCGAAGGAGCTCCTGCCCGCGTTCATCCCGATCATCCTGCCGTTCGCGATCCTCGTGGTGCCGCTGATGGACTTCGGCCTGGCCGTGATCCGGCGCCTGCGCGCGGGAAAGTCGCCGTTCAGCGCCGACCGGAAGCACCTGCACCACCGCCTGCTCGACATGGGGCACTCCCACCTGCACGCCGTGCTGATCTTCTACGCGTGGACCGCCGTCGTCGCCGTCAGCTGCCTGCTGATGTTCGTGGTCGACGTGCTGTGGGTCCCGCTCGTCTTCCTCGGAGTCGGTCTGCTGGTCTGCACCGTCGTCACGCTCGCCCCGCTCAGCCGCCGCAAGCGGCTCGAGGCGGCGGCGCAGTCCGCGGAGGCCTCACCCGTCCTCGACCCCCTCGACCGCGCGTCCTCGACGGAGCTGCTCCGTCCGCCGGCCGGACTCCCGATCGACCGGGACACGACAGCGCCGACCACGGCGCGGAAGGAAGCATCATGACCGGAGCCTCCCCGGCCACCCCCCGTCCGCAGCCCGCGTCCGTCCCCGTCCTGCGCCGCGCGCTGGTCGTGGGCGGCCTCTTCGTGCTCGCCCTGGCCGTTCTCGGCACCGTCGTCGGCGGGATCGCCGCCGGGGGAGAGGGCGCGATCGGAGCCCTCCTCGGCGCGATCGTCGGCGGCGTGATGGTGCTCCTCACCGCCGCGAGCATCCTCGTCGCCAACCGCCTCGACATCGGCGGGTTCTTCGCCGTCGTCCTCGGCACGTGGCTCGCCAAGTTCGTGCTGTTCGTGATCGCCGCCCTGGTCCTGCGCGATCAGCCGTGGCTGAACAGCACCGCGATGTTCGTCACGATCATCGTCGCCGTCCTGGGGTCCCTGGTGATCGACGTCCTCGTCGTCTCGCGCTCGCGTATGCCGAACGTCAGCGACATCGCTCGATGAGGACGAGCCGAACGGTTCCTGAGAGGACCACGATTCGGCTCTCAGGCCGTTCTGTTGCTACAGTAGGGACGAATCCCGCAGGCGAACGTGTCCTCAGATCGTCTCATCGTTGATGGCGGTCGTCGAGCACGATCGCCGTCCGAGCGGAAAACCCCACCTTTCGTCGTCGCGAGAGCGTTGCGTCCGAATGATTCGATTCGGTCGGCTGCAACGTGCCACGCCCCGAATTCCAGGAGCTAGCGCTGTTTGCTAACGCTGTGACCCTGTTGGTCTCGTCCTCGACCGGTGAGAGTGACTTCCACACCCCGTCGATCTCCGAGTTCTTCCCGCCCGGTTTCCTCTTCGAGGGAACCCCTTTCGAGATCAACCGCGTCATGCTGGTCCGCTTCATCGCGGTCATCGCACTGATGCTGTTCTTCTGGCTCGGGACGCGCAAGCTGCGCCTCGTCCCCGGCCGCTTCCAGAACGTCGTCGAGCTCGCGTTCGACTTCGTCCGCGTCACCATCGCCAAGGACATCCTCGGCGAGAAGGACGCGCGCCGGTTCCTCCCGATCCTCGTGACGATCTTCTTCGCGATCATCTCGATGAACCTGACCGGCATCGTCCCGTTCCTGAACATCGCGGGGACCTCCGTGGTGGGCATGCCGCTCTTCCTCGGCCTGGTCGCCTACGTGACGTTCATCTACGCGGGCATCAAGGACCGGGGGATGGGCTTCTTCAAGAACGCCCTGTTCCCGCCCGGAGCGCCGTTCCTGATCTACTTCATTCTCACGCCGATCGAGCTGCTGCAGACGTTCATCATCCGTCCGCTCTCGCTCGCGCTGCGGCTCGTGATGAACATGATCGTCGGCCACCTCCTGCTGGTGCTGTGCTTCTCGGCCACGCAGTTCTTCCTCTTCAGCTCCCAGATCGACCCGGGCTTCAAGCTCTTCGGCGTCGTGACCTTCGCCTTCGGCGGTGCGTTCACGCTCTTCGAGCTCCTCGTCGCCGTGCTGCAGGCCTACATCTTCACCCTCCTCGCTGCGGTCTACATCCAGTTGGCCGTCGCCGAGGAGCACTGACCCCACTACTCACGGGCTCCCGCCCGTTCTCACGATCACCCCACTGAAAGGACCCACTCGTGGACTCAGTCACCGTTCTCGCCGAACTCACCGGCAACATCGCGACGGTCGGTTACGGCCTCGCAGCGATCGGCCCCGGCATCGGTGTCGGCATCGTCGCGGGCAAGACCGTCGAGGCCATGGCGCGCCAGCCCGAGATGGCCGGCCGCCTCCAGACCACGATGTTCCTCGGCATCGCGTTCACCGAGGTGCTCGCGCTCATCGGCCTCGCCACCTACTTCATCTTCGCGGCGTAGTCGTGTTCAGCACCGCTGTGAACATCGCTGCGGAAGAAGGTGACGTCCCCGCGGTCATTCTGATCCCGGAGTTCTACGACTTCTTCTGGTCGGGGGTGATCTTCCTCATCCTGCTGTTCTTCTTCTGGAGGCTGGTCCTGCCGCGCCTGCAGAAGATGCTCGACGCGCGCTCCGCCGCGATCGAGGGGAACATCGCGAAGGCCGACGAGGCCCAGCGACAGGCCGAGGCCGCCCTCGAGAAGTACACCGCCCAGCTGGCCGAGGCCCGCGCCGAGGCCGGAGTGATCCGTGAGAAGGCGAACGCCGACGGCAACGCGATCGTGGCGGCGAAGAAGGAGCAGGCGCAGGTCGAGGCCGAGCGCATCCTCCACAACGCGCACGCCCAGATCGAGGCGGACCGTCAGGCCGCCGTGGTCTCGCTCCGCTCCGAAGTCGGAACCCTCGCCATCGATCTCGCCTCCGGCGTGATCGGCGAGAGCCTCAACGACGACGCGAAGGCGTCCGCGATCGTGGACCGCTTCCTCGCCGACCTCGAGGCCTCGGAGAAGGCGAACAACTGATGGGCAGCGCGTCCAGGCAGGCACTCGCATCGGCGAAGGCGGAGCTCTCCGCCCTCGCCGGTCAGGCGTCCCTCGACACGGCCCAGCAGCTCTTCGAGGCCGCACGGATCATCGACGGCCAGGCGCAGCTGCGCGGGGCCCTCGCCGACCCGAGCGCCGACTCGAGCAGCAAGCAGGCTCTCGTCGCCCGCGTGTTCGGTCCCTTCGGCGAGCCGGCCAAGCGCCTGCTCACCGTGATCGTCGGCCACCGCTGGTCGAGCCCGAGCGACATGGTCGCCGGGGTCGAGGAGGTCGGGGTCCGCGCGATCGCGTCCTCCGCTCCGGAGGGCGTCAACCTCGAGAAGGAGCTCCACTCCTTCGGCGAGGTCGTCGCCTCCGACGCCCAGCTCGAGCTCGCGCTCGGCAGCAAGCTCGCCGCCGCCGACTCGAAGGTCGCGCTCGTGCAGCGCCTCCTCGAGGGCAAGGCCGCGGCCGAGACGCTGGCGATCCTCCGGCAGCTGATCGCGCACCCGCGCGGTCGCCGCATCCCGGAGCTCGTCCGCTTCGCAGCAGGCGTGGTCGCCGACCAGGGCGGGTTCATCCTCGCCACGGTCTCGGTCGCCGCACCGATCGCCCCCGAGCAGCTCGACCGGCTCCGCTCGGCGCTCACGCGCCAGTACAGCCGACCGGTCTCCGTCAACGTCGTGGTCGATCCCTCCCTCCTGGGCGGAATGCGCCTGCACGTCGGCGACGAGGTCATCGACGGAACCGTCTCCGCACGGCTGTCCGACCTGAAGCTCCAGCTCGCGTCCTGACGGGCGCACGTATCCTCAGAGGGCACTGCCCTCGACCCCCGCACCATCCAGGTCAGGCCCCGACGACCTCTTCGGCTCGCACGGACCCAACGAATAGGAATTCCCATGGCAGATATCACCATCAGCCCGGATGAGATCCGCGACGCGCTGAAGGACTTCGTCTCGTCGTACGAGCCGGGCAAGGCCTCCACCACCGAGGTCGGCTACGTCATCGACGCCGCCGACGGCATCGCCCACGTCGAGGGCCTCCCCGGCGTCATGGCCAACGAGCTCATCCGCTTCTCCAACGGCGTCCTGGGCCTGGCCCAGAACCTCGACGAGAACGAGATCGGCGTCGTCGTCCTCGGCGAGTTCTCCGGCATCGAGGAGGGCATGGAGGTCACCCGCACCGGCGAGGTCCTCTCGGTCCCCGTCGGCGACGGCTACCTCGGCCGCGTCGTCGACCCGCTCGGCAACCCGATCGACGGACTCGGCGAGATCGCCTCCGAGGGCCGCCGCGCCCTCGAGCTCCAGGCTCCCGGCGTCATGTCGCGCAAGTCGGTCCACGAGCCGCTGCAGACCGGCATCAAGGCCATCGACGCGATGATCCCGGTCGGACGCGGCCAGCGCCAGCTCATCATCGGCGACCGCCAGACCGGCAAGACGGCCATCGCGATCGACACGATCATCAACCAGAAGGCCAACTGGGAGTCGGGCGACACGAACAAGCAGGTCCGCTGCATCTACGTCGCCATCGGCCAGAAGGGCTCGACCATCGCCTCGGTGAAGGGCGCGCTCGAGGACGCCGGAGCGATGGAGTACACGACCATCGTCGCGTCCCCCGCCTCCGACCCCGCCGGCTTCAAGTACCTCGCCCCCTACACCGGCTCGGCCATCGGCCAGCACTGGATGTACGGCGGCAAGCACGTCCTGATCATCTTCGACGACCTGTCGAAGCAGGCCGAGGCCTACCGCGCCGTGTCGCTCCTCCTGCGCCGCCCGCCGGGACGCGAGGCGTACCCGGGTGACGTCTTCTACCTGCACTCCCGTCTGCTGGAGCGCTGCGCGAAGCTGTCCGACGAGCTCGGCGCCGGCTCGATGACCGGTCTCCCGATCATCGAGACCAAGGCGAACGACGTCTCGGCCTACATCCCGACCAACGTGATCTCGATCACCGACGGCCAGATCTTCCTCCAGTCCGACCTCTTCAACGCCAACCAGCGTCCCGCGGTCGATGTGGGCATCTCGGTCTCGCGGGTCGGCGGCGACGCGCAGGTCAAGTCGATCAAGAAGGTCTCCGGCACGCTGAAGCTCGAGCTGGCGCAGTACCGCTCGCTCGAGGCCTTCGCGATGTTCGCCTCCGACCTCGACGCCGCATCGCGCCGTCAGCTCGCCCGCGGCGCCCGCCTGACCGAGCTGCTCAAGCAGCCGCAGTACTCGCCGTACCCCGTCGAGGAGCAGGTCGTCTCGATCTGGGCCGGAACGAACGGCAAGCTCGACGAGGTTCCGGTCCCCGACGTGCTGCGCTTCGAGCGCGAGCTCCTGGACTACCTGGGCCGCAACACCCAGGTGCTGAACACCCTCCGCGACACCAACGTGCTCTCCGACGACACCGTCGCCGAGCTCAACCGTGCCGTCGACGGCTTCAAGCTGGAGTTCCAGACCGGTGAGGGCAAGCCGCTCGCCTCGGTCGGGCGCGAGGAGCACCAGGCCATCGCGGCCGACGAGGTCGGCCAGGAGAAGATCGTCAAGGGCCGTCGCTGACCAGCGGCACCCTGACGATTCGCCACTTTTAGGACAACAGGAGACACATGGGAGCGCAACTCCGGGTCTACCGGTCGAAGATCCGCTCGGCCCAGACGACCAAGAAGATCACTCGGGCCATGGAGCTGATCTCGGCCTCGCGCATCCAGAAGGCGCAGAACCGCGTCGCTGCCGCGGCGCCGTACTCGAACGCGATCACGCGCGCCGTGTCCGCTGTCGCGACCTACTCGAACGTGGAGCACCCGCTCACGACCGAGCGCGAGAAGCTGGACACGGCCGCGATCGTGATCTTCACCTCCGACCGCGGCCTCGCCGGCGCGTTCTCCTCGAGCGTGCTCAAGGAGGCCGAGGAGCTGGCCGCGCTGCTGCGCAGCGAGGGCAAGGAGGTCGTCTTCTACCTGGTCGGCCGCAAGGCGAACGCGTACTTCTCGTTCCGGAAGCGGGCCAGCGTCCGCGTCTGGACGGGCGGCACCGACCAGCCCGTGTTCGAGACGGCGAAGGAGATCGCGGACGCGGTCGTCGAGTCGTACAACCTCGATGACGAGGAGGGCGGCGTGGACGAGATCCACCTCGTCTACAACCGCTTCGTCAGCATGGTCACCCAGCAGCCGACCGTCGTCCGGCTGCTGCCGCTCGAGGTCGTCGAGGGCGCCGAGGAGCAGAACAGCGAGCTGTACCCGCTCTACGAGTTCGAGCCCGACCCCGAGACGGTCCTCGACCGCCTCCTGCCCGTGTACGTCGAGAGCCGCATCTTCAACGCGATGCTGCAGTCGGCGGCCTCGGAGCACGCGGCACGCCAGAAGGCCATGAAGTCGGCGAGCGACAACGCGGACACGCTGATCAAGACCTACACGCGTCTCGCCAACAACGCCCGCCAGACCGAGATCACGCAGCAGATCGCCGAGATCGTCGGCGGCGCCGACGCCCTGTCCTCCTCCAAGTAAGAGGGCTCCGCTCCACACAGTTTCGACTCCGCCCTCCGGGAGCGGTGAGACCACAGAAGGAAGTAGCAATGACACTGACCGCACCTGAGGCGGCGACCGGGACGTCGGGCGGGGCCATCGGCCGCATCGCCCGCGTCACCGGCCCCGTCGTTGACATCGAGTTCCCCCACGACGCGATCCCCGAGGTCTACAACGCGCTCTACACGCACGTCGAGGTCGAGGGCGTCTCGAGCAAGCTGACCTTCGAGGTCGCGCAGCACCTGGGCGACGACCTCGTCCGGGCCATCTCCCTGAACCCCACCGACGGACTCGTCCGCGGCCAGGAGGTCCACGACACCGGCCTGCCGATCTCGGTCCCGGTCGGCGACGTGACCAAGGGCAAGGTCTTCAACGTGATCGGCGAGGTGCTCAACGCCGACGCCGACGGGAAGATCAACGGCGAGTCGTTCGAGATCACCGAGCGCTGGCCCATCCACCGCAAGCCCCCGCAGTTCGACCAGCTCGAGTCCAAGACCGAGCTGTTCGAGACCGGCATCAAGGTCATCGACCTGCTCACTCCGTACGTGCAGGGCGGCAAGATCGGCCTGTTCGGCGGCGCGGGCGTCGGCAAGACCGTCCTCATCCAGGAGATGATCCAGCGCGTCGCGCAGGACCACGGTGGAGTGTCCGTGTTCGCCGGCGTCGGCGAGCGCACCCGTGAGGGCAACGACCTCATCGCCGAGATGGAGGAGGCGGGCGTCTTCGACAAGACCGCGCTCGTCTTCGGCCAGATGGACGAGCCGCCGGGAACGCGTCTGCGCGTCGCCCTGTCGGCACTGACCATGGCGGAGTACTTCCGCGATGTGCAGAAGCAGGACGTGCTGCTCTTCATCGACAACATCTTCCGCTTCACTCAGGCCGGCTCGGAGGTGTCGACCCTCCTGGGCCGCATGCCCTCCGCGGTGGGATACCAGCCGAACCTCGCCGACGAGATGGGTGTGCTCCAGGAGCGCATCACCTCGACGCGCGGACACTCGATCACCTCGCTGCAGGCGATCTACGTCCCCGCCGACGACTACACCGACCCGGCGCCGGCGACCACCTTCGCCCACCTCGACGCGACCACCGAGCTCTCCCGTGAGATCGCGTCGAAGGGCCTCTACCCGGCCGTCGACCCGCTCACGTCCACCTCGCGCATCCTCGACCCCCGCTACCTGGGCGCCGACCACTACCGCGTGGCGACGAACGTGAAGCAGATCCTGCAGAAGAACAAGGAGCTGCAGGAGATCATCGCGATCCTCGGTGTCGACGAGCTGTCGGAGGAGGACAAGATCACGGTGTCGCGTGCGCGCCGGATCCAGCAGTTCCTCTCGCAGAACACCTACATGGCGAAGAAGTTCACCGGTGTCGAGGGTTCGACCGTCCCGCTGAAGGACACGATCGAGTCGTTCGACGCGATCACCAAGGGCGAGTTCGACCACGTGGCCGAGCAGGCGTTCTTCAACGTCGGCTCGATCTCGGACGTCGAGGAGAAGTGGACCCAGATCCAGAAGGAGAACGGCTGATCATGGCCGGGACCCTGAAGGTCAGCGTCGTGTCCGCGAACGCCGAGGTGTGGTCCGGAGAGGCGAAGCAGCTCACGGCTCGCACGGTCGAGGGCGAGATCGGCATCCTCGCCGGCCACGAGCCGATGCTCGCGATCCTCGCCACCGGCGAGGTGCGCGTCACGGCCCTGGACGGCACGCGTCTCACCGCGCAGGCCGACGACGGCTTCCTGTCCGTCGAGAACGACGTGGTGACCGTGGTCGCCCGTCAGGCATCGCTGGTCTAGTACACCGCCGCTCACCGCGGCACGGAGGGGCCGGACGATCATCGCGATCGTCCGGCCCCTTCGTCGTGCCGCCCGTCCCTCTTCTCCGAAGGAGTCCTATGCACGTCCTGCTGCCACCGTCCGAGACGAAGCGCGACGGCGGCGACGAGCCGTTCGTGCTCGAGTCGCTCGCCTTCCCCGAGCTCCACGCGAAGCGGCGCGAGCTGGCGGAGGCGCTGATCGCGCTGGCCGGGGACCGCGAGCTCTCTGCCCGGGTGCTGAAGCTCGGTCCGCGTCAGTTCGGCGAGATCGATCGCAACGCGGGGCTCGCGACCGCGGCAGGTCTCCCCGCGGTCGACCGCTTCGACGGGGTGCTCTTCGATGCGCTCGACGCGCGCAGCCTCGATTCCGGTGCACGGGAGGTGCTCGGTCGGACGGCGATCGTGCAGTCCGCGCTCTGGGGGCCGATCCGCGCCCTCGACCTGATCCCTGCCTACCGTCTGTCCCACGACTCCCGTGTGCCGGGGAGACCGCTCAAGCGGTGGTGGGCGGCGGAGGCCGGGCGGGTGCTGAGCGCGCTCGACGGGCTCGTCCTCGATCTGCGGAGCGAGGCGTACGCGGCGCTCGGACCGGTTCCTGCGGGCGAGGGGCGGTTCTTCGTCCGCGTCCGCTCGCGCGGGGCCGACGGCGTCCTCCGGTCGCTGAACCACTTCAACAAGCAGGGCAAGGGGCGCTTCGTCAGGGCGCTGGCGGAGGACCGGGTGGCGACGGAGTCGCTCGGCGAGCTCTCGGCGTGGGCGGCCGGGCGCGGGTTCCTGCTCGCCGAGAACCGGCACACGGGAGAGCTCGACCTCGTCGTGCCGGAGTCGTAGGCGTCAGCGTCGGCGCCAGCAGCCGGTGAGGTGGTCGTCGACGACTCCGGCCGACTGCATCAGCGCGTACGCGGTGGTCGGTCCGACGAAGCGGAGCCCAGCGGCCTTCAGCGCTCGCGCGAGCGCCGTCGACCCGGGCGTCGTCGCAGGGACGTCGGCGGCTCGGACCACCCGGTCCTCGACGTTCGGATCGTGGAAGGACCACACGAGCTCGTCGAGCGCGCCCTCGCCTCTCTGCTCGAGGAGCGCGAGCACGGCCCGGGCGTTGTCCCGGGTGGCTATGATCTTCGCGCGGTTCCGGATGATGCCGCTGTCCTCCATCAGCCGCTCGACATCGGTGTCGTCGTACCGGGCGACCCGGGCCGGATCGAAGCCGTCGAAGGCCTCGCGGAACCTCGGCCGCTTGCGGAGGATCGTGATCCAGGAGAGGCCGGACTGGAACGCCTCGAGGGAGATCTTCTCGAACAGCGGGCGATCTCCGTGCAGCGGGGTGCCCCATTCCTCGTCGTGGTAGCGGCGGTACTCCGGATCCGCGCCGCTCCAGGCGCAGCGGACCAGGCCGTCCTCTCCCTCGACGAGTCCGTCGGCCGTGCTCATCGGTGGGGGATCCCCTCGTGATCGAGAAGCCAGGCTTTCGTGGCGACGCCCTCGCCCGCGCTGAAGCCGGTGATCCGTCCGTCGCTCGCGAGGACGCGGTGGCAGCCCACGATGATCGGCACCGGGTTCGCACCGACCGCTCCGCCGATCGGCCGGCCCGCCCGGGGGCGACCGGCGGCCGTGCCCAGTGCGCCGTAGGAGGTGATCTCCCCGAAGCCCAGAGCCTGGAGCCGCCGCCAGATCTCGAGCTGGAAGGGCGTGCCGCGCAGAGCGACCGGCAGATCGAAAGAGCGGCGGGTCCCGTCGAAGTACTCGTCCAGCTGCTCGACGGCCCGCAGGAGCACCGGGAGGTCCGACTCCGGGAGGTGCTCGTGCGGGAGCAGACCGGCCTGCTCGATGGCGAGCGAGACGATCGCATCGCCGTCGCTGCCCACCTCGATGCGGCCGAGGGGGCTCGTCGTCCGTCGGACGTGAAGGGGAGTCGTTCTCATGCGTCGAGAGTATCCGCGGGACTCCCCACCGACCGGCGGGAATCGGACACCGGTGCAGAACTCGCCCGATCGGTCCCTGTGGAGGGATTCCTGGCCGGAGGTCGCCATCCGTGCGTCGGCGATTCGGTGTCGATGGGACCTCTCCCTCCACAGGCGGCGATCTCGAGATCCTTCCGATGATCCCGGAGGACCGTCGCTCCCGGCGGGTGCGGTGGTCGGCAGGATCGCAGCATGACCTCCTCAGCGCTCCTCCTCCACCCCGGTCCCGCCTCGCGTGTCCCGGCCTCACCCGACGACGCCGCACTGTTCCATGCCGCTCACGGATCCCGGCGGGGTGCGGCCGAGGCGAGCCTCGTGCTCGTCCCGTTCCGGGCCGGCGCGCCGAGCGGCTCGCTCCGCTTCGAGCTGTCGGGGGCGGATCCGTCCCTGGTCGCGCGGGCCTGCCTCGGTGCGCTCGGGCGGTTCGGGCGGGTGCAGCGGGCACTCGCGCTGGTGCATCCCGGCGAGGCGGGTCCGGAGTCGTGCGAGGAGCTCGTCGCCGCCCTCGAGGAGCGTGCGCGCCGGCTCCCAGGCCTCGCCCTCCGCGTCGCCGTGCTCCCGTCGTCCGGCCGTGACGACGGGCTCGAGGCCGGCGACCGGGACGACCCGCGAGCGGTGGCCGCCGCGGTCGACCGTCTCCTCGACCGCCACCCGCGGGCCGAACTGCCCGACGTGCTGTTGCACGGCGTCGACGACCTCGTCCGGCGAGCTCTCACCGGTCCCGATCCCGAGGTCCGGCCGGCGGGCCTGGCTGCGCTCGTCGTGGCCGTGCAGCGCAGCCGCGGTGCGGACCGCGTGCTGCGGTCGGCGCGGAGCGGTGACCCCGGCGCGGCGGGAGCGCTCGCCCCGCTGCTCCGCCGTGCCGCCGTCGTCGCACCCGCGAGCGAGCGAGCCGGAGTGCTCGTCCTCCTCGCGCGGATCCTGGCCGGTGAGGGCCGTGCCGACGAGGCCGGACGGCTCGCCGACGAGGCCGTCGCCCTCGATCCGCACCACGCAGGTGCGCGCCGGGTCGCGGCCGCACTCGCCGCCGATCGGCGAGAGCGCGCCGCGTGAGGGCGCTAGAGCCGCGACCAGGCCTCGGTGAGAACGCTCCGGAGGATCTGCTCGATCTCGTCGAACTCGCGCGGGCCGATGGTGAGCGGCGGTGCGAGCTGCACGACGGGATCGCCTCGGTCGTCCGCCCGGCAGTACAGCCCCGCGTCGAAGAGCCCCTTCGAGAGGAATCCGCGCAGCAGCCGCTCCGACTCGTCCTCGTCGAACGTCTCCTTCGTCGCCTTGTCCTTCACCAGCTCGATGCCGAAGAAGTAGCCGTCGCCTCGGACGTCGCCGACGATCGGCAGGTCGAGCAGCTTCTCGAGCGTGGACCGGAAGGCGGGCGAGTTCTCTCGCACGCGCTCGTTCAGGCCCTCCTCCTCGAAGATGTCGAGGTTCTCGAGCGCGACCGCGGCCGAGACGGGGTGGCCGCCGAAGGTGTAGCCGTGCGGGAAGACGACCTGACCGTGGCGGAAGGGCTCGTAGATCCGATCGCTGACGATCGTCGCGCCGATGGGGGAGTAGCCGCTGGTCATCCCCTTCGCGCAGGTGATCATGTCCGGCACGTACCCGTACTCGTCGCAGGCGAACATGTGCCCGATGCGGCCGAACGCGCAGATCACCTCATCGGACACCAGCAGCACGTCGTGCTTGTCGCAGATCTCGCGGACCCTCTGGAAGTACCCGGGAGGGGGCGGGAAGCAGCCGCCCGAGTTCTGCACGGGCTCCAGGAACACGGCGGCCACCGTTTCCGGCCCCTCGAACTCGATCATCTCCTCGATGCGGTTCGCCGCCCACAGGCCGAACGCCTCCAGGTCGTCGCCGTGCTCGGGAGCCCGGTAGAAGTTGGTGTTGGGGACGCGGAAGCCGCCCGGCACCAGCGGCTCGAACATCGACTTCATCCCGGGAATGCCCGTGATCGCGAGCGCTCCCTGGGGAGTGCCGTGATAGGCGACCGAGCGCGAGACGACCTTGTGCTTGCCCGGCTTGCCCTGCAGCTTCCAGTAGTGCTTGGCGAGCTTGAAAGCCGTCTCCACCGCCTCGCCGCCGCCGGTCGAGAAGAAGACCCGGTTGAGGTCGCCCGGCGCGTGGTCGGCGAGCCGGTCGGCCAGCTCGATCGCCGAGGGGGTCGCGTAGGACCAGAGCGGGAAGAAGGAGAGCTCGGACGCCTGCTTCGCCGCGGCCTCCGCCAGTCGGCGCCGCCCGTGTCCCGCATTGACGACGAAGAGGCCGGACAGGCCGTCGAAGTACTTGCGCCCGGTGCTGTCCCAGATGTGATGTCCCTCGCCGCGAGTGATGATCGGCACGCCTGCGCCGGAGTCCATCGTCGACTGACGGGTGAAGTGCATCCAGAGATGGTCCTTCGCCTTCTTCTGCAGGGAGGCGTCGTCGATCCCCCCTGGCGCGTCGGTCCCGCGGACGGGATCGCCCGACTCGAGGCCGGAGGTCGAGAAGGCTGTCTCGGTGGTCATCTTTTACCGCGTTCCCCAGTTGTAGAACTGCTTGTGGAGCTTCAGATAGACGAAGGTCTCGGTCGAGAGCACGCCGGGAAGCGACCGGATCTCCTGGTTGAGCAGGGCGATCAGATCGTCGTCGTTCTCGCACACGACCTCGGCGAGGATGTCGAAGGAGCCGGCTGTCAGCACGACGTAGTCGACGGCGGGGATGGAGGCGAGCCGGTCCGCGACGTCGCGGGTGTCGCCGGTGACGCGCACACCGATCATCGCCTGACGGTAGAAGCCGAGCTGCATCGGATCCGTCACCGCGACGATCTGCATGACGCCCGACTCGGTGAGCTTCTGCACCCGCTGCCGGACGGCCGCCTCGCTCAGGCCCACGGCCTTGCCGATCTCGGCGTACGAGCGCCGACCGTCGGCCTGCAGCTGCTCGATGATCGCCTTCGACACCTCGTCGAGCTGGACAGGACGCTGAGAGGGTGGGCGAGACGGGGCCATGCGGCGATTCTGGCAGTCCACGGGTACCCGGGCAAGTGGATCCGCACGTCGGAGCTCGATCCGGCATCGGATCCGGTGGTCGGAGGGTCGAGCCGTCTACGCGACGGACATCGGGCGGCAGCGATGGCGGCCGGCTCGGCGGAGGGCCGTCAGCGACTACCATCGGGAAGCGGCCGGGCACCCCTGGAGTCGGCGGTCACGGGCCGTCGGACCGGACGGCCGCGTGCCACGGGGATGCGAGGAGCAGCGATGACGCAGATCGGCCGCAGCCGCGCGTCCGTCACCGTCCCCGTCTCCGCCTGGAGCTCCGACGCACCCTCGGCCGAAGTCACGCTCGGCTGGGCCGCGCGCACCGAGACCGGCCACGTGCGCAGCGCGAACGAGGACAGCTACCTCGCCAAGAGCCCGCTCTTCGCTGTCGCCGACGGGATGGGCGGGCACGCGGCAGGAGAGGTCGCCAGCGACGCGGTCGTGTCGCGCCTGTCCACCGCGGCGCTCGGCGCGACCGTCGGAGCGGAGGAGATCGACCGGGCGCTTCGGGAGGCGGTCGGGGACATCGCCCGGCAGTCGCACACGGCCGACGTCGGCACCGGGACCACGGTCACCGGGATCGCGCTCACGGTGGTCGGGGGAGAGCCCTACTGGTCCGTCTTCAACATCGGCGACTCGCGCGTGTACCTGAGCGTCGCAGGGACCCTCGTACAGCTCACCGTGGACCACTCCATCGTCCAGGAGCTGGTCGACGCGGGCCTGATCTCCCGCGACGAGGCCGACGTGCATCCGCACAGCAACGTGATCACCCGCGCGGTCGGCTTCCACGAGGCGCCCGTCCCCGACTACCGGCTCGTGCCCGTCCTCGCCGGATCGCGTCTGCTGATCTGCTCGGACGGACTCACGAAGGAGCTGACCGATGCCGGCGTCGGCCACCTGCTCAGCGGCACCGGCTCCGCTCAGGAGGCGGCCGACGCCCTGGTCGACGCCGCGCTGGACAACGGCGGGCGCGACAACGTCACCGTGATCGTCGTCGACGTCCTCGCGGTCACCGGCGACGAGGAGGCCGGCGCACCGGTCTGACGAGCAGCGCCCCGGCACGGGGCGGCCGCGGTCGTGGTGCCGCCGGACCGCCCGCACGCGCCGAACGGCCGTACGACGGTCCTGCGCCTGCCGGTTCGCGTCGGGTTCGGCCGGCTCGGGGCTCCCCGCGCCGGCGCTGGGTACGATGGTGAGCGGAAGGGCGTTCTCGGTGATCTGCAGCACGTGTGGCTCCAACCTCGCTCCCGGGGCGATCCTCTGCGGCGAGTGCGGTTCGTCGGTGGCAGCGCATGCCACGACGGGTGCGTCCCGCCCCTCGTCCTCCGGTGACACGACGGTCCTCGACCCGTCCCGCCGTGCCTGGCTGCCGGGCCTGGCCCCCGGCCGGCACCGGCGTCCCGCCCCCGGCGCTCCGATGGCGCCGCCCTCGCAGGGGCTCGTGCGCCTCAGCTTCGCGACCGGGCAGCACGCGATCGTGACCGGCAACGGCCTGATCGGACGCCAGCCGCTCCCGGACCCCAACGAGACGTTCCGGCACATCCTCGCGATCCCGGATCCGTCGCGATCCCTCTCCAAGACCCACCTCGAGTTCGGCTTCGACGAGGGCGGGCTCTGGGTCAGGGACCGCTGGTCGGCCAACGGGTCCGTGCTGGTCGCGCCGACCCAGGCGCCACTCCCGCTCGAGGCCGGCCGCCGCTACCGCGCGAAGCTCGGCAGCCGGATCCTGCTCTCCTCCGTCGAGATGGCGGTCGAGCGCGTCGACGGGTCCGCCGGCGGCTCGGGACGCCCGCCCCTCACCCGCTGACGGCAGGGCCTCCGGGGACCGAATCGGCGGTCGACACGGCCTCCGGGTGCGGAATTCGTGACGATCATGTTTCCGGATGAGCGTTCTCCTCCGTTCACCGTGACAGGTGGATGAGCGCTGTGCCAGTATTTCCCCACGTTCGGCCCCCGAGGCACGAGCCCCGACGCAGTCAGGAGCCCCCGCCATGACCCGTCCCCTCCCGAGGGATCCCGTCCTCCGCCGGGCCGTCGCCGCGGCATGCTCGCACGAGCGCGAGCGCCGGGCAGTCCTCTCGCGTCGGGCGGTCCTCGGCGGGATCGGCCTCGGAGCGGGTGCCCTCGCCCTGGCCGCCTGCGCCCCGCAGACCCGTGCCGCTCCGACCGCCGCCGCCGACGGATCGGCCGGCGACCCGCGCCTGGTGTGGGACAACTGGCCCGCCTACATGGACGAGGACGACGACGGGAACTACCCCACGCTCCAGGGCTTCGAGGAGCAGACGGGCATCGCGGTGACCTACAACGTCGCCGTCGACGACAACAACTCCTACTACGGCAAGGTGAAGGACCAGCTCGCGCTCGGGCAGTACATCGGCGCCGACACGGTCTGCCTGACGGAGTGGATGGTCTCGCGCCTGGTCCGCCGCGGCTACGTGCAGGAGCTCGACCACGCGAACATCCCGAACATCGCCAACCTCACCCCCTCGCTGGCGAACCCCGACTTCGATCCGGGCCGCCGGCTCTCCCTCCCGTACCAGGCGGGGTTCTCGGGCATCTGCTGGAACAGGGAGAAGCTGCCGAAGGGCCTCTCGAGCATCGAGGAGCTGTGGGATCCGTCGCTCCGCGGCCGCGTCGGCGTGCTGAGCGAGATGCGCGACACGATCGGGCTCATCATGCTCGCTCAGGGGACGGACATCGCCGGTTCCTGGGGCGACGACGAGTACATGAACGCGATCGACGTCTTCCGCGAGCAGGTCGACGCCGGACAGATCCGCAACATCAAGGGGAACGCGTACCTCAACGACCTGCAGAACGAGGACACCCTCGCGGCTATCTGCTGGTCCGGCGACATCACCTTGATCAACGCCGAGGCCGGCGACAAGTGGGAGTTCGCCTTCCCCGACTCGGGCGGCGCGCTCTGGAACGACACCTTCGTGGTCCCGATGGGCTCCGAGCGTAAGGCCAACGCCGAAGCCCTGATGAACTACTACTACGAGCCCGAGGTCGCCGCCGAGGTGGCCGCCTGGGTCAACTACATCACCCCCGTGGATGGAGCGAAGGACGTCATGGAGAGCATCGATCCGGAGCTGGCCGAGAACCAGCTGATCTTCCCCGACGAGGACACGCTCGCGCAGGCGCACGTGTTCCGGACCCTGACCGCCGCGGAGGAGAAGGAGTACCAGGCCGAGTTCCAGAAGGTGCTCCTGGGCATCTGATGGCGATCGGGACCTTCGCCGAGAGCGGCGCCGACCTCCAGCTGGTCGGGATCAGCAAGCAGTACCCGGGCTTCACGGCCATCGACTCCCTGGACCTCACCATCCCGGCGGGCTCCTTCTTCGCCCTGCTGGGGCCCTCGGGCTGCGGCAAGACGACGACGCTGCGCCTGGTCGCCGGGCTCGAGGAGCCCTCCGCCGGCCGGATCCTCATCGGCGGGCGGGACGTCACTGAGACGAAGACGTACCAGCGGCCCGTCAACACCGTGTTCCAGTCGTACGCGCTGTTCCCGCACATGTCGATCCTCGAGAACGTCGCCTTCGGCCTGAAGCGGCGGAGGATCGCCGACCCCGTCGGCAAGGCGCACGAGGCGCTCCGCCTGGTCGAGCTCGACCACCTCGCCCAGCGCCGCCCCGCGCAGCTCTCCGGTGGTCAGCAGCAGCGAGTCGCCCTCGCGCGCGCCCTCGTCAACCGGCCCGCCCTGCTCCTGCTCGACGAGCCGCTCGGCGCCCTCGACCTCAAGCTCCGCCGGCAGATGCAGCTGGAGCTCAAGTCGATCCAGGAGGAGGTGGGCCTCACCTTCCTCCACGTCACGCACGACCAGGAGGAGGCCATGACGATGGCCGACACCGTCGCGGTGATGAACAAGGGCAGGATCGAGCAGATGGGCGCGCCGGAGGAGCTCTACGAGCTCCCGCGCACCGCGTTCGTCGCGAACTTCCTCGGCCAGTCCAACCTCTTCACGGGTGAGGTGGTCGGCAGCACCGACCGCGCACTCACCGTCGACGCGGGCGGGCACCGGATCGTCGTGCCCGTCGCCCGCTGCGCTCGCACGAGCGGGGAGATCACCGTCGGCGTCCGCCCCGAGAAGCTCCTGCTGCTGACGCAGGAGCCGCCGGCGGACTCCGGCCGGAACGTGCTGGGGCCCGGCCGCGTGGTCGACGTCTCCTTCAGCGGGGTCAGCACCCAGTACACGATCCGGATGCCGGGCCTGGGCCCGGTGGTCGTCTTCGCGCAGAACATGGTCTTCGGGCCCGTCGTCGGCGAGGGAGCGGAGGTGTGGGTCGGCTTCAGCACCGAGCACGGCTTCGGACTCGCGGACGAACCGGGCTCGGTCCCGCGCTTCGAGGCGGACGACTCCACCAGCGCCATCGCCGTGCAGCGCCGGGGGCTCCTGGCCGGTCGCAGCGGGGGAGCGTAGGCATGGCCTTCGCCGCCTTCGCCACGGGGCAGGCGGATCCTCAGGACGCTCCGGTCCGCCGGCGGTCGACGATCGCGTTGGTCCTGCTGCTGCCGGGCATCGCCTACATGCTGCTGTTCTTCCTGGCGCCGCTGATCTCGCTCGTGCTCACGTCGTTCCAGGCCGAGGTGCCGGACGGGGACATCGGCGAGTACGCCCCCGGGTTCGCCTGGCAGAACTACCTCGTGGTGATGGGCGACTACTGGCCGCACGTGCTCCGCTCCTTCGGCTACGCGCTGATCGCGACGGTGCTCGCGCTGGTGATCAGCTACCCGCTGGCCTACTTCATCGGAGTGAAGGCGCGGCCCTGGCCGCTGCTGCAGAACCTGCTCCTCACGCTGGTGATCGCGCCCTTCTTCATCAGCTTCCTGCTCCGGACGCTGGCGTGGAAGCAGATCCTCGCGGATGAGAGCCCGCTCGTGCAGGCGCTCAAGGCCGTGGCGGTCCTGCCGAGCGACGGCCACCTCACGGGGACGCCGATCGCCGTGATCTTCGGCATCACCTACAACTTCATCCCGTTCATGACGCTGCCGCTGTACACGACGCTCGAGCGCCTCGACGTGCGCTTCCTGGAGGCCGGGTCGGATCTCTACGCGCACCCCGCCTCCGTGTTCTGGAGCGTGACCGTCCCCCTGTCGATGCCGGGCATCGTCTCGGGCACGCTGCTGACGTTCATCCCCGCGGCGGGCGACTACATCAACGCGAGCCGGGACTTCCTCGGCTCGTCCCAGACCTCGATGGTGGGCAACGCGATCGAGGCGAACTTCCTCACGCTCGAGAACTACCCGGCGGCCGCCGCGCTCTCGATCGTGCTGATGGCCGTGATCCTGGTCATCGTCGGCTTCTACGTGAAGCGCAGTGGAACGGAGGACCTCCTGTGACCGCGACGGCCGACCGTCCGCTCGCGAGCGCCCAGGAGGCGCTCGGCGCGCCGCCCCCCGCCCCGATCCGGGGCCGCCGCCGCTTCCGGGGCCTCGGGCTCGGCGTCTACACGGCGCTGGCGCTGCTCTTCCTGCTCATCCCGATCGGGTACACCTTCGTCTTCTCCTTCAACGACTCGGGGAAGAGCAACCTCGCCTGGCGCGGGTTCACCCTCGACAAGTGGGTGTCGGCCTGGACCAGCGAGGAGGTGATGACCGCCTTCGGGAACAGCCTGCTGGTCGGTGTGATCGCCACCGTGCTGGCCACTGCGCTCGGCACCATGATCGCCATCGCGCTCGTGCGGTTCCGCTTCCGGTTCCGGTCGGCGATCAGCCTGCTGCTGTTCCTCCCCATGGCGACTCCGGAGGTGGTGCTCGGAGCCGGCCTCGCCGCGCAGTTCCTCAGCGTGGGCGCCGAGAAGGGGCTGGTCACGATCGTGCTGGCGCACACGATGTTCTGCATCAGCTTCGTCGTGGTCACCGTGAAGGCGCGGGTGGCGAGCCTAGACCCGAAGCTGGAGGAGGCGGGACGCGACCTCTACGCGTCGCCGAACCAGGTCTTCTGGTGGATCACCTTCCCGCTGCTGCTGCCCGGCATCCTCGCCGCGGCGCTGCTCTCCTTCGCGCTGAGCTTCGACGACTTCATCATCACGAACTTCAACTCCGGATCGGTCACCACGTTCCCGAAGTACATCTACATCGCGGCGGCGCGCGGCATCCCGGCGGAGGCGAACGTCATCGCATCGGCGGTGTTCGTCCTGGCGATCCTCGTGGTGGTGATCACGCAGGTCTCCGCGGCGGCCCGGGCGAAGCGCCTCGCGCGCGAGCAGTAGCTCTGGGCGTGCCGGGAGGTGCGGTCAGACGTAGGAGGCGCGGATCGCGCCGACCGGGCGCCCGCCGCCCGACACGACCGGGTTCAGCCGCACCAGCACGTCGTTCGCCGCGGTCCGGTCCACCGCGTCCGCCTCGACCAGGAGCTTCAGCGCGACCACGGTCGCGGCGCGCAGGCTCCCGTCGAGGATCTTCAGGGCGACGGTGGTGCCGTCGGGCGAGGCCATCACGAGCACGCCCTCGGCGCCGAGCTTGGCGACCAGGCCCAGGCGCTCGATCACGACGGTGTTGTCCCGGCCCGGGCCGTCGATCGCCCACGCGTTCTCGAGGATCGCGGCGGTGAGGACGCCGGCCTGGCGGTAGAGGCCGAACGGTGAGGCGGGGGAGGAGGACACGATCCGCGAGACGCCCTTCGCCAGCGCGGTCAGAGGAAGGGCGTGCACGGGAGCTCCGCAGCCGTCGATCCCCGAGGCCACGACGCGCTCGCCGGTGAGGCGCTCGATCGTGTCGACGATGTGCTGCTGCAGCGGGTGCGTCCGCTCGAGGTAGTCCTCGGTGCTCCAGCCGTTCTGCACGCAGGCCAGCAGCATCGCCGCGTGCTTGCCCGAGCAGTTCATGTAGAGCGGGTCGGGAGTCGCGCCCGCCCGCAGCAGCTGAGCGCGGGTCCCGGAGTCGCCGGGCCAGTCGGCCGGGCACTGCAGGGCGGTGTGGTCCAGGCCGGCGCGGAAGAGCAGGTTCTGCACCAGCGCCACGTGCTGGGGGATGCCGGCGTGGCTCGCGGTGGCGATGACCGCCTCCGCGCCGTTCAGCTCGACTCCGGCGGTCATCACCGCGAGGGCCTGGAACGGCTTGAGGCAGGAGCGGGGGAAGACGGGAGCCGTCGGGGTGCCGAGGCTGCGGGCGACGCGGCCCTCGGAGTCGAGGAGGACGGCGGAGCCGGCGTGGCGCGACTCGACGAACCCGGATCGCTCGACGACGGCCAGCTCGACGGACTCGGCGACGGTGAAGGTTCCTGCTGGCATCCCCCCATCCTGCCCGATGCGCCGACCGGTCCCGCGCTCCCGGAGACGCCGAAGGCCACCGGGGAGCGCATCGGCGCCCGCGGTGGCCTTCGGAGGATCGCGCCTAGAGGGTGGCGAACGCGTCGGCGATGACCGACACGGCGTCGTCGAGCAGCTCGTCGGTGAGGGCGAGGCTCGGCAGGAAGCGGACCACGTTGCCGTAGGTGCCGGCGCTCAGCACGAGGACCCCGTGCTGGGCGGCGTAATCGATGATCGCCTGGACCGCGACGGCGTTCGGCTCCTTCGTGGTGCCGGCGGTGCCGGGCTGCACGAGCTCCATCGCCATCATCGCGCCGATGCCGCGGACGTCGCCGATGATGTCGTAGCGCTCCTGCAGGCCTCGCAGCGCCGCGCCCAGGCGGGCGCCGATCCGGTCGGCCTCGGCGAGGAGGCCCTCGCGCTCGATGCGCTCGAAGACCGCGACGGCGGCGGCGGCGGCGACGGGGTTCCCGCCGAAGGTGCCGCCCAGTCCGCCGGCCTGCGCCGAGTCCATGATCTCGGCGCGGCCCGTCACGCCCGCGAGCGGCAGGCCGCCGGCGATGCCCTTGGCCGAGAGGACGAGGTCGGGGACGAGGCCGAGGTGCTCGCTGGCGAACCAGGCGCCGGTGCGGGCCATGCCCGACTGGATCTCGTCGGCGACGAAGACGATGCCGTTGGCCGTGCACCACTCCTGCAGTGCCGGGAGGAAGCCGTCGGCGGGGACCATGAAGCCGCCCTCGCCCTGGATGGGCTCGGCGACGAGGCAGGCCAGGGCGGACGCGCCGACGGTCTTCTCGAGGTACGAGATCGCGCGCTGGGCGGCCTCGGCTCCCGACAGGCCGTCGTGGTACGGGTACGAGCTCGGCGCGCGGTGGACGTCGCTGGCGAAGGGTCCGAAGCCCAGGCCGTAGGGCAGCGCCTTGAAGTTCATGGCCATCGTGAGGTTCGTGCGGCCGTGGTACGCGTGGTCGAGCACCGCGACGCCGGGGCGCCCGGTGTGCTTGCGCGCGATCTTGACGGCGTTCTCGACCGCCTCGGCGCCGGAGTTGACCAGGACGGTCTTCTTGGCGAAGTCGCCGGGGGTGTGCTGGGCCAGCAGCTCCGCGACGCGGATGTAGGGCTCGTACGGAGTGACGGTGAAGAGGGTGTGCGTGAGGCGCGCGAGCTGCTCCGCGGCGGCCGCGACGACGGAGTCGTCGGTGTGCCCGATCGTCGTCACGCCGATGCCGGCGCCGAGGTCGATGAAGCTGTTGCCGTCGACGTCGACCAGGATCGCGCCGTGCGCGCGGTCGATGTAGACGGGGAGCGCGGTGCCGACGCCGGTGGGCACGACGGCGAGGCGGCGCTCGTGCAGGGCCCGGGATCGCGGCCCGGGGATCTCGGTCGCGACGCGCCGCTCCTGGGGGACTGCGGACGTGGGAACCTGGGGGGCGAGCGTGTCTGTCATGGTCCTCGGAGTCTACCCGCGGGGGTTCCGCGTCCAGAGGTCCAGACCGGCGCGACCGGCCTGATCCACCGCCGTCGAGGAGGAGCCCGATGAAGTCCGAGCACGAGTACGCGGTGTCCGTCGTCTGGGAGGGCGACCGGGGCACCGGCACGAGCGGCTACCGCGAGTACGGGCGCCAGCTGACCGTCACGGCGGAGGGCCCGGCGCCCATCCTCGCCTCGGCCGACACGCCCTTCCGGGGCGACGCCGACCGCTGGAACCCGGAGCAGCTGCTCCTCGCGGCGCTCGCGCAGTGCCACCTCCTCTCCTACCTGCACGTGGCGGTCAAGAACGGAGTCGTCGTCACCGGCTACACGGACGACGCGGTGGGCTCGATGCTGCAGGAGGGGGAGAGCGGCCGCTTCACCTCGGTGACCCTCCGGCCCCGCGTCACTGTCGCCGAGGAGTCGATGGTGGCGATCGCCCAGACGCTGCACGCCGAGGCCTCCCGGCTCTGCTTCATCGCCAACTCGGTGAACTTCCCCGTCGCCCACGAGCCGGAGGCGTCCGCGCGCTGAGGCTCAGCGGCGCTCGTGCGGGAGCGCCCGGCGGATGCGCTCGACCGTGGTCGTCGGCGGCGACTCGTTGTACGCACCGGCGAGCTCCTGCCCGGAGAGCGCGTGGACGGCCGCCATCACCTCGTCGGTGGCGTGGCGTCGGGCGCGGCCGGAGTCGGCGGAGCCGTGCCGCGAGAGGTCCAGCGGAGCCCCGAAGCGGACCGTGATCCGGTGCAGGCGCGGCACCCTCGTGCCCACCGGCTGGAGCTCCTGCGTGCCGATCATGCCGACGGGGACCACCGGCGCGCCCGTGGTCAGGGCGAGCCACGCCACTCCGGTGCGGCCCTTGTAGAGGCGCCCGTCGCGGGAGCGGGTGCCCTCGGGGTAGACGGCGAACGCCTCGTCCCGCTCGAGGATCGCCCGGCCGAGGTCCAGCGCCTCCTGAGCGGCCTGGCCGGCGCCTCGCTCGACCGCGACCGCTCCGACGCTCGTGAAGAAGGCGCGCGAGAGGGCGCCCCGCACGCCGGTCCCCGTGAAGTAGTCCGACTTGGCCAGGAACTGCACCGGCCGCGGGGCGAGCAGCGTCAGCACCGGGGAGTCGATGAACGAGAGGTGGTTGGCCGCCAGGATCACGCGTCCCTCGGCCGGGACGTTGTCGCGCCCCTCCACGATCGGCCGGTAGACCAGCCGGCCGACGCCGCCGATGGACAGGCGCGCCAGACGCGCGGAGAGGCCGATCCCCGGGGGAGTCGGCCTCTCGTGGTCGTCGATCCGCATTCCGACGAAGCTACCGGGGCGTCCATGCCGCTCCGGTCATGCGGCGGCTCAGCCGAGCTGGGCGAGCGCCTCCTCGATGACCGTCGCGGCGTCGTCGATGAGCTCCTCGCTGATGACCACGCTCGGCATGATCCGCAGCACACTGTCCCAGCTGCCCGCGTCGAGGACGATCACGCCGTTCGTGGTGGCGTGCTTCAGGATCGCGGTGAGCGCCTCCGGGTACTGCTTCTTCGTGCCCGGGTGGACGAGCTCGACGCCCCACATCGCGCCCTTGCCGCGGACCTCGCCCACGACCGCGAAGCGCTCGGCCCAATCGCCGATCCGCGCCTCCAGCAGGCGCTCGACCCGCTGCGCCTCCTCCAGCAGGCCCTCGGACTCGATCGCCTCGAACGTCGCGAGCGCCGCGGCGGTGGAGACGGGGTTGCCGCCGAACGTGCCGCCGATGCCGCCGGGCTGCACGGCGTCCATGATCTCGGCGCGGCCGGTGACGGCGGCGAGCGGGAAGCCGCCGGCGATGCCCTTGGCCGTCGTGATGAGGTCCGGGACCACGCCGTGGTGCTCGATGGAGTACCAGGTGCCGGTGCGGGCGATGCCGGCCTGGATCTCGTCCGCGACGAAGACGATGCCGTTCTCGGTGCAGAACTCGGACAGGCGGCGGAAGTAGCCCGGCGCCGGGATGATGATGCCGCCGTCGCCCTGGATCGGCTCGACGAAGAGCGCGGCCAGCTCCTGCGCGCCGATGTGGGTGGTGATGTGGTCGATGGTGCGCTCGGCCGCCTCCTCGCCCGTCATGCCCTCGGGGTCGCGGAACGGGTAGCTGATCGGGAGGCTGTAGATCTCTCCCGGGAAGGGGCCCATGCCCGCGCGCTCCGGCCAGGGGCGGTAGGTCATCGCCATCGTGAGGTTGGTGCGGCCGTGGAAGGCGTGGTCGAGCGTCGCGATGGCGCGGCGGCCGGTGAACTTCCGCGCGATCTTGACGGCGTTCTCGACCGCCTCCGCGCCGGAGTTCACCAGGATCGAGTGCTTCTCGAAGTCCCCGGGGGCGATCTCGGCGAGCTTCTCGGCGACCCGGACGTAGTTCTCGTACGGAGTGACGGTGAAGAGGGTGTGCGTCAGCTTCTCGGCCTGCGCGGCGGCCGCCGCGGCGACCGCGGGGTGCGCGTGGCCGATGGTGGTCACTCCGATGCCGCAGCCGAGGTCGATCAGGCGGTTGCCGTCGACGTCGACCAGGACCGCGCCCGACGCGTGGTCCATGTAGATGTTCGCGAGCGTCCCGGCGCCGCGGGAGACGCTGGCGACGCGGCGCTCCTGGAGGGCGACGGAGCGCGGGCCGGGGAGCTCGGTGACGAGCTCTCGGGACTGGGGGACCGAGAATTCACGCATGCCCCGATGGTAGGCCTGGGACCGTTCGAGGACCCGCACCCAGCGCGTTGCGAGGCGCGCCGTGCAGGATGGAGGCGATCCCCGAACGTCCACCGGCCGCCGCCGGTCACGAAAGGTGCCCCTGTGCGCAGAACCCTCGCGATCCTCGCCGTCCTCGGCGCCTCCCTGAGCCTGGCGGCCTGCACCCCCGGGGAGCCGGATGCAGCGCCGTCCGCCTCCGCGACTCCGCTCGGCTGCGCGACCGAGGGCGACGCGACCGCCGCGGTGCAGACCAGCGGCGACTTCGCCACCAAGCCGGTCACCGTGTTCCCCAGCCCGGTCAGCGTGGACGCCACCGAGCGCTCGGTCGCGATCGAGGGCACCGGCGAGGAGGTCGCCGAGGGCGACACCGTGCTGGTCGACTACACGCTCTACAACGGGACGAGCGGTGCCGAGTTCTCGGCGAGCAGCTACGCGTCCGGTGGCCGCGCGGCCTTCGAGGTCGACACCGACCAGTACCTCGCCGGCCTCGTGAAGGCCGTCAACTGCGCGACCGTCGGCTCGCGCGTCGTCGCCGTCGTTCCCCCGGCCGACGCGTTCGGCGACGCCGGGCAGAGCCAGTTCGGCATCGCCGCGACCGACTCGATCGTCATGGTGATCGACGTCGAGCAGATCGTGCCGACCGCCGCGGACGGCGAGCCGCAGCCCCCGGTCGACGGCCTGCCGACGGTGGCGCTCGCCGAGGACGGGGCGCCCACCGTCACCATCCCCTCGACCGACCCGCCCGCCGACCTGCAGCTCGCCGTCCTCAAGAAGGGGAGCGGCGCGACCGTGGCCGACGGCGACCAGCTGATCGTGCAGTACCAGGGCGTGGTCTGGGGCACCGGCGAGGTGTTCGACCAGAGCTGGGGGAAGCCCGCTCCCGCCGCCTTCGGCACCGGCGACGTGATCGAGGGCTTCAAGGAGGCCGTCGTCGGCCAGACCGTCGGCTCGCAGGTGCTGGTCACCATCCCGCCGTCCAAGGGCTACGGCGACCAGGGCAACCAGAACGCGGGGATCAGCGGGACCGACACCCTCGTCTTCGTGGTCGACATCCTCGCCATCAGCTGACCGGGAGGCGCTGGGTGCTCCGTGCCAGGATGGGCGGATGCGCAGGGTCATCATCCTCGGCTCGACCGGGTCCATCGGCACGCAGGCTCTCGACGTCATCGGCGCGAACCGCGAGCGGTTCGAGGTCGTCGGCCTCGCCGCCGGCTCGAACCGGGCGGCGGTCGCCGAGCAGGCGTCCGCGTTCGGCGTCGAGCACACGGCGTTCGGCGCCGAGGAGGCCGAGCAGCTGATCCGCTCGGTCGATGCGGACGTCGTGCTGAACGGGATCACCGGCTCGGTGGGGCTCGGCCCGACGCTCGCGGCGCTCGAGGAGGGCAGGACGCTCGCCCTCGCCAACAAGGAGTCGCTGATCGTCGGCGGCGAGCTCGTCACCTCGCTCGCCGGTCCCGGCCAGATCGTGCCGGTCGACTCCGAGCACTCCGCGATCGCCCAGGCACTCCTCGCGGGCGAGCACCGCGAGGTCCGCCGCCTCGTGCTGACCGCGTCCGGCGGGCCGTTCCGGGGACGCGACCGCGCCTCCCTCCGCGACGTCACCCCGGCGCAGGCGCTCGCGCACCCGACCTGGGACATGGGCCTGGTCGTCACGACCAACTCCTCCACCCTGGTCAACAAGGGGCTCGAGGTGATCGAGGCGCACCTGCTCTTCGACGTGCCCTACGACCGGATCGACGTCACCGTGCACCCGCAGTCGGTGATCCACTCGATGGTCGAGTACGTCGACGGCTCGACGATCGCCCAGGCCTCGCCGCCGGACATGCGGCTCCCGATCTCGCTCGGCCTCGACTGGCCGCACCGTGTCGCCGGGGTCGGCGTCCCGCTCGACTGGACCCGCTCCCACTCCTGGACGTTCGAGCCGCTGGACGAGGAGGCGTTCCCCTCGGTCCGGCTCGCGAAGCGCGTCGGGGAGGCGGGCGCCTCCTACCCGGCCGTGTTCAACGCGGCGAACGAGCAGGCCGTGCAGGCGTTCCACGCGGGGCGGATCGGCTACCTCGACATCCTCGAGACGGTGGAGGCGGTGGTCGATACGCACAGCGTCGACGGCGCGCTGACCCGCGAGTCGCTGGCCGCGGCGGAGGAGTGGGCGCGCCGCACGGCGGACGAGCGGATCGCCGGAGTATGACCAGGGGTCATCCGCACGGGCTCCGTCTCCGCGGATCCGTGTCGGCGGACGTCGCGCCGCTGATCCGCTCGGCCGCGGAGTTCATCGGATCCGTGCAGGCGCACCCCAGCGTGGACAGGCGGGCCCGGCCTACAGTGTGTCGGTGGAATCCGTGCTGCTCTTCGTCCTCGGCGTCGTCATCATCGCCGTCGGCGTCGCCCTCTCCATCGCCCTGCACGAGGTCGGGCACCTGCTCCCCGCCAAGCTGTTCGGGGTCAAGGTCACGCAGTACATGATCGGGTTCGGGCCGACCCTCTTCTCCCGGCGCCGAGGCGAGACGGAGTACGGCGTCAAGGCGATCCCGCTCGGCGGCTACATCGCCATGATCGGCATGTACCCGCCGAAGCACCCGGGGGACCGGCCCACGGAGTCGAGCACCGGCTTCTTCAACGGCCTGGCGTCCTCCGAGGCCCAGCTCGAGGAGCCCCGGCGCGGCGCCTACGCCACGATGATCGACGAGGCCCGCGCCGCCAGCGCCGAGACGATCGGTGACGGCGAGGACCACCGCGCGTTCTACCGGCTCCCCGTGTGGAAGCGCGTGATCGTCATGGCCGGCGGCCCCTTCATGAACCTCGTGATCGCCACGGTCCTCTTCACCGTCCTCCTCTGCGGCATCGGGATCCCGCAGAGCACCAGCACCCTCGCCGCGGTCTCGCAGTGCGTGGTCCCGGAGTCGCAGCGCGCGACCGCGACCTGCACCGCCGACGACCCGCTGGCACCCGGAGCCGCGGCGGGCCTGCTGCCGGGCGACACGATCACGGCGATCGACGGCACTCCGGTGAGCACCTGGAACGACCTGACCCCGATCATCCAGCGCTCCGCGGGCGTCCCGCTCAGCGTGTCCGTCCAGCGCGACGGCGCCCCGCTGACCCTCACGATCACCCCCGCCGAGAACGAGGTCGCGGTGACCGACGCGAACGGCGCCCCCGTCACCGACGCCTCCGGTGCGATCGAGACGCAGACGGTCGGCTTCATCGGCATCTCGCCCACGTCGGCCCTCGCGCAGCAGCCGATCACCGCGGTGCCCGAGACGGTCTGGTCGAACATCACCAGCGTCGCCCACGTCATCCTCAACCTTCCGCAGCGCCTCATCGACGTCGCCCAGGCGGCGTTCGGCTCGGAGGCCCGCGACGCCAACGGCCCGATCAGCGTCGTCGGAGTCGGCCGGATCGCGGGCGAGATCGCCGCCTCCGACCAGCTCCCCGTCGTGTCGAAGGTGCAGACGATGGTCGGCGTCCTCGCCTCGCTCAACGTCGCCCTCCTCGTCTTCAACCTGGTGCCGCTGCTCCCCATGGACGGCGGCCACATCGCCGGCGCCCTCTGGGAGGGCCTGCGCCGCCGGATCGCCAAGCTCTTCGGACGCCGCGACCCCGGCCCGGTCGACATCGCCCGCCTGCTCCCGCTCACCTACGTCGTCGTCCTCGTCCTCGGCGGCATGAGCGCCCTCCTCATCTACGCCGACATCGTCAAGCCGATCACGCTGTTCTGAGTTGGATTCCACGCCGGTCCTCGCCCGGCGTGGCGCGGTCGGCTTCTCGGGGTGGGGGCGTGGGTGGAGCGG
>NZ_PSVE01000009.1:0-95747 GCF_002931775.1 Rathayibacter sp. AY1F4
GCGAGCCGGGCAGGGACCGGCTCACCACAAGCACAGCCGAACCAGTGATCCGCGTGCCAGCGGATCGCTGTAGGCGGACGCGACCCGCTCCACCCACCCAGCCACCCCCGGGAGCCGACCGCGGCGAGCCGGGCAGGGACCGGCTCACCACAAGCACAGCCGAACCAGTGATCCGCGTGCCAGCGGATCGCTGTAGGCGGACGCGACCCGCTCCACCCACCCGCCATCTCCGGAAGCCGACCGCGGCGAGCCGGGCAGGGACCGGCTCGCTATCTGATCAACCGCGACAGCAGCCGGTCGGCGAGGATCCTGCCGTCGGTCTGGCAGGTGGGGCAGTACTGGAGCGTGGAGTCGTGGAAGACCACCTGCCGGATCGTGTCGCCGCAGACGGGGCACGCCTCTCCTGTGCGGCCGTGGACGCGCATGCCGAGCTTCTTCTCGCGCTTGAGGTCGGCCGCGTGCAGGCCCTCGGCGCGGGCGAGCGCCTCCTCGAGGGTGTAGCGGAGAGCCGCGTAGAGGCGGCCCAGCTCGTCGGCGGTGAGCGCGGCGGGCTTGAAGGGCGACATGCGCGCCACGTGGAGGATCTCGTCGGAGTAGGCGTTGCCGATGCCGGCGATGCGGGACTGGTCGCGGAGGACGCCCTTCACCTGCGCCCTGCCCGCCGTGGCGAGGATCGCGCCGAGGATCTCCTCGGTGAACTCCGGGTCCAGCGGATCGGGACCCAGCCGGGCGACGCCCGGGACGTCGAGCGGATCGGCGACGATCGAGAGCGCGAGGCTCTTCTTGGTGCCGGCCTCCGTCACGTCGAACCCCGACCCGTCGTCGAGGACCAGCCGCGCGGCGAGCGGGCCCCTGCCGGGCTTCGCCGGCGCCGTCGGCCGCTCGGGCCGCCATCGGACCCAGCCGGCGCGGGCGAGGTGCAGGAGGACGTGGGCCCCGCCGACTGCGAGGTCGAGGAACTTGCCGTGCCGCGACACTCCGTGGACGGTCTCGCCGGACAGAGCGGACGGCGGGATGGCGACGGTCTTGAGGGCGGAGATCGCGAACACGTCGAGCCGCTCGAGGACGCGTCCGCCCAGGCGTGCGTCGAGATCGAGGGCGAGGGCCTGGACCTCGGGGAGTTCGGGCATGCGACCACCCTGGCCCGCGGGTCCCGCACCGTCCACCCCTGGCGGAGGGGACGGCAGCGGGTCAGTCGCCGAAGCGCGTCGCCGCGACCTTCCGCAGGAACAGCTCGTGGAACCGGTAGTCGCCGGTGATCTCGGGATGGAACGCCGTCCCGAGGAGGTTGCCCTGCTCGACCGCGACCACCCGCCCGTCGGCGACGCTGGCGAGCGCGGTCGCCCGCTCCCCCAGCTCCTCCACGACCGGTGCGCGGATGAAGACCGCGTGCACGGGCGGATCGCCGATCGCCGGCACGTCGAGATCGGTCTCGAAGGAATCGAGCTGGTTGCCGAACGCGTTCCTCCGGACCGACACGTCCAGGCCGCCGAAGCTGCTCTGGCCGTCGATGCGGTCGAGGACCCGGTCGGCGAGCATGATCAGCCCGGCGCAGGTCCCGTAGACGGGCATCCCCGCCCCGATCGCCTCGACGACCGGCTCCGCGAGGCCGAAGAGGCGCGACAGCTTGTCCATCACCGTGGACTCGCCGCCCGGGATGACCAGCCCCGCGACGGCGGCGAGCTCCTCCGGGCGGCGCACGAGCACCACCTCGGCGCCCAGCTCGCGCAGGACCTGCGCGTGCTCGCGGAAGTCGCCCTGCAGCGCGAGGACGCCGACGCGGAGCCCCTCGAGGGACTCCCGCGTCGGTCCTGCGCCGGCGAGCGGCGCGTCGGCGCTACCAGCCACGCTCGGCGAGGCGGTGCGGCGCGGGCACGTCGGCCACGTTGATGCCGACCATCGCCTCGCCCAGGCCGCGCGAGGCCTCCGCGACGACCTTCGCGTCGTCGAAGAAGGTGGTCGCCTTCACGATCGCGGCCGCGCGTTTGGCGGGCTCGCCCGACTTGAAGACGCCGGAGCCGACGAACACGCCGTCGGCGCCCAGCTGCATCATCAGCGCCGCGTCGGCCGGGGTCGCGACCCCGCCGGCGGTGAAGAGGACGACGGGGAGCTTGCCGGTCCGGGCGATCTCGACGACCAGGTCGTAGGGGGCCTGCAGCTCCTTGGCGGCGACGTAGAGCTCGTCCTTGGTCATTGCCTTCAAGCGGTTGACCTCGCCGGAGATCGTGCGGATGTGCTTGGTCGCCTCGGAGACGTCGCCGGTGCCGGCCTCGCCCTTCGAGCGGATCATCGCTGCGCCCTCGGTGATGCGGCGCAGCGCCTCGCCCAGGTTGGTCGCTCCGCAGACGAAGGGGACGGTGAAGTTCCACTTGTCGATGTGGTTCACGTAGTCGGCGGGCGAGAGGACCTCGGACTCGTCGATGTAGTCGACGCCGAGCTCCTGCAGGATCTGCGCCTCGACGAAGTGGCCGATGCGCGCCTTCGCCATGACGGGGATCGACACGGCGGAGACGATGCCGTCGATCAGGTCGGGGTCGCTCATGCGCGCGACGCCGCCCTGCGAGCGGATGTCGGCGGGGACGCGCTCGAGCGCCATGACGGCGACCGCGCCGGCGTCCTCCGCGATGCGGGCCTGATCGGCGTCGACGACGTCCATGATGACGCCGCCCTTGAGCATCTCGGCGAGACCGCGCTTGACGCGGCTCGAGCCGAACTGCTCGGGAGCGGACGAGGACGGAGTGGTGGTGTCGGTCATGTTCGCGAGTCCTGTTCTGTGCGGCGACTTCCGCCGACGGCAGCTCCGAGTCTACGAGACGGCGCCTACCGCCCGCGGCGCTGGACAGGGGGCCGGGCGGCGGTCTAGAGGCTCGGCCAGGCCGCCGCGAGGCTCGCCCGCACGTCGCCGAGCAGCTGCGGGAGCGCCTTCGTGCGGGCGATGATCGGGAAGAAGTTCGCGTCGGTCGCCCAGCGCGGGACCACGTGCTGGTGCAGGTGCGCGGCGATCCCCGCTCCCGCGACCGCGCCCTGGTTCATCCCGAGGTTGAAGCCGTCGTTGTTCGAGACCGAGCGGACGACGCGCATCGCCGTCTGCGTGAGCGCTCCGATCTCGGCCACTTCCTCGGGAGTGGCCTCGTCGTAGAGCGGGATGTGCCGGTACGGGCAGACCAGGAGGTGGCCGGAGTTGTACGGGAAGAGGTTCAGCAGGACGTAGGCGTGCTCCCCGCGGGCGACGATGAGGGCCTCCTCGTCGCTCAGCGTCGGCGCCACGCAGAAGGGGCAGTCGTCGGCTCCGGGCTGCCCCTTCTGGATGTAGACCATCCGGTGCGGCGTCCACAGGCGCTGGAACTCGTCGGGAACCCCGGCGAGGTGCGCCGAGCCCTCCGCTCCCTCGGGCACGTGGCCGTCGCTCACGCTCAGACCTGCGCCTTCGAGGCGACGGCCTCGCGGATGCGCGCGACGGCGTCGGCGACCGGGATCCCGTTCTCCTGCGTGCCGTCGCGGAAGCGGAAGCTGACGGCTCCGGCGTCGCGGTCCTTCTCCCCCACGATCATCTGGAAGGGCACCTTCTGCAGCGTGGCGTTGCGGATCTTCTTCTGCATCCGGTCGCTGGAGTAGTCGATCTCGGCGCGGATGCCCGACCGCTTGAGCTCGCCGACGACCTCCTCGAGGTAGGGCAGGTACTCGTCGGCGATCGGGATGCCCACGACCTGGACCGGCGACAGCCAGACCGGGAACGCTCCGGCGTAGTGCTCGGTGAGGATCGCGAAGAAGCGCTCGATGGAGCCGAAGAGCGCTCGGTGGACCATCACGGGCCGCTTCTTCGAGCCGTCCGAGGCCGTGTACTCGAGCTCGAAGCGCTCGGGCTGGTTGAAGTCGAGCTGGATGGTCGACATCTGCCAGGTGCGGCCGATGGCGTCGCGCGCCTGCACCGAGATCTTCGGACCGTAGAACGCCGCTCCTCCCGGATCCGGCACCAGCTCGAGACCGGAGGCGACGGCGACCGCGCGCAGCGACTCGATCGCCTCCTCCCACTGCTCGGGCGCACCGACGAACTTCGGGTTGCCCTCCTCGTTCGTGGACAGCTCGAGGTAGAAGTCGTCGAGGCCGTAGTCGCGCAGCACCTGCAGCACGAACTCGAGGTTGCGGGTCAGCTCGGCCGACACGTCCTCCTGCGCGACGTAGATGTGGGCGTCGTCCTGGGTCAGGCCGCGCACACGCGTGAGGCCCTGCAGGGTGCCGCTCTTCTCGTAGCGGTACACGGTGCCGAACTCGGCCAGGCGCAGCGGGAGCTCGCGGTAGCTGCGGCCGCGCGAGCGGAAGATCAGGTTGTGGAACGGGCAGTTCATGGGCTTGAGGTAGTAGTCCTGGCCCTGGCGGGTGACGTTGCCGTCCTCGTCCTGCAGCTCGTCGAGGTGCATCGGGGGGAACATCCCCTCGGAGTACCACTGCAGGTGCCCGCTCGTGAGGAACAGGTCGCCCTTGGTGATGTGCGGCGTGTAGACGAGCTCGTAGTCGTGGGCGAGCAGCTGCTCGCGCATGTACTGCTCGATCTCGTAGCGGATGATCCCGCCCTTGGGGTGGAAGACCGCGAGGCCGGAGCCGATCTCGTCCGGGAAGGAGAACAGGTCGAGCTCGTGGCCGAGCTTGCGGTGGTCGCGGCGCGCCGCCTCCTCGAGGCGGGCCTGGTGCTCGCGCAGCTCGTCCTTCGTGGGCCACGCGGTGCCGTAGACGCGCTGCAGCTGCGGGTTCTTCTCCGAGCCGCGCCAGTAGGCGGCAGCGTTGCGGGTCAGGGCGTAGCCGTTGCCGATCATGCGGGTGTTGGGCAGATGCGGGCCGCGGCAGAGGTCCTTCCAGACCGTCTCGCCGGTACGCGGGTCGACGTTGTCGTAGATGGTGAGCTCGGCGCCGCCGACCTCGACGCTCTCGTCCTCGGCTCCCCCGCCCTTGATCCCGATCAGCTCGAGCTTGTAGGGCTCGCCGGCGAGTTCGGCGCGCGCCTCCTCCTCGGAGACGACGCGGCGCACGAACCGCTGGCCCTGGCGGACGATGCGGTCCATCGCCTTCTCGAGCGCCTTCATCGCCTCGGGCGTGAAGGGCTCCTCGACGTCGAAGTCGTAGTAGAAGCCGTCGGTGACGGGCGGGCCGATGCCCAGCTTCGCCTCCGGGTTGATCTGCTGCACCGCCTGCGCGAGCACGTGGGCCGCGGAGTGGCGGAGGATGTTCAGCCCGTCCGGCGAGGAGATGAGCACCGGCTCGATGCGGTCGCCCGGCACGACGTCGGCGGCGAGGTCCTTGAGCTCCCCGTTGACGCGGATCGCGACTACGGCCCGGTCGGTGAAGTGCGTGAATCCCGTGCCCGCCTCGGTGACGACCGAGTGGGACTCGTTCTCTGCGGGATTCGACGGTTCGTTCGACACGTGCGGGCACTCCTCGGGCTCGGTTGACCCCTCGACTGTAGTCGGCGGCGGCCTCTACCCGAGCGCGTCGCGCACTCGGGCGTCGAGCGCGCGCAGAGCGGAGGCGAGCTCGTCCCGGTCGGCGCCGGGGAGTACGAGCGAGGTGCGCTCGAGCTGGTGCAGGAGGACCTCCTCCAGGCCGGGCGGCAGGGAGTCCACGGCGAGCGCCCCCTCGAGTGCGGCGAGGACGGCGACGACGGCCACGGCGTCGCGTGCCGCGAGTCTGCGTGCGCTGATCTCCATGCGTCTCCGTCCGTGTCGTCCGACCCCGTCACCCTGCCGACAGGACGTGCCCCGGACACGGACGCGGGGGCGACCGGTGCGCAATCCGTCCAGGTGGCATCCTGGTCCGATGGGTGCCGGTCCTTCGCTGCAGCGCTTCACACGCTCCGGGGCCGACCTGGAGGAGGCGCGGCGCTTCTACTCGGACGGCTACGGCGGGTCGGGATTCCGGACGGAGACGGTCGAGCGGCCCTTCTCTTTCCGCTACGACGTCTCCGGGAGCGAGGGCGTGAGCCTGCGGACGTCGGTGTTCCGCGGCTCCGTGTCCGGGGGGCTGCGTCCGGAGGGCGAGTACGTCGTCTCGTGGTTCCTCTCCGGCACGAGCGTGGTGGACCCGGAGGGCGATCGGATCGTCCACCTGCCGGGGCGGCCGGTCGTCTTCCCCAGCGCGCGTCCGTTCGAGTTCGTCAGCCGCGACTTCCAGCAGCGGCTCGTGCACGTGGCCGCCGGCCTCCTCGAGCAGGTCTCGTCCGAGGCCGGCGACGGCGTGCCGCTGCCGCTCGTCTTCGACCACCGCTCGATCGCCTCCGCCTCGGCGCTGCCGGGCTGGTGGCGGGCGGTCGACGACTTCGCGGGCGTCCTGCGGTCGGGCCGCGAGGCGACCGCGCTGCAGCTCGTGGCGGCCGAGCGCGGTGTCGCTCTGCACCTGCTCGCGACCTTCGCGCACCGGCCGGTCGTCGTTCCGGCGCAGGTGCTGCGGCCGGGGCTCGAGCACCTGCTGCGGGCCGCCGAGTTCCTGCACGCGTTCGCCGCATCGCCCGTCACCGTGTCCGACATCGCGGCAGCGGCGGGGCTCACTCCGCGGGCGCTGCAGGCCGCGTTCCGGAGGCACTTCGGCGACACTCCGCTCGGCTACCTGCGCGGCGTGCGTCTCGACCGGGCGCGCGTCGAGCTCCGCGAGGGCGCTCCGGGCGAGGAGACCGTGCGCGCCGTCTCCGCGCGCTGGGGCTTCCTCAACCAGGGCCGTTTCTCGGGGGCGTACCACCGCCGCTTCGGCGAGTACCCGGTGGAGACCCTGCGCCGCTGACGCTCAGGCGCCGGGAGCGAGATCGCGGGCGTAGCAGACCGAGTGCTCGGACCCGATGTAGGCGCCGAACGGCGGGATGGCGTGGTAGCCCTCCCGGAGGTAGAACCGCATCGCGTCGGGCTGGAGCGTCCCGGTCTCCAGCACCAGGCGCGTCGTGCCCAGAGCGGCCGCCCGCGCCTCGAGCGCGCGAAGGACGGCCGTGGCCGCTCCGGTGCCGCGGGCGGCGCGGTCGGCGAACATCCGCTTCACCTCGATCGCCCCCGGTCCGAGGACGTCGTCGTCGAGAGGCCGCAGTCCGCCGCAGGCCACCGCCGCGCCGCTCGCGTCGCGGGCCACGAGGAAGACGGGCACGTCGTCGGCCGAGGGCGGCGTGCCGGGCTCGTGGTCGTCGTTGCCGTAGCGCTCGTCGAGCTCGCGCCGTTGCGCGTCGCGCAGACACTCGGCGTCCGGGTGGGTCCACGCCACCTCGTCGATGGTCCAGCTCATGAGGGCTCCTCCCGGCCGCGCGGCGGGCACGGCCGAGGCCATTCTGCCGCGCTCGCCCCCCTCCGGCCGGCCCGGTGGCAATCCCTTCCGCGCCGGGCCGCAGCGGGCGTCGACTGGAGGCCCACCGACGAAAGGGCTCACCGTGCTCTCCGACTCCCCCATCGGCCCCGTTCTGCTCTCCCGCGACCTCGCCGCCTCCCGCGCCTTCTACGCCGGCTCCCTGGGACTGGAGGTCCTCGAGGAGAGCGAGTCGGCGATCGCCTACTCCTGCGGCGGCACGCGGCTCACCGTCACCGCCAGCAGCACGGGCTCGAAGGACGAGCAGACCAAGGCCGCCTGGCGGGTGGCCGACCTGCGCGCCGAGCTGGACGCGCTGGCGGCTCGGGGCGTGGCTCCGGAGGACTACGACAGCGACGAGCTGCGCACCGAGAACGGCGTGGCCGACCGCGGCAGCGTCTGGGCGGCCTGGATCCTCGATCCCGACGGGAACGCGCTCGCCATCGAGCAGCCGAAGAGCTGATCGGCGCCGCTCTAGACTCGCCCCATGCCCGACGACTCCGCTCCGCTGCCCGCGCCCGGGTGGTACCCGCACCCGGCCGACCTCGGCTCGGAGCTCTACTGGGACGGCGCGGCGTGGACGGACCGGTCCCGCCCGTCCTCCTCGGAGCCCGCTCCCGCCTACGGCACGCCCCCGGGCGCTCCGGAGCAGGAGCTGTACGCCTATCCGTCCGCCCCGTCCTCCGCGGCGGGCCGCAACCCGATGGCGATCGCGAGCCTCGTGCTCGGCGTCCTGAGCCTGCTGATCAACCCGCTGCTGATCCCCTCGATCCTCGCCATCGTCTTCTCGGCGAAGGGCCGGGCGGCCGCACCGCTCGTCGGAGGCGGTCGCGGGCTCGCGACGGCCGGACTCGTCACCGGGATCCTCGGTCTGGTGTCGGGCGTCTTCACCATCGTCGGCAACCTCTCGGCCGGGGTCCCCGGCCTGGCCGGCTGACCGGGGTGCCGCGGCCCTCGACGCCCCGATGACCGCGCGCCGAAGCGCTCCCTGGCTCCTCGTCGTGGCGGTCGCCCTGGTCGCGCTGGTCCTGCGCGGTCCGATCGTCGCCGTCGCGCCCATCATCGACGCGGTGCGCGAGGACCTCGCGCTGTCCGCGGGCCAGGCGGGGATCCTCACCAGCATCCCCGTGCTCTGCTTCGCCCTGGCGACTCCGCTCGCCCTCCTCGTGATCCGCCGCGCGGGACCCGACGCCGCCGTGACCGTCACGGTGATCGGCGTCGCGCTCGGCACGATCGTCCGCTCGATCGGCGACGTGGGACCGGCCGTGGCGGGCACCATCCTGATCGGCGTCTCCATCACGATCGGCAACGTCGTCCTCCCCGTCGTGATCCGGCGGGACGTCGCTCCCGAGCGCGTCGACCTCACGACGGGCGTCTACACCGCGGCCCTCAACATCGGCTCGACGATCACCTCGCTCGGCACCGCTCCGCTCGCTCTAACCCTCGGCTGGCGCGGCGCCCTGCTCGTCTGGCTCGCCCTCAACGCCCTCGCTCTGGCCGGCTGGCTCGTGGCCGTGGGGCCTCGGGCGGCCCTGCGTCCGACTCCCCGCCAGGCCCGCGCCGACCGCGCACCGGCCGCACCGGCTCCGCGGATCTTCCGCAGCGCGACCGTGCTGGCGCTCGCGCTCTGCTTCTCGAGCCAGGCGTTCTCGTACTACGGAGTGACGGCGTGGCTCCCCTCGCTGCTCGTCGACCGCAACGGCTTCTCGATCGCGACCGCGGGCGCGAGCGCCTCGGTGTTCCAGCTCGCCGCGGTCGCCGGCGCCCTCGGCGTCCCGCTCCTGGTCCGGAGGCTCGGACCCCTGGGGAGCATCGTGCTCGTCGGCCTCCTCTGGTGCACGGTGCCGGCGGGGCTGCTGCTCGCCCCGCAGCTCTGGGCGCTCTGGTGCGTGCTGGGCGGCGCGGCCCAGGGCGGAGGATTCACGGTGGTCTTCGTGCTCGTCGTGCGGCTCTCCCGCTCCGACGCCCATGCGTCGCGGCTCTCGGCCACGGTGCAGGGGATCGGCTACGCCGTGGCCGCCACCGCCCCGACCGTTATCGGCTTCGCGCACGACGCGAGCGGCGGCTGGGAGGCTCCCCTGCTGACCGTCCTCGCCGCGACCTGCTCCTTCCTCCTCTTCGGCACCCTCGCCGCTGCGCGCCAGCGCCGGGCCTGACCCGCGACACGACCGGCCGCGCCGTCAAGGGGGCCGTCCGATGACTGTCGGCCCCGTAGCGTGTCCGCATGGCCGAGCAGAGCACGACCCGCGAGAAGACAGCGCCCGATCCCGACGATTCCCGGAAGCCCGACGACGTCACCGACATCACCAAGCGCTCCTGGTTCTACGTCCTCAAGAAGACGGCCCGCGAGTTCGGCGCGGACCAGTGCACCGACCTCGCCGCCGCGCTCACCTACTACGCCGTGCTCGCGCTCTTTCCCGCCCTGCTCGCGATCGTGTCGGTGCTGGGGCTCTTCGGCCAGGCGCAGGCCACCACCGATCTGGTCCTCGACCTGATCGGGAACCTCGCGTCGAGCGAGGTCGTCGACCTGCTGCGCGACCCGATCCAGGCGCTGACCAGCTCCTCCGCCGCGGGTCTCGCCTTCGTGACCGGTGTCGTCGGAGCGATCTGGTCCGCCTCCGGCTACGTCGGCGCCTTCGGCCGCGCGATGAACCGCGTCTACCAGATCGACGAGGGGCGCCCCTTCTGGAAGCTCCGCCCGACGATGCTCGGCGTGACCGTGGTGACGGTCGTCCTGATCGTGATCGCGGCGCTCATCCTCGTGCTCAGCGGACCGGTCGCGACCGCCGTCGGCGACGTCGTGGGCCTCGGCCCCGCCGCCCTCACCGTGTGGAACATCGCGAAATGGCCGGTGCTCGTGGTGATAGCGATCGTGATCGTCGCGATCCTGTACTACTGGGCGCCCAACATCCGCCAGCCGAAGTTCCGCTGGATCAGCATCGGATCGATCGTCGCCCTGGCGATCTGGCTGATCGCCTCGACCGGCTTCGCGTTCTACGTGGCCAACTTCTCCAACTACAACAAGACCTACGGCTCGCTCGGCGCGGTGATCGTCTTCCTCCTCTGGATCTGGATCACCAACATCGCCCTGCTCTTCGGCGCGGAGTTCGACGCCGAGCTCGAGCGCGGACGCGAGCTGCAGGCGGGCATCGAGGCGGAGGAGACCATCCAGCTCCCCCCGCGCGACACCGCCGCGAGCGACAAGAAGGCGGCCGTGCACGAGAAGGACGTCCGCGACGGACGCTGGCTGCGCCTGGCGAGCGAGAACCGCAGCGACGAGGGCGCGGCCCAGGACGACGAGGCCGCGAAGAAGAAGTGACTCAGGACTCGGACGACCAGAGCGCGCGGTAGTAGGCCGCGCGCTCGTCGTCCGGCTCCGCTCCGTACTCCGCGAGGAGCAGCGGAGTGTGGCCGGGTCCGTAGTTCCAGCCGAGGCTGACCGCGGCGACCGCCAGATCCGCCCAGCGGTCGCCCACGCCCAGGTCGCCGACGTCGACCGTGCCGCTCCAGCGTCCGTCGTCGTCGACGAGCGTGTTCGGAGCGCACGCGTCGCCGTGCACCACGACGGGGTCCACGAGCTCCGGAGCCGAGCCGAGCGCCGACGGCCGGCGCGCGAACCAGGAGTCGCCGCGCAGCTCCTCGGGCACCGCGTCGACGGAAAGCGCGTGGACCGCCCGCAGGCCGGCCGCGATCGCACGGACGGCCTCCTCCGGCCGGGCTGTCCACTTCGGATCGACGGCGCTCCGCCCGGGCAGCGGTGCGGTGAGGAGCCACTGCCCCTCCTCGTCCTCGCCCGCCTCCAGGATCCGGGGCGCGTCGATCCGCCCCTCCAGCCAGCGCAGACGCGCGATCTCGCGGCGAAGGTCGACGCCCGTGGACCGGGGATTCCACTTCAGGTACCCGGCGTCCACGCGGAAGGTCAGCCCGTCGAGCTCGTTGCGCCAGACGAGCGCCGGATCGGTGCCGCCGTTCAGGCGCCTCGCCGGCGACGGGATCCGGACGCCCTCGAGCGAGGACTGCCGTGCGAGGTCCGGACCGCTCATGCCCCCAGGGTAGGCGCTTCGATCCTGAGAGGATCCGCATGCCGCGGACCGCGCCATCCGCCTCCTCAGAGCAACGCGCCCTTACCCTGACGGGCGTGCCGGAGCAGCCGCCCGGCGCGATCCGGTGACGAGGGAGCCCCCGTGACGCAGAGCGACGACGACCGCGGGCCCGTGCAGCCCGACTTCTCGAAGGAGCAGGAGGGCTACCGTCCCGGCCTCAAGCCCCGGCAGCTGCAGATGATCGCCATCGGCGGCGCGATCGGCACCGGCCTCTTCCTCGGCGCCGGCGGCCGACTCGCCACCGCCGGTCCCTCGCTCGTCGTCGTGTACGCGGTCTGCGGCGTCTTCGCCTACCTGATCCTCCGCGCGCTCGGCGAGCTGGTCCTGCACCGGCCGAGCTCGGGCTCCTTCATCTCCTACGCCCGCGAGTTCCTGGGCGAGAAGGCCGCCTTCGTCGCCGGCTGGATGTACTTCCTGAACTGGGCGATGACCGCGATCGCCGACGTCACCGCGGTGGCCCTCTACGTGAAGTACTGGTCGCTCTTCTCCTCCGTGCCCCAGTGGCTCCTCGCACTCATCGCCCTGGTCGTCGTGCTCTCGCTGAACCTCGTCTCGGTCAAGGTCTTCGGGGAGCTGGAGTTCTGGTTCGCGCTGATCAAGGTCACGGCGCTGGTGGTCTTCCTGGTGATCGGCGTCGTCGTGCTCGCCGCGGGCTGGCCGCTGCAGTCCGGCGGCGTCGCCGTGGACCCCGGGATCAGCCTCTGGAACGACAACGGCGGCATCCTGCCCGGCGGCCTGATCGCCAGCGTCCTGGTCGTCCAGGGCGTGGTGTTCGCCTACTCCGGAGTCGAGCTGGTCGGCACGGCGGCGGGCGAGACCGCGGAGCCGGCGAAGGTCATCCCGCGGGCGATCAACTCGGTCATCCTGCGCATCGCCGTCTTCTACGTCGGCTCGGTGCTGCTGCTGACGCTGCTGCTGCCCTACACGGCCTACTCGAAGGGCGAGAGCCCGTTCGTCACGTTCTTCAGCTCGCTGGGCGACGGCTCCTCGGGCGAGATCGCCGGATCGATCATGAACTTCGTCGTGCTGACGGCCGCGCTCTCCAGCATCAACGCCGGGCTCTACTCGACCGGCCGCATCCTCCGCTCCATGGCGCTCAACGGCTCCGCCCCCGCCTTCACCGGCCGCATGAACAAGCAGGGCGTCCCCTACGGCGGCATCCTGCTCACGGCGAGCATCACCCTGATCGGGATCGTGCTGAACCTCTTCGTGCCGTCCGAGGCCTTCGAGATCGTCCTCAACGTCTCGGCGCTGGGCATCGTCACGGGCTGGGGCATGATCGTCCTCTGCCAGATGCAGCTGCAGCGCTGGGCGACACAGGGGCGCCTGGAGCGCCCGTCCTTCCGGATGCCCGGCGCCCCGGTGACCTCGTGGCTCACCCTGGCGTTCCTGGTGATCGTGGTGGTCCTCATCGCCGTCGACTTCCCGACCGGCACCTGGACCGTGGGGATCGTCGCGGTGGTCGGCGTGCCCGCCCTGATCGTGGGCTGGCACGTCGCGAAGCCGCGCATCCTGGCGATCGCGTCCGCCCGTGACGGCTTCACCGGCGCCCACCCCGTGATCGCCGCCCGTCCGGCCTCCGAGGCCAAGCGCGACGGGAACGAGCGGCGCCGCGAGTAGGGCGGGTCAGCGCCGGCGGAGGTAGCGCAGGAGCAGCGTGTCGCCGGCGCTGAGCACGTGCGCCAGGTGCTGCGGGCGCGGTCCGGGGACGTCGCCGCGGGCGAGCCTCCCGGAGTCCCCCGCCTCGAGCGTCGGAGCGACGGTCAGGCAGAGCTCGTCGACGGCGTCCGCCGCGAGGAGGGTCCCGAGCAGCGACGGACCGCCCTCGCAGTGGATCCTGCCGAGCCCCCGCTCCGCGAGCTGCGCCCGCATCCGCGTCGCGTCGAGCTCTGCGTCGCCGCAGACGAGCACGTCGGCGACCTCGGCGAGCTCCGCGCGGCGGCGGGCCGGCGAGGAGCCGGTGGTCACGACGATCGGGCGCACCGGCGCCTCGGTGAAGATCCGCGAGGCGGGATCGAGGTCGAGCGACCCCGAGACGATCGCGAAGACGGGCTGCGGGGCGCGCCCGGTGCCGAGCCGCGCCCGCACGGACTCGTCGCTCAGCACCATCGGACCGTAGCCCTCGGTCCGCACCGTGCCGGCCGCGACGAGCACGACGTCGGCGAGCCGACGGAGCAGGTCGAACACGCGCAGGTCGGCCGCTCCCCCGAGATCGCCCGAGACGCCGTCGCGGGTGACCGCTCCGTCGACGCTCGCGACGAAGTTGACCCGGAGCCACTGCTCGCCGGCCCCGTCCGCGTAGAGGGCCAGCAGAGCCTCGTCGGACAGGTCCTGCACGGCCGGCGACAGGCCGTCGATGCGGGCGCTCACGCCGCCGGCTCCACGTTGTGGCGGAGGAAGACGGGCGCCCGCCAGCCGAGCACCGCCTCCGTCATCCGCACGGCGTCCACCGCCTGGCGCACGTCGTGCATGCGCACGATCCGCGCACCGTTCAGGATGCAGATCACCGCGGCGGCGAGGGAGCCCTCGAGGCGCTCCCCCTGCGGCCGGTCCAGCGCCTCGCCGATGAAGTCCTTGTTGGAGACCGCGGCGAGCACCGGGAAGCCGAGCGCGGCCACCTCGCCCAGCCGGCGGGTGAGCTCGAGCGTGTGCAGGGTGTTCTTGTTCAGGTCATGGCCCGGATCGACGATGATCCTCCCGGCAGGCACTCCACCCGAGAGCGCGCGATCGACCCGGCTCCGCAGGTGGTCGACCACCGTCGCCACGACGTCGTCGTACTCGGGTCTCTCCGGCTCGCTGCGGGGAGCGCCCACGCTGTGGGTGATGACGAGCTGAGCGGAGGAGGAGGCGACGACCTCGAGCATCCGGGGGTCGTGCAGCCCGCTCGTGTCGTTGATGACGGAGGCGCCCACGGCGATGCTCGCGTGCGCGACCTCGGCGCTCGTCGTGTCCACCGAGACGACCACGTCGCTCCGCTCCGCGATGCCCGCCACGACGGGGACGACCCGGTCGAGCTCCTCCTGGAGCGTGACGGCGGGGCCGCGGCCGAACGGCACTCCGCCGATGTCGACCCAGTCGGCGCCGAGCTCCGCGGCGCGCGCGGCGGCCGCGATGGCGCTGTCCAGGGCGAAGGTGGAGCCCTTGTCGTAGAAGGAGTCGGGAGTGCGATTCACGACCGCCATCACGGCCACCTGCCGCTCGAAGTCGAACTCTCGTCCGCCGATGTGCCGCGTGGTCATGGGCGCGTCCCTCCCGCTCGGAGCGCCGGGAGAAGGCCGGCGCCGCTCACCCTAGACGAGCGGAGTCGGCGGAGGCTGGAGCGGGCCGCCCTCGAGCAGCGCCTGGAAGAGGACGTGGTCCTGCCACTCCCCGGCGATCCGCAGGTATCGCCGCGCGACGCCGATCCGCTCGAAGCCGTTGCGCTGCAGCACGGTCTGCGATCCGACGTTGTGGAGGAGCGTCCCGGCCTGCACGCGGTGCAGCCCCAGATCCTCCCGCGCGGTGCGCAGGACGGCTCCGACCGCGCGGGTCATCACGCCGCGGCCCTGCAGACCGCTGTCGAGCCAGTAGCCGAGATCGCCGCTGTCGAAGGCGCCGCGGACGATGTTCGCGAGAGTCAGCCGACCGACGATCACGCCGCCCGCGTCGAGGACGAGCGGGAGGACGCTGCCGGCCCGATGCGCGGCGAGCGCGTCCGCGACGGCGTCGGTCTGGCCCCCCGCCTCGAAGAAGCGGGTCGAGCGCGTCGGCTCCCAGGGCGCGAGGTGCCGGCGGTTGCGCCGGTACGCGGCGGCGAGGGCAGGTCCGTCGTCCCGCGAGACGAGCCGCAGGAGGGTGCCCTGGTCGTCGACGGGGATCGGGGCGGGCATCCTGCGAGGGTAGCGCCGGAGCCGGGAACGACAGAACCCCCGGCCAGGGGCCGGGGGTTCTCGTGGTGGGCGATACTGGGATCGAACCAGTGACCTCTTCCGTGTCAGGGAAGCGCGCTACCGCTGCGCCAATCGCCCGTTGCTCCGTGCGGAGCACCTCGTTCGGTGAACGATCGAGGTGGATACGGGATTCGAACCCGTGTATACGGCTTTGCAGGCCGCTGCCTCGCCTCTCGGCCAATCCACCGTGTACGGGATTCGGTGTCGGCGGCCCGAGGGCCGACCAGGTGGGAGGCACCCGAGGGTGCCGTCCCGATGACGCCGGTCCGAGGACCGGTGTTCGAGCGGATGACGAGATTCGAACTCGCGACCCTCACCTTGGCAAGGTGATGCGCTACCGCTGCGCCACATCCGCATGTAGGTCGTACTGGTGTTGCCGTCTTGTGTGTCGTGCTGTCGTGCTGCCTGTCCGGCGCTTTCGCTGCCCGGCTCGACCTAGAAGAATGTATACGACAGCGGCGCCGGAATCCAAATCGAGCGGACGCCGATCCCGCCGCTCGGAGTCCGATCCGCGTCTTTCCGCGCGAAACCGGCTGGTCGCCGTCCGTTCACCCGGGCGTGGCGGGCGTCGGCGGTGCATCCGGGCCCCGCGGATCCGCTACGATCGTCTCTCGGGTCGTCCAGCACGTCCCCCTGGGCGATTGGCGCAGTTGGTAGCGCGCTTCCTTCACACGGAAGAGGTCATCGGTTCGAGTCCGGTATCGCCCACCCTCACCCCCGGTCCGTGCTCACGCACTCGGCCGGGGGTTCTCTCGTCCCGCCGCGGCCGTCCTCCGTCGTCGCAGCGCCCAGTCGAAGGAGCCGACCCGCGATGATGGGCCGCTCGCACGCCGTGTCCGGTGCGCTCGCCTGGGCCGTGGCCGCCTCCGTGCCCGGCGTCGCCGGACCCCTCGGCCTCGCGGGTCTCCCGCTCGACCTCAGGCTGGTCGGCCTCGGAGTCGCCGCCGGCTGGGCGCTGGTGCCCGACGCGGACCACGCGAGCGCGACGGTCTCCCGCTCGGCGCCGGGCGCCTCCCTGCTCACGGCGACCGCGGGCCGGATCAGCGGAGGGCACCGGCACGGGATGCACTCGCTGCTCGCGGTCGCCGTCGTCTGGTACCTGGTGCCGGTGCTCACGGCACTGCGCTTCCCGGTGCCGGTCGTCGGCCCCGTCGCCGTGGCCGCCGTGCTCACGCTGCCGGCTCTCGCGTTCGCCGCGAAGGCCGTCCGGGCCGCCCCCTCCTGGCGCATCGCCTGGGCCGGGGCGACGGTCGTCACGGTCCTGCTCGTCGCGCTCGCCGACGGCACCTGGGCGTGGCTCCGGGTCGCCGCGACGCTGGGCTACCTCGTGCACGTGGCCGGCGACGCCCTCACGACCGGCGGGATCAACTGGCTGTGGCCGCTGCGCGTGCGCCTGCCACGGCGCCTGCGCCGGACACCGCTGCGCCACGTCTGGACCACCGGAGGCTACGCCGCGCTGCCCGTCCTGGGCTCCGCCGGGTCCTGGCGCGAGACGGTCCTCTACTGGCTCATGTCCGCGGCGACGATCGTGCTCACCGCCTCGATGATCACGGCCGAGCTGCTGTAGCCCGAGGCGCCCTCCTCAGAAGACCTTCCCCGGGTTCATGATCCCCAGCGGGTCGAACACGGCCTTGATCCCGCGCTGGAGCGCCAGCGAGTCCTCGCCCAGCTCCTCCGCCAGCCAGCGCCGCTTGAGCAGTCCCACGCCGTGCTCGCCCGTGAGCGTGCCGCCGAGGGCCAGGGCCGTGCGGAAGAGCTCCGCGGCGGCGTCCCAGACGCCATCCCCCACGGGTCCGTCCCCCGCGGGCAGCACGAAGTTCGGATGGAGGTTCCCGTCCCCCGCGTGGGCGACGGTGGGGATGCTGAGGCCCGTCCGCTCCTCGATGCCGCGGATCGCCGCGAACATCGCCGGCAGCGCGGAGCGGGGCACGCAGACGTCCTCGATCAGCACCCGGCCCTCCGCCTCGAGCGCCGGGTGGAAGGCCCGACGGACGACCAGCAGAGCCTCACCCTCGGCCGGGTCCTCGGTCGCCTCGGCGGCGCCCCCGGAGGCGGTCACGATCTCGAGGACGCGCTGCGACTCCTCCGCCGCTCCTCCGCCGTCCGTCTGGACGAGGAGGTAGGCGGCACCGCGGTCCAGGGCCGCTCCGGTGTAGCGCGAGATGGCGGCGAGCGCCGCCTCGTCCATCAGCTCCATCACCGCGGGACGGAGCCGCGCGGCGGTGATCGCGGCGGAGGCGGCGGCCGCGGCGACGACGCTCGGGAAGTACGCGCCGACCGTGACCACGCGCCCGGTCGGGATCGGGCGGAGCTTCACGGTGGCCTCCACGATGACGCCCAGCGTCCCCTCGGAGCCGGTCAGGAGCGCGGTGAGGTCGTACCCGGTGACTCCCTTCACGCTGCGGCGGCCGGTGCGGAGCAGTCGTCCGTCGGGGAGGACGACCGTCAACCCGAGCACCGCTTCGCGGGTCACGCCGTACTTGGCGCACAGCAGCCCCCCGGCGTTCGTCGCGATGTTTCCGCCGATGCTCGAGATCGCGCGGCTCGCGGGGTCGGGCGAGAAGACGAGGCCGTGCGGAGCGACGGCGTCCGACAGCGCCTGATTGATGACCCCGGGCTCGACGACCGCCAGCTCGTCCTCGAGCGACACCTCGAGGATGCGGTCCATGGCGGCGGTCGAGAGGACGAGCGCTCCCTCGCTCGCCACTCCCCCGGCAGCGAGGCCCGTTCCCGCTCCGCGCGGCACGACCGGGAGCCGGTGCTCCGTCGCTATGCGCAGCGCCGCCTGCACGTCCTCGACCGAGCGGGCAGCGACGAGCGCGAGCGCGCGACCCGGTGCGGAGAAGCCCGACTTGTCGGTGTGCACGGCCTCGAACCCGGGGCCCTCGGTCAGGACCGCGTCGCCGAGCGCGTCGCGCAGCTGTCGGAGGATCTCGTGGTCGTGCATGGTTCACTCCGTGCGGTCGCGGGCGGGTCCTGCCGATCCTTCCACGGGCGCGGGGCAGGATGGCGGGATGACCGGAGAGACGCGATGGCCGCGGTGACGAGCGCGGGGATCCTGCTGCACCGCGAGGGCCCCTCCGGCACCGAGGTGTTCCTCGGGCGGATGGGCGGCCCCTTCTGGACCCGGCGCCCCCGCGCGTGGACGATCCCGAAGGGCGTGCACACGGGCGGCGAGACGCCGCTGGACGCCGCGCGCCGCGAATTCGAGGAGGAGACCGGCGCTCCTCCGCCCGACGGGGAGCTGACCCTCCTCGGCGCGTTCCGGCAGAGCGCTGCCAAGACCGTCACGGTCTTCGCCGGGCGCGGACTCGCGGACACCGCCTTCGTCGCGAGCAACACCTTCGAGCTGGAGTGGCCGCGGGGCTCCGGCGTGCTGCGCAGCTTCCCCGAGCTGGAGGACGCCCGGTGGCACCCGCTCGACGAGGCCCGCTCGCTGGTGGTGGCCGGGCAGGTCGCCGCCCTCGACGCGCTGGCCGAGCTGCTGGCGGATCCGGACGGCGGGGACCGGGCCGGCACCGCCCCCTAGTCGGCGGTCGCGTAGACCCGCAGGCCCAGCGGCACGATCCGCACCACGGCCTCGTCGAATCCGTCGCGGGAGCCGTCGAAGCGCTCGGTCTCGCCGTCGTGCGCCCACTCGGGGTCGTCCCCCGCGGGTCGGCGCGCGCCGACGGTGATCTCCGGCGTCGAGAACGACTCCACCACCGGTGCCCGCCAGCCGGGCACACGGCCGACCACCGGGGTCGCCGTACGGCCGAGCAGGAGCGAGAACGCTCCCCGGGTGCGCGGAGTCCGTCCTGAGTGCAGGATGCGCACGTCGAGGTGGCCGTCGTCGAGCCGACGCCGGGCGAGCGGGGCGGCCGTGCGCGGGTGCTCCTGGTTCACCCCGACGAAGTACGACCAGACGAGCTGCGTGCGCCCGTCGCGCCGGAGCTCGAACGGATCGGTGCGCCGCACGACCGAGAGGGCCGCGATCACGGCGGCGAGCGGCTTCCCGATCCGCTTCTCGCGCTTCTCGCGGGCCGCGACGAACTCCGGGTAGACGCCGATCGAGACCGTGTTGAGCACCGTGACCGGGTCTCCCCCGTCCGCGACGACCTCGGCCACGTCGACGTCGCGGCGCTCGCCGATCGTCGCCGCGTCGAGCGCGTCCTGGACGGTGAGCAGCCCCAGCGCCTTCGCGAAGTGGTTCATGGTCCCGCCCGGCAGCACGAGCAGCGTCATCCCCTCGGCGCGGGCGAGAGCGGCACCGACCGACATGGTCCCGTCCCCGCCGTAGATCCCGAGCACCCGGGGCGGAGAGTCCCCCGAGCGCGCCTCGCGCACCACGTCGGCGAGGTCCTCCCCCTCGGTCAGCCGGTGCACGCGCGCCTTCGGGAACCGGGCTCGGACCAGCGGCTCGGGATCGGGGCGGTGCGAGTCCCGGCCCGCGCCGGGGTTGAGGACCACGAGGAGGGCGGCGCCGTCCCCCAGCGGGCTGCGATCGACGGGGGGCCGGGTCGCGCGCTCCGAGACGGGCACGTGGCGCGGCTCGGCCGGCAGGACGGCTCGGCCGACGACCGCGACCGCCGCGCCGAGCGCCGCGCCGCCGAGGACGTCCGAGAGCCAGTGGACGCCGACGTGCAGGCGGGAGAAGGCCACGGCGGCGGCGAGCGGGGCGACCGCCGCCCCCACTCGGGGCGACTCGAGCGCGACCCCGGCGGCGAAGGCGGCGGCGCTCGCCGCGTGCCCCGAGGGGAAGGACGCCGACGTCGGCACCGTCGCCAGGCGCCGGCCGACCGGGACGTCGACGAGGAGCGGCCGGTCGCCGCCGAACACGCGCTTGCCGACCAGGTTCGCGAGCGCGCTGGCCGCAGCGAGCGAGGCGGTCCCCCGCAGAGCCTCGCGGGGACGCCCCGCCAGGAGCAGCAGAACGCCGACGCCGGCCCAGAGGACTCCGTGGTCCGCGGCCCGGGAGAGCCCCACGAGCGCCCCGTCGACGACGGGCGACGGCCGACGGGCGTTCAGCCGCCGGGCCGCACGAGCGTCCGCCCGGCGCACGACGCGCGGGACGGTGACGAGTCGGCGGAGCAGGACGGACGGGGGTCGGGTTCCGCGAAGGGCCATGCGCTCAGCGTAGGAGGAGGCGCCTCCGCGGTCCCTGGACCGGTCGACGGCGCGCTACACCTCGCCGAAGCCCGACTCGACCAGATCGCCGAGCCGGCCGACCGCCTCCTGGGCCTGCGGCCCCGACGCCGAGAGGACGACCTCGTCCCCGCGGTCGAGCCCCAGCGACATCACGCCGAGCAGGCTCGTGGCGTCCTTGCCGTTCGCGTCGATCCGGGCGTCGAAGGTGGCGGCGAGCGTCACGAAGTCGGCCGCGGGACGGGCGTGCAGGCCGTTCGGGTTGATGAGGCGGACGCGGCGCTGCACGCGCTCGTCACCGGGCGGAGCCTCCTCGGCGGGAGCAGCGAGCGCCTCGCCCCGGGCCGACTCCGCGGCGGCGAGCACCTCGTCCAGCGACGCCCCCGTGCCCGCGGCGACGGCGGCCGCGACCGCCCCCTCCACCAGCGGGGCGTCGGCGATCCGGACCCGGGCGCGCGCGTCGTCGCCGAGGAACTCGACCGCGGTCTCCGCCGTCATGATCGCCGAGCCGAGGTCGCAGAGGACGACGACCCCCTCGCCGGAGTCCGCCTCCGCCAGCGCCGCCGTGATGCGGTCGAAGCTGGTGCCGATGCCGCCGTCGTCCGTCCCGCCCGCGGCGACCAGCGCGACCGAGGCCGCCATCTGCTCCGCGAGCTCGACCAGCCCCTCCGCCAGCTGCGCGCTGTGCGAGACCAGGACCAGCCCGACGCTCACGCTGCCGCCTCGGCCGCTGCGCGGAGCAGGAGCACGGTCGACACGCTGCCGGGATCACGGTGCCCGATGGCGCGCTCGCCGAGGTAGCTGGCTCGTCCCTTGCGGGCGACCAGCGGGTCCGTCGACTCCGCTCCGCTCTGCGCCGCCTCCGCCGCCGCGGCGAGGACGTCGGCCGGAGCCGCTCCCTCCTCGGCGGCGGCCGCGGCCGCGTCGACCGCCGGCGTCCACGCGTCCACCATCGTCTTGTCGCCCACCTCGGCCTTGCCGCGGAGCACGATGCCGTCCCTCGCCGCGGCCAGGAGCGCTGCGACGTCCGCGCCCTCGAGCGCGACCTCGCCCGCGACCGCGGCGGAGGCCTTCAGGAACGCCGTGCCGAACAGCGGGCCCGAGGCGCCGCCGACGGTGGAGATGAGCGTCGTCGCGACCAGCTTGAGCACGTCCGCCGGGAGCCCCTGCTCCGGCGCCGCGTCTAGCTTCGCGACCACCGCCTGGAAGCCGCGGTCCATGTTCTCGCCGTGGTCCCCGTCGCCGATCGCCCGGTCGAGCGTGATCAGCTCGACCCGGTGCTCCGCGATCGACTCGGCGGCGCGGCGGATCCACGCCGTCGCCCACGCCGCGTCGAGCCCGGCTCCCTGTGCGTCCTGCATGGTCGTCTCCTCCTCGTGCGCCGCTCCTGCGGCTGTCGTTCCGGTCATGGTGCGCGCGCGGGCGCTCAGCGTCCCCACCGCAGCGCCGCGGTCTGCACCGGGGAGTCCCACAGCTCGGTCAGGGCGTCGTCGAGCTTGAGGACGGTGAGCGAGAAGCCCTGCATCTCGAGCGACGTCGTGTAGTTGCCGACGAGGCTGCGTGCGACGGTGATCCCCTTCTCGGCCAGCGCCTCGGCTGCGCGGCGGTAGGCGAGGTACAGCTCGATCTGCGGCGTGCCGCCCATGCCGTTCACCAGGAGCAGCACCTCGTCCCCGGAGGAGAACGGCAGGTCCTCCAGGATCGGGCCGAGGATCCGGTCGACGATGCGGTCGGCCGGCTCCAGCGCGATCTTCTCCCGGCCGGGCTCGCCGTGGATGCCGATGCCGATCTCGATCTCGTCCTCGCCCAGCTCGAAGCTCGGCTCGCCCGCGTGCGGGACGATGCACGGCGTGAGGGCGACGCCCATCGAGCGCACGTTCGCGATCACCGTCTCGGCGATCGTCGCGACCTCGTCGAGGGAGTCGCCCCGCTCGGCCGCGGCGCCCGCGATCCGCTCGACCAGCACGGTGCCGGCCACCCCGCGGCGGCCCGCGGTGTAGAGCGAGTCCTTCACCGCGACGTCGTCGTCGACGATCACGCTGCGCACCTCGATCCCCTCGGCGCCGGCGAGGTCGGCCGCGGTCTCGAAGTTCAGGACGTCGCCCGTGTAGTTCTTCACGATGTGCAGCACACCCGCGCCGCCGTCGACGGCCTGCGTGGCCGCGACGATCGGGTCGGGCGTGGGCGAGGTGAAGACGGGACCCGGGACGGCGGCGTCCAGCATCCCGAATCCGACGAAGCCCGCGTGCAGCGGCTCGTGCCCGCTGCCGCCTCCGCTGACGATGCCCACCTTGCCCGAGCGGGGCGCGTCGGCCCGCACCACGAACAGGGGATCCGGCACCACCCGCACCAGGTCGGCGTGCGCCAGGCCGAAGCCGGCCACCGACTCCGTGACGACGTTCTTCGGGTCGTTGATGAGCTTCTTCATCGAGGTCTCCTCCAGGATCGGGCCACCACTCGGGCGTCCCGTGACCTGCGGGCGATCCGGCGCGTGGTGGATCGCCGCCCGCACCGTCGCGGACAGCAGCCCCACGTTACGCCCTGCGCTCGCGCCTACGGCAGCGGGACGACGGCGCGCTGCGTCTCGCGGACCCACTCCTCGAGCTTGGCCGTGGCGGCCCCGGAGTCGACGGCCTCCGCCGCGCGGTCCATCGACGTCCGCAGGCGCTCCAGGACGGGCGTGCGCACCAGGTCCGGGTCGCGCGCCAGGTCGAACGCCGCGAGGCCTGCGGCCGCGTTCAGAAGGACGATGTCGCGGACGGGGCCGCCGTCTCCCGCGAGCACCGAGCGCACCACGCTCGCGTTGTAGGCGGCGTCGCGGCCGCGCAGGTCGTCGATCCGCGCGCGGGGCAGGCCCAGGTCGCGCGGGTCGAGGTCGTGCTCGACCACGGAGCCGCGCGACACCTCCCAGATGTGGCTGTGACCCGTGGTGGTGAGCTCGTCGAGGCCGTCGTCCCCGCGGAACACCAGAGCCGTCGCCCCGCGCGTCCGGAACACGCCGACGACCAGCGGCACCCGGTCGAGGTGCGCCACCCCGACCGCAGAGGCCTCGGGACGCGCCGGATTGCAGAGCGGGCCGAGGAAGTTGAACACCGTCGGCACGCCCAGCTCGGCGCGCACCGGACCGGCGTGCCGGAAGCCGGGGTGGAAGAGGGACGCGAAGACGAAGGCGATCCCCGTCCGCCGGAACACCTCGGCCACCCGCTCGGGGGAGAGGGAGAGGTCGACCCCGAGTGCCGCGAGCACGTCGGAGGAGCCGGAGGAGGAGGACGCGGCCTTGTTCCCGTGCTTCACGACGGGCGTGCCGGCGGCGGCCGCGATGATCGACGCGGTGGAGGAGATGTTGACGGTCCCGAAGCGGTCCCCGCCCGTCCCGACGATGTCCAGGGCCATCGGGTCCACGTCCAGCGGCACCGCGTGGTCGAGGATCGCGTCGCGGAAGCCGACGACCTCGTCGACGGTCTCGCCCTTCGCCCGGAGGGCCACCAGCAGTCCGGCGAGCTGCGCCGGAGTCGCCGCGCCCTCCATCACCTGCTCCATGGCCCACGTCGCCTCGGAGACGCTCAGATCGGAGGACTCGAGGAGTGCGCTGAGAACGTGCGGCCAGGACAGGGTTTCCGACATGGCTCCCAGATTATGCGACGAGGATCGCCTCCCGGCTAGTGCGACTTCCCTCCCCTGCCATCGGCCATAATGGTCTGTGTGACGAGCACCTCTCTCTCCCCCACGGCCACCGCGCCCGTAGTGAACCGACCCAACCCGGTCGCGGTCGGAACGATCGTCTGGCTGGGCAGCGAGGTCATGTTCTTCGCGGGCCTCTTCGCGATCTACTTCACCCTGCGCAGCACCTCCCCCGAGCTCTGGGGCGCCGAGACCCAGATCCTCAACGTCCCCTACGCGGGCGTGAACACGGTGATCCTCGTGGCCTCGTCGTTCAGCTGCCAGTTCGGCGTGTTCGCCGCCGAGCGCCTGCAGCCGCGCGCGACGGGCCTCAGCCCGTTCAAGTGGGGCATGGTCGAGTGGTTCTTCCTCACCTACGCCCTGGGCGCGGTCTTCGTCTCCGGCCAGGTGCTCGAGTACGGGACCCTCGTCTCCGAGGGCGTCACGCTCTCCAGCAACGCCTACGGCTCCGCCTTCTACCTGACGACCGGCTTCCACGCCCTGCACGTCACCGGCGGTCTGATCGCGTTCCTCCTCGTCATCGGCCGCGGCTTCGCGGTCAAGAACTTCGGCCACAAGGAGGCGACGAGCGCCATCGTCGTCTCGTACTACTGGCACTTCGTCGACGTCGTCTGGGTCGGCCTGTTCGCCGTCATCTACTTCCTCAAGTGACGCGCCCGCCGATGCCCCACTCCACTCCCGACCCCCGCAGGAAGGACGCCTCGATGGCCTCCCCGAAGACGAAGAGCCGAGCCAAGAAGGGTCGCCGCCACCCGCTCGCCACCCTGGCCCTGATCGCCATCGGCCTTGGGCTCACCGGCGGGACCTACGCCGCGGTCGGCGTCGCGACGTCCGCCTCCGCCGAGACGTCGTCCACCAGCCAGCAGACGATCGACGAGGGCTCGAAGCTCTTCGCCGCGAACTGCGCCACCTGCCACGGCCTCGACGCCGCGGGCACCGACAACGCTCCCTCCCTCATCGGAGTGGGCGCGGCGTCGGTCGACTTCCAGGTCGGCACCGGCCGCATGCCGATGCAGATGCACGGCCCCCAGGCGCTCGAGAAGCCGGTGCAGTTCACCGACGAGCAGGTCGGCGAGCTCGCCGCCTACGTCGCGTCGCTGGCCCCCGGCCCCGCGATCCCCGAGGGCGAGGTCCTCGACGGACAGGGCGACGCGGCGAACGGCGCCGAGCTGTTCCGCATCAACTGCGCCATGTGCCACAACGTCGCCGGAGCCGGCGGCGCGCTCACCGAGGGCAAGTTCGCTCCCCCGCTGGGCGGCGTGACCGAGGCGCACATCTACGAGGCGATGGTCACCGGCCCGCAGAACATGCCGGTCTTCAACGACCTCAACATCTCGCCCGAGGACAAGCGCGACATCATCTCGTACCTCAAGTACATCGAGGCCAACCCGTCCCCGGGCGGATTCGCGCTCGGCTCCCTCGGACCCGTCGCAGAGGGCCTGTTCCTCTGGATCTTCGGCCTCGGCGCGATCGTGGCCCTGACGGTGTGGATCACCGCCCGATCCAACTAGACGACTGCAGCGCCCTGACGGGCGCGACTGACCCACGGCACCGACTGGTGCCGACACGGCGTGAAAAGGAGAACCATGGCAGAGCACGATGAGGGTGGCACGGACCTCGCCACCTCGTCGGCCACCGGGCACGGAACGGCTCCGGCCGGCACCGCGGTCGTGACGCGGGATCGCGTCCAGGACCCGGGCCTCCCGCCGCACCGCCCCCGGATGACCGACCTCGACCCCAAGGTCGAGAAGCGTGCCGAGCGCACGGTGTACACGCTCTTCTACCTCTCCTTCGCGGGCTCGATCTTCGCGGTCGCCGCGTACATGGCGTTCCCGATCACCGAGGACGTCGCGTCGGTCCGGCTGAACACGCTGTTCATCGGCCTGGGCATGTCCCTCGCGCTCCTGGGCATCGGCATCGCCGCCGTCCACTGGGGCAAGCAGCTCATGTCGGACCACGAGGGCATCGACATCCGCCACCCCGTCCGCAGCGCGGAGCCCACCCGCGCCCGTGCGCTCGAGATCTTCGACCAGTCCGACAAGGAGTCCGGCTTCGGCCGCCGCTCCCTCGTCCGCAACAGCCTGATCGCCTCCCTCGTCGTGTTCCCCCTGCCCGCCGTGATCCTGTTCCGGGGCCTCGGCCCGCAGGACCAGAACCCCGTCGCCCTCCTCAAGACCACCCTGTGGGAAGAGGGCACGAGGCTCACCCTGGACCCGTCGGGAGCGCCGATCCTCGCATCGGACGTCACCCTCGGATCCGCCTTCCACGTCATCCCCGAGGGCCTCAACGACGCCGAGGGCAAGCTGGAGGAGAAGGCCAAGGCCGCCGTCCTCCTGATGCGCCTGAAGCCGGAGGACCTCATCGTCAGTGAGGGTCGCGAGACCTGGAACTACGACGGAATCGTCGCCTACTCCAAGATCTGCACGCACGTCGGCTGCCCTGTGGCGCTGTACGAGCAGCAGACCCACCACCTGCTGTGCCCGTGCCACCAGTCGCAATTCGACATCACGCGCGAGGCCGCCGTCATCTTCGGCCCGGCGAAGCGTCCGCTTCCGCAGCTCCCCATCACCGTCGACGCCGAGGGTTACCTGGTCGCCAGAAGCGACTTCACGGAGCCCGTCGGACCGTCCTTCTGGGAGCGATGACTCACATGTCCACCACCACCCCCTCACGCCCCTCCAGCTCCCCCGCGGAGCCCGAGGACGGCGTCATCCTCGGATCCGGCAAGTTCCAGAAGGGGTACGTCGGAGCGGCGTCGAACTACATCGACGAGCGCACGAGCATCTCCGCGGTCGTCAAGGAGTTCGGTCGCAAGATCTTCCCCGACCACTGGTCCTTCCTCCTCGGCGAGGTCGCGCTCTACAGCTTCGTCATCATCCTGCTGTCGGGCACCTTCCTCACCTTCTTCTTCCAGGCCTCGATGGTCGAGACGCACTACGAGGGCAGCTACCTGCCCCTCAAGGGCATCGAGATGTCGGCGGCGATGTCGTCTTCGCTCGACATCTCCTTCGACATCCGCGGCGGCCTGCTGATGCGGCAGATCCACCACTGGGCGGCGCTGCTGTTCGTGGCCTCGATCGGCCTGCACATGCTGCGCATCTTCTTCACCGGTGCGTTCCGCAAGCCCCGCGAGCTCAACTGGGTCATCGGCTTCGTCCTCTTCATCCTCGCGATGGCCGAGGGCTTCACCGGCTACTCGCTCCCCGACGACCTGCTCTCGGGCAACGGCCTCCGCATCATCGACGGCATGGTCAAGGGCATTCCGATCGTCGGCACCTGGATCTCGTTCCTGCTCTTCGGCGGCGAGTTCCCGGGCACCGACATCGTCGGCCGCCTCTATACGCTGCACATCCTGCTGCTGCCGGCGCTGGTGCTCGCGTTCATCGCCCTGCACCTCGTGTTCGTGGTCGTCCACAAGCACACCCAGTTCCCCGGTGCGGGCAAGACCGAGCAGAACGTCGTCGGCTACCCGGTGCTGCCGGTCTACGCCGCGAAGGCCGGTGGATTCTTCTTCATCGTCTTCGGCGTCGTCGTCCTCATCGCCTCGCTGTTCACGATCAACCCGATCTGGAACTACGGCCCGTACGACCCCTCGCCCGTCTCCGCGGGAACCCAGCCCGACTGGTACATCGGCTTCGCCGACGGCGCCCTGCGCCTCGTCCCGCCGGGACTCGAGTGGGCCATCCCGGGCATCGGAACCCTGTCGTTCAACATCCTGATCCCGCTCGTCGGCCTCGGACTGTTCATCGCTGTGGTCATGCTCTACCCGTTCCTCGAGGCGTGGATCACCGGTGACAAGCGCGAGCACCACCTGCTCGACCGCCCGCGCAACGCCGCGACCCGCACCGCGATCGGTGCCGCCGGAGTCAGCTTCTACGCCGTCCTCTGGGCCGCCGCCTCGTCCGACCTCATCGCGACGCACTTCCACCTCACGATGGAGGGCGTGATCCACAGCCTGCAGTTCCTGCTCATCGCGGGTCCGTTCATCGCATACTTCATCACCAAGCGCATCTGCCTGGCGCTGCAGAAGAAGGACCGCGAGATCGCGCTGCACGGCTTCGAGTCGGGCCGCATCGTCCGCCTCCCCGGCGGCGAGTTCATCGAGGTGCACCAGCAGCTCGACGAGTACGAGCGCTGGAAGCTCGTCGGTCAGGACGAGTACGAGCCGCTGATGATCCGTCCGGACTCGCGTGGCCGCATCACCGCCCCTCAGCGCGTGCGCGCCGGCCTCTCCCGCTGGTTCTTCGAGGACCGGATCACCCCCGTCACCCAGAAGGAGCTCGAGAGCTCGCACAGCGAGCACTGATCCTCCCCCGAAGGGCCCGGACGTTCATTCGTCCGGGCCCTTCGTCGTTCCCGCAGCGGGGCGGCGCCTGTCCTCCGGCGCGGTGGAGGTCGGCGGTGGACCGAGAGGCGGTGAGACCGGATCACAGCGCCTCGTCGGCGACAAGCCGGCAGGGACGTGGGGCGATCCACCGGACCTCGAGGCCTCCGCTCCTCGGATCACGAGACGCCATCTCCCTGCCGAGCTGGAGACGTCCGCCCCCGTCCGATCATGGAGTGATCCGGCCTCTCTGCGTGCTCGCAGTGTGGTCCTCCGGTGAGGTCCCCGGTCCCCGTACACGTCGAGACGCTCCGGATTAGTTCGAGGGTACCCATCCCCAGCAGGCCTGTCAGGACTGCCCTCCCCCACTCACGGTCGATCCCTCTGTGATCGGCGACGGCGACGCTCGCCGGTGAGACAGAGGAGGCGACCTCCGGGCATCGACGCCCGTCGCTGCAGCGGCGTCTCAGGCTCCTTGTCCTCGCAATGACCGGCATGACCCGCTAGACGTACCGAGGAACTCTCAGAGCCGCAGGGGCGCCCGCGGTTCCGCCGGGATGCGGGGTCCCCCTGAGTTCGGAACGGTGTGCAGAGGTCCGGAGGGCGGCGCAGGCGTCAGAGCGCGGCAGGCCCAGGACAGCCGCGGGCGCAGCAGTATCCGCGACCGTAGCGCGCCACCGCCGCTGGCACGCCACAGGCGCACAGGAGAGCCGCCACAGGCTTAGCCCGCTCACCCGTGGCCGGAGCAGGAGCCGTCGCAGCGCAGCCCGTATGGGTGATGACGCTGCCCGGCGCTCCTGCTCGGCGCCGCTCGCTGCGCTCCCCTGCGAGCTTCCGAGTCGCGGGCCGTCGGGATGTTCCCAAACGTGCGCCTCCGAGCGGAACGCCTCTGTGTCCTGCCAGCAGGACACCAAGAGAGATCCCGCTCAGCTCGTCATCCCTCACTGAGTGGTCCCGGCCCTCACCGGGAGGTCCCGGCCCTCACCGGGAGGTCCCGGCCCTCACCGGGAGGCTCGATCCCCCACCGATCGGCGAGTGACGCCCCTGCATGAAGCCGAACGGCCGAGCCGACTGGGCCCCGACCGCGCGTCGCTTCCTCCTGGATAAGCGGAAGGGCCGGGTGCACGGAGCCGAAGCCCTCGTGCACCCGGCCCTCGGCCGTGCGATGCGCCCTAGCGGGCGAAGTACCCGCGGTAGTACTCGTAGACCCAGCCGGCGATAGCGACCAGGAAGAGTCCGACGGCGATGTAGGTGATCCAGAACCCCACGGCCAGGCCGAGGAATCCGAGGGCCGCGGAACCGCCCAGGATCAGCGGCCACCAGCTCCACGGGCTGAAGAAGCCCAGCTCGGGGTCTCCGTCATCGATGTCCGCATCGAGGCGGTCCTCGGGGAGCTCAGCACCCTGCGCCTTGTGGACGCGGCCGACGTAGAACGCGATGAACGCGCCCAGCACGGCCGAGAGGCCGATGCCGACGGTGCCGACCCACTCCACCTGGCCCGTGTCGAGCAGCGACCACACGATGTACGTGATGTCGGCGAGGAGGAAGAAGCCCGCGAGGAGCCAGAAGAGATTGACGTTGGCGCGCATGGCCTACTTCACCGTGCCTTCGGACTTGTCGTACGTGGGGGCGTCCGGAGCGTCCTTCGCCGGACCGATTCCGACGGGGATGCCGGCCTCGGGGTGGTTGAGGTCGAACGCCGGGGCCTCGCTTCGGATGCGCGGGATCGAGGTGAAGTTGTGGCGGGGCGGCGGGCACGACGTGGCCCACTCGAGCGACCGGGAGAAGCCCCACGGGTCGTTCACCGTCACCTTGGGCGCCTTGCGGGCCGTGATGTACACGTTCAGGAAGAACGGGATCAGCGACACCGCGAGGATCATCGCTCCGACCGTCGACACCTGGTTCATCCAGGTGAAGCCGTCCTCGGGGAGGTAGCTGGCGTAGCGGCGCGGCATGCCGACGACGCCCAGCCAGTGCTGGATGAGGAAGGTGGTGTGGAAGCCGATGAACAGCAGCCAGAAGTGCCACTTGCCCAGCGTCTCGTTAAGCATCTTGCCGGTCCACTTGGGCCACCAGAAGTAGAAGCCCGAGAACATCGCGAAGACGACGGTTCCGAACACGACGTAGTGGAAGTGCGCCACCACGAAGTACGAGTCCGAGACGTGGAAGTCGAGCGGGGGCGACGCGAGGATGACGCCGGTGAGTCCACCGAAGGTGAAGGTGATCAGGAAGCCGATCGCCCAGATCATCGGGGTCTCGAAGGTCACCGATCCGCGCCACATGGTGCCGACCCAGTTGAAGATCTTCACGCCGGTAGGGACCGCGATGAGCATGGTCATAAGCGAGAAGAACGGCAGCAGGACCGATCCGGTGACGTACATGTGGTGCGCCCACACCGTCACGGAGAGAGCGGCGATCGCGATGGTCGCGTAGATCAGCGTCTTGTAGCCGAAGATCGGCTTGCGGCTGAAGACCGGGAAGACCTCGGACACGATGCCGAAGAACGGCAGCGCGATGATGTACACCTCGGGGTGGCCGAAGAACCAGAACAGGTGCTGCCAGAGCAGGACGCCGCCGTTGGCCGCATCGTAGATGTGTGCGTCGAACACGCGGTCGGCGCCGAGGGCGAACATCGCGGCGGCGAGCACCGGGAACGCGAGCAGCACGAGGATCGACGTCACCAGGATGTTCCAGGTGAAGATCGGCATGCGGAACATCGTCATGCCGGGGGCGCGCATCGTGATGATCGTCGTGATGAAGTTCACCGCGCCGAGGATCGTGCCGAAGCCCGAGAGCGCGAGGCCGAAGACCCAGAGATTGCCGCCGAGCCCTGGTGAGAACGTCGTGCTCGACAGTGGCGCGTACGCGAACCACCCGAACGACGCCGCACCCTGCGGGGTGACGAATCCGGCGACCGCGATGAGCGAGCCGAAGCTGTAGAGCCAGTACGCGAAGGCGTTGAGGCGGGGGAACGCGACGTCGGGGGCGCCGATCTGCAGCGGCATCAGGACGTTGGCGAACCCGGCGAAGAGCGGCGTCGCGAACATCAGCAGCATGATCGTGCCGTGCATCGTGAACAGCTGGTTGTACTGCTCGCGCGTCTCGACCACGTTCAGGCCGGGCTCGAACAGCTGGGCGCGGATGACCAGGGCCATCACGCCGGCGATGCAGAAGTAGATGAACGACGTGATCAGGTACATGTACCCGATGACCTTGTGGTCGGTCGACGTCATCCAGCGGACGAGGACGTTCGCCTTGCGCTGGACCGGCGGAGTGCCGGCGGTGCGCGTCGGGCGGGGTGCCGTGGCGGTGCTCATGCTCCCTTACTCCTCGTTCTCGCGGGCCGGCGCGCCGGTTCCGGGAAGGTTCGAATTGCGGTTGTACTCGGCGCCGAGCTGACCGGTCTGGCCCGCGTCGCGCAGCGACTGGATGTAGTCGTCGTACTCGCCCTGCGAGACGACCTTGACGTTGAAGAGCATCGCGGAGTGGTACTCGCCGCAGAGCTCGGCGCACTTGCCGGCGTAGGTCCCCTCCTTGAGAGGCGTGACGTACATGTAGTTCGTCTTGCCGGGGATCATGTCCTTCTTGTAGAGGAAGTCGACGACCCAGAAGGAGTGGATCACGTCGCGTGCGTCGAGCTGGATCTTGATCTTCTGTCCGACGGGCAGGTAGAGCGTGGGGATCTCGGACTCGACGAGCGAGCCGGCGGCGTCCCCGCCCTCCTGGTACTGGCCCTGGATTCCGGCGGAGTAGACGTCCTCGTCGACGTAGTTGAAGTCCCACGCCCACTGCTTGCCGTACACCTGGATGGTCTCGTCCGGGTCGTCGTAGGGCTGCTCGATCGCGGCCTGGTCGCGCGCGGTGAAGGCGAAGAAGCCGATCACGAGGATCAGCGGCACGATCGTGTAGAAGATCTCGATCGGCATGTTGTAGCGCAGCTGGACCGGCAGGCCGGTCTGCCCCTTGCGACGGCGGTAGACGACCACCGCCCAGATGGTGAGACCCCACGTGACGACGCCGACGGCGAGCAGGACGATCCAGGAGGTGACCCAGAGTCCGATGACGCGGTCGACGTGGTTCGTCGTGCCGGGTTCGGTGGGGAGCCAGCCCTGGAGCTGCTCTTGCGTGCAGCCCGCGAGGACGAGGGCGAGGGCTCCTGCGACGGGGGCAGCGACCCATCTGCGGATTCGGCGATTGAAGCGCACCGGTGACCTTTCGGAAGACTGGGGACCAGTTCACACGAAACTGTATTAGACCGGCTCCAGCCTACCCTTCCGCTCCGGCGGCCCGGTGCACGACGACCCGCTCTTGACGTCCCGGCCGAGTGGTGCAGTCGTGACGAACGGCGCCCGACGGCCACCGGAGTGGACTGTCGGACGCCGTTCGGAGGCGCAGCGGCCCGGGGCCGCGCGGCGTCAGTGGAAGCTGTCGCCGCAGGCGCAGCTGCCGCCCGCGTTGGGGTTGTCGATGGTGAAGCCCTGCTTCTGGATGGTGTCCTCGAAGTCGATCGAGGCGCCGTCGAGGTAGGGGACGCTCATCTTGTCGACGACGAGGCCGACGCCCTCGAACTCCACCGCGGCGTCGCCGTCGAGGGTGCGCTCGTCGAAGTAGAGCTGGTAGATGAGGCCGGAGCAGCCGCCGGGCTGCACGGCGACGCGCAGGCGCAGGTCGTCGCGGCCCTCCTGCTCGAGCAGGCTCTTGACCTTGGCGGCGGCGGTCGGGGTCATCGAGACGCCGTGGGCCGCGCTGGGCGGGGTGGCGAGGGGGGTCGCCGTCTGGTCGGTCAGTGTGTCTGACATGTCACTCCTCAGGGGACGGGCGGAACGGTCGTCGTGCCTTCCGGGATTCTACGGCTGCAACCCGGGTGGTCACCCGGGTATTCCACGACCGGTGGTCAGTCGCGGTGAGCGGCGGCGCGGAGCAGGAACAGCGCCTCGGTCTGCGCGGCGCGCTTGAAGACGCCCAGGTGCAGCGACTCGTTGGGGCTGTGCGCGCGCGAGTCGGGGTCCTCGACACCGGTGACGAGGATCTGCGCCTCGGGGAACTCGCGCACGAGGTCGGCGATGAACGGGATGCTCCCGCCGATGCCGGTCTCGAGAGGCTCGCGTCCCCACGCGTCGGCCATCGCGCCCTTCACCAGGTCCACGGCCCAGCCGCTCGCGTCGACCAGGAAGGGGCTGCCGGTGTCGACGTCCTCGACCGCGAGGTGTGCGCCGAACGGGGAGTTCGCCCGCAGGTGGCTCTCGATCGCGGCGAAGGCCTCCTCCGCGTCCTGGCCGGGGGCGATGCGGGCGCTGATCTTCACGCGCACGGACGGGACGAGGGTGTTGGAGGCGTCGACGACGCTGGGCGCGTCGATCCCGGTGACCGTGACGGCCGGCTTCGACCACAGGCGCGAGAGGATCGCGCCGGTGCCGATCGGCGAGACCCCGTCGAGCAGCCCGGAGTCGCGGCGGAGGTCCTCCTCGGTCGTCTCCGGCACCGCTCCGTCGTGCTCGGTGAGGCCGGCGACGGCGACCGAGCCGTCCTCGTTCCAGAGCGTCGCGAGCAGGCGGACCGCCGCGAGCATCGCATCCGGGACCGCTCCGCCGAGCATGCCCGAGTGCGAGGCGTGCGCGAGGGTCCTGACGGTGAGGGTGAAGGTGACGTTGCCGCGCAGGCCCACCGTCAGCGCGGGGGTGTCGACGTCCCAGTTGTCGCTGTCGGCGACGATGATCGCATCCGCGCGGAGGGCGTCGTGGTGCTCGCGGAGGAAGGTGGGGAACGAGCGCGACCCGAACTCCTCCTCCCCCTCGATGAAGAGGACGAGCCCGAGGTCGTGGTCCTCGCCCGCGACCTCGCGCAGTGCGCGCACCGCGGCGAGGTGGGACACGACTCCGGCCTTGTCGTCGGCGGCACCGCGCCCGTACAGGCGGTCGCCGCGCACGGTCGGCTCGAACGGAGGCGTCTCCCACGCCGACTCGGCGCCCTGCGGCTGCACGTCGTGGTGGGCGTAGAGGAGGACGGTCGGCGCTCCGTTGCGGGCGGCGCGGGTGGCCAGGACGGCCGGCTGGCCGAGCACGTCGGTGCCGTCGATCGTGGCGCTGTGGATCGCGACCTCATCGAAGACGCCCGTCTCGCGTGCGAGCTCGGCGATGGCCTCGGCGCTGGCGGCCACGCGGGTGGCGTCGAAGCCGTCCCACGAGACGGACGGGATCCGCACGAGCTGCCCGAGCTGGGCGAGCGAGCGCGGCAGATCGTCGCGGACGGCGGCGAGGACGGCCTCCTCGTCGGAGGAGAGTGCGGGCGGAGTCGGAGCGTCGTGAGCCATGGAGGTAATCTTAAGAGACCCCCGATTCCAAGGACGTTCCCCGTGGCCAAGCACCCGATCGCAACCGACACGCCCGACGACGCCGGCTCCCCCGGCTCCGGGAAGGGCCGGCCGACGCCGACCCGGCGCGAGCAGGAGCTGGCCCGCAAGCGTCCGCTGGTCGTCACCGATCGCAAGCAGGCCGCCCGCGACGCCCGCGAGAAGGCCGCCGTGTCACGCGAGCAGGCCCGCATCGGCCTGGCCGCCGGCGACCAGCGCTACCTGCCGCTGCGCGACAAGGGTCCTCAGCGCAAGTTCGTGCGCGACTGGGTCGATGCGCGCTTCAGCCTCGGCGAGTTCCTCATCCCGGTGATGGTCGTCGTCCTGCTGCTGAGCTTCTTCCCGCAGCCGGAGCTGCAGTACGCGACGCTGGTCATCCTCTGGGTGTTCTTCCTCCTCGCGGTGATCGACTGCATCCTCCTCGGCATGCGGATGCGCCGGAAGCTCGCCGAGCGCTACGGCGCCGACAAGGTCGAGAAGGGCATCCGCTGGTACGCCGCGATGCGCGCCCTCCAGCTGCGCGTCATGCGCCTGCCGAAGCCCCAGGTCAAGCGCCGCGCCTTCCCCGAGTAGTCGGACGGCGGACCACGAAGGGCCCCTGCGGTCGCGCCTCGCGCGGCTCCGGGGGCCCTTCGTGGTGCACGGCGGGTCAGGAGGCGCGGGCCAGTCCCCGGTTGATGTCCCGAGCCCACAGGGGCCCGCGGTAGATGAAGGCGGTGTAGCCCTGGACGAGGGTGGCGCCCGCGTCGAGGCGCTCGCGCACGTCCTCGGCCGTCTCGACTCCTCCGACGGAGATCACGCAGAAGGCCGCGGGGACGACGCCGCGGATCACGCGGAGCACCTCGAGCGAGCGCGCGGCCAGCGGGGCACCGGAGAGGCCGCCGGCGCCGGCCGCCTCGACCACGGCACGGTCGGTCGAGAGGCCCTCCCGGGAGAGTGTCGTGTTGGTCGCGATGATCCCGTCCAGACCCAGGCGGACGGCGAGCTCGGCGACCCGGCCGACCTCGTCGTCGGAGAGGTCCGGGGCGATCTTGACCAGCAGTGGTGTCGTGTCGGCGGCGTCCTTGACGGCCGCGAGGAGCGGCTCGAGGCGGTCGATCTCCTGCAGGCCGCGGAGACCGGGGGTGTTCGGCGAGCTGACGTTCACGACGAGGTAGTCGGCGAGCGGCGCGAGCAGGCGCGTGCTGATCAGGTAGTCCTCGATCGCGTCGTCCACCTCGACCACCCGGCTCTTGCCGATGTTCACGCCGATCACGGGGCGGCGGCGCGCGCTGCGCAGCCGGATCAGCCGCTGCGCCGCAGCCTGGGCGCCGTGATTGTTGAAGCCCATCCTGTTGACGACGGCGCGGTCCGCGATCAGCCGGAAGAGGCGCGGCCGGTCGTTGCCCGGCTGCGCCCGAGCGGTCAGGGTCCCGACCTCGACGTGTCCGAAGCCGAGCGCGCCGAAGCCCAGGACCGCGGTGGCGTCCTTGTCGAAGCCGGCCGCGACGCCGAACGGGGTCTCGAAGCGGAGCCCCAGCGTCTCGACCGCGGGCGTTCCGCGCGGGACGGTGGTCCGGCGCAGGACCGGAGCGAGGGCTCCGAGGGCCCGGATCACCGGGAAGCTCAGGTGGTGAGCCCGCTCCGGGTCGAGGCGGCGCAGGACGGTGCGGAACAGGAGCGGGTACACCCGGGCCTCAGATCTCGTCGGCGCTGTGCGGCACGGAGGTGCGCTCGGCGCGGAGCAGGGTGATCGCCGACTCGAAGTCGTCCAGCGAGTCGAACGCCTGGTAGACGCTCGCGAAGCGGAGGTAGGCGACCTCGTCGAGCTCCCGCAGCGGCGGCAGGATGGCGAGGCCGATGTCGTTCGCGTCGATCTGCGAGGCGCCCGTGGAGCGGATGCTCTCCTCCACCCGCTGCGCGAGCACGGCCAGATCGGTGTCGGTGACGGGCCGGCCCTGGCAGGCCTTGCGGACGCCGCTGACGATCTTCTCGCGGCTGAACGGCTCCACGACTCCGCTGCGCTTGATCACGACGAGGCTCGCGGTCTCGGTCGTCGAGAAGCGCCGGCCGCATGACGGGCACTGCCGGCGGCGGCGGATCGAGAGGCCGTCGTCGCTCGTGCGCGAGTCGATCACTCGGGAATCGGGGTGCCGGCAGAAGGGGCAGAACATCGAGGGCCTCTCGGTCTCAGGCGAAGCGGGCGTCGACGGCGTCGCCGTGGGCGGGCAGCGCCTCGGCGTCGCTGAGAGCGCGGATGTGCGGGGCGACGCGCTCGAGCGCACCGCGGTCGTACGAGATCAGCTGCTGCGGCCGGAGGAAGGTGTAGGCGCCGAGCCCGGACGAGAAGCGCGCCTGCCCCAGCGTCGGGAGCACGTGGTTGGAGCCGGCGAGGTAGTCGCCCAGGCTCACCGGGGTGGTCGGGCCGAGGAAGATCGCGCCGGCGTCGTGGATCCGCTCGGCCGTCGCGACGGGGTCGGCCGTGTGCAGCTCGAGGTGCTCGGGGCCGTAGGCGTCACTGAACGCGCAGGCGAGCTCGAGGTCGTCGACGATCACGAGCGCGGACTGCGGGCCGTCGAGTGCGATGGCCACGCGCTCCGCGTGGTGGGTGGCGGCGGCCTGGGCGGCGACCTCGCGCTCGACGGCGGCGGCGAGCTCGGCGCTGTCGGTGACCAGGACCGCGGAGGCGGCCTCGTCGTGCTCGGCCTGGCTGACCAGGTCGGCGGCGACCAGGCGCGGGTCGGCGGAGTCGTCGGCGATGACGAGGATCTCGGTCGGGCCCGCCTCGGAGTCGATGCCGACCTGGCCGAGCACCTGGCGCTTCGCGGTGGTGACCCAGACGTTGCCCGGCCCGGTGATGATGCTGACGGGATCCAGCCCGATCGAGTCGACGCCGTAGGCCAGTGCGGCGACGGCTCCGGCGCCTCCGACCGCGTAGACCTCGTCGATGCCGAGCAGGGCGGCCGCCGCGAGGATCGTGGGGTGGACGGAGCCGCCGAACGCCTTCTGCGGCGGCGAGACCAGGGCGATGGAGGCGACTCCGGCGGCTTGCGCGGGCACGGCGTTCATGACGACGCTCGACGGGTAGACCGCCTTGCCGCCGGGGACGTACAGCCCGGCGCGGGCGACGGGCTGCCAGCGCTGGGTGACCGTGGCGCCGTCGTCGAGCTCGGTGGTGCGGGGCGGGGGGATCTGCGCGGCGCTGGCGCGGCGGACGCGCGCGATCGCCTCCTCGAGTGCGCTGCGGATGGCGGGGTCGAGGCGGTCGAGCGCCTCGGCGATCTGCTCGGCGGGCACGCGGAGGTGCGGGGGGCGCACGCCGTCCAGCCGCTCCGCCTGGTCGAGGAGCGCTTCCGCGCCGCGTTCGCGGACGTCGGCGATCAGCTCGGCGACGACGGGCCCGACGGAGGCGGACGCGCCCGGATTGCGGGGCACGAGGGCGAGGAGCTCGGCGGAGGAGGGACGACGGCCGCGGAGGTCGAGAGTCTGGATCATGGCCGCCCCAGTCTACGCGCCGCCCTCCCCCCGCTCCCTCGCCGCGCGCTCCCCCGCCCGGACCCCGTCCCGCCCGGCCCTCGCCCGGTCCCGATACGCCGCCGCGCGGCTACTCGACCACCCGGAGGACACCGGCGGCCGCAGGCTCGCACTCCGATCCGCCACCCTCTCGCCGCACCCTCCGAGGAAAACCGGCGATCCGCGTGTCAGCGGATCGTCGTAGCCGTACGCAGGACGCCCTTGAGAACCCGGCCACCCTCCCCAGCCGACCGCGCCGAGCCGGGCAGGGACCGGCTCGGAATTCAATACAGACAGTTCGGCCCCAGCAGGCTCTTCAGCTCGCCGAAGAGGTCCGGGGTGATGCGCACGGGGAACGGCACCTCGAACACGCGGGCCGTGTCGCCCTTGATGAGCTTCAGGCGCACCTCGGTCTGGCCGGAGTGGCGGATGAGCACGTCGCTGAGCTGCGAGACCGTGTCGGTGGTCGCGCGCGACTCGGGCATCGAGACGGTGAGCGGTCCCGAGTCGCCGTCCTGGCTCATCTCGGGGGCGAACAGGCTGAACGCGTGCAGATTCATACCGTCGTCGCGCATGCTGACGCGGCCTCTGACGACGACGATGGAGTCGTTCGTGAGCGCCGGGGCGAACTCCTGGTACGCCTTCCCCATGAACATGCAGGTGATCTCGCCACCGAAGTCCTCGACCTGGATCATCCCGTACTGGTTGCCGGAGGCCTTGGCCATGCGGTGCTGGACGCTCGTGACGAGGCCCGCGACGACCACGGTCTCGCCGTCGGCGATCGTCTCCGAGATCAGCAGGTCGGCGATCGTGGTGCTGTAGTGCTTGGCGAGCTCGGTCTCGAGTCCGGCGAGCGGATGGTCGGACACGTAGAGCCCGAGCATGTCGCGCTCGAAGGCGAGCTTGTCGCGCTTGGCCCATTCGGGCCGCTCGGGCACCTGGATCGCGGCCTGCGGCTCGTCCCAGAGGCTGTCGAAGTCGAAGCCGACCTGGCCGTTCGCCTCGTTGCGCTTCTCCCCCACCGCCGCCTCGACGGCGTCCTCGTGCACCTCGACCAGGGCGCGGCGCGTCGAGCCGAGCGAGTCGAAGGCGCCGGCCTTGATCAGCGACTCGATGGTGCGCTTGTTGGTCACCTGCAGCGGCACCTTGCGGAGGAAGTCGTGGAACGTCTCGAAGCGGCCCTTCTCCTCGCGGGCGGCCCGGATGCCCTCGACGACGTTCATGCCGACGTTGCGGACGGCGCCGAGGCCGAAGCGGATGTCGGTGCCGACGGCGGTGAAGAAGCCGATCGACTCGTTGACGTCCGGCGGGAGCACCTTGATCCCCATCCGCCGGCACTCGTTGAGGTAGGCGGCCATCTTGTCCTTGGAGTCGCCGACGCTGGTGAGCAGCGCGGCCATGTACTCCGCGGGGTAGTGCGCCTTGAGGTACGCCGTCCAGTAGGAGACGACGCCGTACGCCGCCGAGTGCGCCTTGTTGAAGGCGTAGTCGGAGAAGGGCAGCAGGATGTCCCAGAGGGTCTTGACGGCCTCCATCGAGTAGCCGTTGGCGATCATGCCGCCCGAGAAGCCCTCGAACTGCTTGTCCAGCTCGGACTTCTTCTTCTTGCCCATCGCGCGCCGCAGCAGGTCGGCCTGCGCGAGCGTGAAGCCCGCGAGCTTCTGCGCGATCGACATGACCTGCTCCTGGTACACGATCAGGCCGTAGGTCCCTCCGAGCACCTCCGAGAGCGGCTCCTCGAGCTCCGGATGGATCGGGGTGATCTCCTGCACGCCGTTCTTCCGCAGCGCGTAGTTGGTGTGGGAGTCGGCGCCCATCGGGCCCGGCCGGTAGAGCGCGAGGACTGCGGAGATGTCCTCGAAGTTGTCGGGCTTCATCAGCCGGAGAAGGCCGCGCATCGGGCCGCCGTCGAGCTGGAAGACGCCGAGCGTGTCGCCACGCGCGAGGAGGTCGTAGGCGGCCTGGTCGTCGAGCTCGAGGTCCTCGAGCACGAGGTCCTGTCCGCGGTTGGCGCGGATGTTGTCGAGGGCGTCGTCGATGATCGTGAGGTTCCGCAGCCCCAGGAAGTCCATCTTGATCAGCCCGAGCGACTCGCACGCGGGGTAGTCGAACTGCGTGACGATCTGGCCGTCCTGCTCCCGCTTCATGATCGGGATGATGTCGAGCAGCGGATCGCTGGACATGATGACGCCGGCCGCGTGCACGCCCCACTGGCGCTTGAGGTTCTCGAGTCCGAGCGCGGTGTCGAAGACCAGCTTGGCCTGCGGGTCCTCGGCGATGACGTTGCGCACGTCGAGCGCTTCCTTGTAGCGCGCGTGGGCGGGGTCGTTGATGCCGCTGAGCGGGATGTCCTTGCCCATGATCGCCGGCGGCATGGCCTTCGTCAGCTTCTCGCCCATCCCGAACGGGAAGCCGAGGACGCGCGAGGCGTCCTTGAGAGCCTGCTTCGCCTTGATGGTGCCGTAGGTGACGATCTGCGCGACGCGCTCGTCGCCGTACTTCTCGGTGACGTAGCGGATGACCTCGCCGCGGCGACGGTCGTCGAAGTCGACGTCGAAGTCGGGCATGGAGACGCGGTCGGGGTTGAGGAAGCGCTCGAAGATCAGGCCGTGCCGCAGCGGATCGAGGTCGGTGATCTTCATCGCGTAGGCCGCCATCGAGCCGGCACCGGAGCCGCGGCCGGGACCGACGCGGATCCCGTTGCGCTTGGACCAGTTGATGAAGTCGGCGACGACGAGGAAGTAGCCGGGGAAGCCCATCTGCAGGATGACGCGGGTCTCGTAGTCCGCCCGGTCGCGCACCTCCTGGGAGATGCCGTCCGGATAGCGCTCGCGCAGTCCGGCCTCGACCTCCTTCACGAACCAGGTGTCCTCCGTCTCGCCCTCCGGCACCGGGAAGCGGGGCATGTAGTTCGCCGAGGTGTCGAACTGGACGTCGCAGCGCTCCGCGATGAGGAGCGTGTTGTCGCAGGCCTCGGGGTGGTCGCGGAAGACCTGGCGCATCTCGCGCGGCGACTTGAGGTAGAACTCGTCCGCGTCGAACTTGAAGCGCTTGGGGTCGTCGAGGGTGGTTCCGGACTGCACGCAGAGCAGCGCCGCGTGCGAGGTCGCGTCGTGCGCGTGCGTGTAGTGCAGGTCGTTGGTGGCGACCAGCGGGAGGTCGAGGTCCTTCGCGAGCCGGATGACGTCGCCGATCACCCGCCGCTCGATGTCGAGGCCGTGATCCATGATCTCGGCGAAGAAGTTCTCCTTGCCGAAGATGTCGCGGTAGTCGGCGGCCGCCTGGCGGGCCTCCTTGTACTGGCCGAGGCGCAGGCGCGTCTGGACCTCGCCGCTCGGGCAGCCCGTGGTGCCGATCAGGCCCTCGGAGTACTGCGAGAGGATCTCGCGGTCCATGCGCGGCTTGAAGTAGTAGCCCTCGATCGACGCGCGCGAGGAGAGGCGGAAGAGGTTGTGCATCCCCGTCGTGGTCGAGCTGAGCAGCGTCATGTGGGTGTACGCGCCGGAGCCGGACACGTCGTCCCCTCCGCCGTCGCCCCAGCGGATGCGGGTCTTGTCGGAGCGGTGCGTCCCCGGGGTGAGGTAGGCCTCGGTGCCGATGATCGGCTTGATCCCCGCCGCCGTCGCGGTGCGCCAGAAGTCGAAGGCGCCGAACACGTTCCCGTGGTCGGTCACGGCGATGGCCGGCATGCCCTCCTCGACCGCCGCGTCGATCAGCGGCTTCACCCGCGCTGCACCGTCGAGCATCGAGTACTCGCTGTGCACGTGGAGGTGGACGAAGGAATCGTTACTCGGCAAGGATGCGCCTCCGGCGGACTGCGGGCAGGGGAGGGATGGCCGGCGACAAGGGAGGGCCCGTGGACACGGCGGGAAGAAGTCTAACCGCGCTGGACGCGGGTCCGGCCGGGAGAGCGCGGATCACTCCCCGCGCAGCACCTCGAGGGCGTGCACCAGGTCCTCGGGGTAGGACGCCTCGAACTGCACCCACTCCCCCGAGCCCGGGTGGGTGAAGCCGAGCCGGACCGCGTCGAGCCACTGGCGGGTGAGGCCGAGCCGCTTCGAGAGGGTCGGATCGGCGCCGTACATCGCGTCGCCGATGCACGGATGGCGCTGGGCGGCCATGTGCACGCGGATCTGGTGGGTGCGGCCGGTCTCGAGGTGGATCTCGAGGAGGGAGGCGAACGGGAAGGCCTCGATCGTCTCGTAGTGGGTCACCGAGGGCTTGCCGTCGGCGCGGACCGCGAACTTCCAGTCCGAGGACGGGTGGCGGCCGAGCGGGGCGTCGATCGTGCCGGCGAGCGGGTCGGGGTGGCCCTGCACGACCGCGTGGTAGACCTTCTCGACCGTGCGGTCGTGGAACGCGCGCTTGAGGTGCGTGTAGGCGCGCTCGGATTTCGCGACGACCATGAGGCCGCTCGTGCCGGCGTCGAGCCGGTGCACGATGCCCGCGCGCTCGGCCGCACCGGAGGTCGACACGGTGAAGCCCGCGGCGGCGAGGGCGCCGAGCACCGTCGGTCCCTCCCAGCCCACGGCGGGGTGCGCGGCCACTCCGACGGGCTTGTCGATCACCACGATGTCGTCGTCGTCGTGCACGATGCCGAGGCCGGGGACCGCCATCGGCACGATCCGCGGCTCCTCGCGCGGGTTCCACTCGACGCTCAGCCAGGTTCCGGCGCGCACGCGGTCGCTCTTGTCGAGGACCCGTCCGTCGGCGCTCACTCCGCCCGCCTCGGCGACCTCGGCCGCGAAGGTGCGTGAGAAGCCGAGCAGCTTCGCGACGGCCGCGTCCACGCGGAGGCCGTCGAGCCCGTCCGGGACCGGCAGCTCTCGGGACTGCGCCATCAGCGTCCGCCGGGGCGGTCGGCGTCGCGGGCCGCCTCCTCGACGGAGGAGGCCGCTGCGGGGGCGCCCGCTCCGGGGGCGGCGGGAGCGCCGTCCTCGGACGCGACCTGCTCGTCGCGGCCCGCGCGCTCGCGGGTGCCGTCGAGGCCGACGCCCCGCACGCTCAGGAGGACGAACAGCGCCATCGCCGTGCAGATCGCGATGTCGGCGACGTTGTAGATCGCCGGGAGCAGCCACGGCGTGAAGAGGAAGTCGACGACGTGTCCGAGCCCGAAGGAGGGCTCTCGGAACAGCCGGTCGAAGAGGTTGCCGAGGGTGCCGCCGAGCAGCAGGCCGAAGAAGACGCCCCACGCGGTGGAGCGGATCCGGCGCGAGAACCAGATCACGGCGACGACGACGCACGCCGCGATGATCGAGAAGATCCAGGTCGACCCGCTCGCGAGGGAGAAGGCGGCACCCGGGTTCTTCACGTAGTGCAGGATCAGGACGTCGCCGAGGACGTGGACGTCCTCGCCCAGGGTCAGGTTCGTCGTGACCAGGAACTTCGCGGTCTGATCGATCGCGAAGACCGCGAGCGCGACGAGGCCGAGGGTGACGAGCACCCTCGGCCTGACGTCCGCTGCGGCGGGACTACGCCCCAAAGCCCGACAGCGAGGACTCCGTCGACGCCGGCTGGGTGTCGAGGTCGCGGAGCTGGCCCTCGATGTAGCTCTTCAGCTTCTGGCGGTACTCGCGCTCGAAGGTGCGCAGCTCGTCGATGCGGTGCTCGACCGTCGCGCGCTCCTCCTCGAGCTTCGCGACCTGCTGGCGCTGCTTGGCCTCGGCCTCGGCGACGATGCGGGCGGCCGTGGCACGACCCTCGGCGACGAGCGCGTCGCGCTTCTCGGCACCCTCGCGCACGTGCTCCTCGTGGAGGCGGCGGGCGAGCTGCAGGAGTCCGCTGGAGCTCTCGGCCTCGTCGACCGGAGCCGACTGCGAGGAGCTGACGGGAGCGACGACCGGTGCGGGAGCCGGGGTGGGCTCGGGCTCGGGCTGCGGCTCCGGCTCGGGTGCCTCATCGACCACCGGGGCGGGAGCAGGAGTGCTCTCGCGCGGGGCGTCGGAGACTCGGGCGTCCGAGGGGCGGCTGTCGCCGGAGGAGAGGCGCTGACGAAGCTCCTCGTTCTCCTGGTTCAGGCGGCGGAGCTCCACGACGACCTCGTCGAGGAAGTCGTCGACCTCGTCCTGGTCGTATCCCTCACGGAACTTGGTCGGCTGGAACCGCTTGTTGACAACGTCTTCGGGAGTGAGCGCCATGGCTTTCCACCTTCGATTTCAAGTAGGTACACGTTTAACAACGCGCGACTAAAGCTAGCAACTTCAGGCGCACGGCGCAGTGCTGACACCGCGGGGAACGTCCGGACGTGCCAACGATACAGGGACGGTCAGGCGCGCTGGAGCCACGTGGCGATGTACATGCCCACGATGACGCAGAGCATGGTGAGGCTCCAGCCGAAATCGAGGGCGATCGGACCGATCGAGACCGGCTTGATCAGGCGTCGGAAGAAGCCGATCGGCGGGTCCGTGACGGTGTAGACGCCCTCCGCGGCGACGAGGCCGGCACCGCGGGGGCGCCAGTCCCGTCGGATCACGCGGACGAGGTCGAGCACGAACCGCGCCCACATCGCGAAGAAGTAGAGCAGCAGCACGAAGTACAGGACGCTCCCGAGGAGCGAGACGACGGAGGTCACCGGGGGCCAGGGCTCCCCGGGATCAGGACTTCGCGAAGAACGACGCGTCGGCGTCGCTCTCGGCGGAGGCGGAGTCGCCGGCGACGGTGATGTGCGACGGCGAGAGCAGGAAGACCTTGCTCGTCACGCGCTCGATGCGGCCGTAGAGGCCCTGCGAGAGTCCGCTCGCGAAGTCGATGAGGCGGCGGGCGTCCGCATCGCTCATCTGCGAGAGGTTGATGATCACGGGGATGCCGTCGCGGAAGTTCTCCGCGATGACCTGCGCGTCGCGGTACTGCTTCGGGTGGACGGTGAGGATCTCGTTCATCTCGGCGGGTGCCGTCGCCTTCGGGGTCTGGGGGGTGGGCTTGCGGAGCGGGGTGACCGTCGCGCGGGGCTGCTGCACCGGCTCGACGGGAGGGACGGGCTGCACCGGGGAGACCGGTGCGCGGTGGGCCGTCGCCGGGGCCGCCTCGACGGGCTCTGCGCGCTCGTACTCGACCTCTTCGTCGGCGAGTCCGAGGTAGACCATCGTCTTCTTCAGCGGGTTGGCCATGGGGTGTCCTCCGTGTCGTGTGTGCTCCCACAGGTGGGTCACCACGAGGTTAGGTGCGGGCGGGGCGTTCTCCGGTGATTGCCGATCCGATTCGCAGGTGTGTCGCACCCTCCGCGATCGCCTCGGCGAAGTCGTTCGACATGCCCGCCGAGATCGCCGTGGCGGAGGGCTCGACGGCGCGCACGCGGTCGGAGATCGACCGGAGCCGGGCGAACGCCTGACGGGGCTCCTCGTCCAGCGGAGCGACCGCCATCACGCCGCGCAGCGTGAGGCCGGGCGCCCCGGCGAGAGCCTCGGCGAGGGGCTCGACGTCGGCGGGCGACGCTCCCCCGCGGTCGGGATCCTCGGTGAGGTTGACCTGCAGGAACACGTCGAGAGGCTCCTCCCCCGCGTCCAGCAGCGGGACGAGCGCGAGCCGGTCGACGGAGTGGACGGCGTCGGCGTAGCGGCGCACCTGGCGCGCCTTCTTGCTCTGGAGCTGCCCGATGAAGTGCCAGCGCGCAGCGGTCCCCGCCAGCTCGGCCGACTTCTCCTGCGCCTCCTGGTGCCGGTTCTCGCCGAAGTCGACGACGCCCAGCTCGAGGAGGTCGCGGAGCAGCGACACGAGGTGGAACTTGGTCACCACGATGGTCGTGACCGAGGACGCCTCGCGACCGGCCGAGCGGGTCGCGTCGGCGACCCGCTCGGAGACCTCGGCCCAGCGCGCGGCCAGCTCCGGATCCGGCACGACTACTTGAGGAAGTCGGGGATGTCCAGGTCGCTGTCGTCGTCGTCGAAGGACGGGTCGGCGACAGGGGCCGGGGCGGCGACGGGGGTGCTCGACCAGATCGAGCCGGCCGCAGGGGCGGCTGCGGGAGCCGGGACGGGCTCGGCGGCCGACTCGCTCGCCGAGCTCTGCTGCTGGCGCGGCTGGGCGATCGCGGCCTGAGCGGTTCCGCCCGGCTCTCCGCCGTCGAACCCCGCGGCGATGACGGTGACGCGCACCTCGTCGCCGAGCGTGTCGTCGATCACGGCACCGAAGATGATGTTCGCCTCGGCGTGCACCGCCTCCTGGACGAGGCGCGCCGCGTCGTTGATCTCGAAGATGCCGAGGTTCGAGCCGCCCTGGATCGAGAGGAGCACGCCGTGCGCGCCGTCGATGCTGGCCTCGAGCAGCGGTGAGGCGACGGCCAGCTCGGCCGCCTTGATCGCGCGATCGGCGCCGCGCGACGAGCCGATGCCCATCAGCGCCGAGCCCGCGCCCTGCATGACCGACTTCACGTCGGCGAAGTCGAGGTTGATCAGGCCGGGCGTGGTGATCAGGTCGGTGATGCCCTGGACGCCGGCGAGGAGCACCTGGTCGGCGGTCGCGAAGGCCTCGAGCATCGAGATGCCGCGGTCGCTGATCTCGAGCAGGCGGTCGTTCGGGACGACGATGAGCGTGTCGACCTCGTTCTTCAGCGTCGCGACGCCGGCCTCGGCCTGCGTCTGCCGACGGCGTCCCTCGAACCCGAAGGGCTTGGTCACGACGCCGATGGTGAGAGCGCCGATCGACTTGGCGATCCGCGCGACGACGGGCGCGCCGCCGGTGCCGGTGCCGCCGCCCTCGCCCGCGGTGACGAAGACCATGTCGGCCCCCGCGAGGACCTCCTCGATCTCCTCGGCGTGGTCCTCGGCGGCGCGGCGGCCGACCTCGGGGTCGGCGCCGGCGCCGAGTCCGCGGGTCAGCTCGCGGCCCACGTCGAGCTTGACGTCGGCGTCGCTGAGCAGGAGCGCCTGTGCGTCCGTGTTGATCGCGATGAATTCGACACCGCGCAGGCCGAGCTCGATCATGCGGTTGACGGCGTTGACGCCGCCACCGCCGATGCCGACGACCTTGATCACGGCGAGGTAGTTCTGGTTTGAAGTCACGTCTCCGGCCTCCGGGCTGAACCTTAAACCTGTAGTTGAGGCTTAAAGTTATGCTGAGTATGCATTTGGGGTTCGGCTCCGACGGTAGGCGGAGTCCGGTCGCGCTCCCAGCAGACACGCCCGCAACGCTCGAAAGAACGCGCGGATCCGCCGCTGGTCACGGCCGGGGCGCCACGACGGCGGCCTGGGGCGAGGACACGTCGTAGGTGCCGACGACGGCGGGATCGGTCGCGGCCATCAGCTTCTCGAGCACGACGGCCTTGAGCGCCGACTCGTCCGACCCGCCCCACACGACTTCCGTGCCGTTCTGCAGGGTGAGCGAGACGTCGTCGCCGGTCGTGGCCGTGGCGGCCGTCACCTGCGGAGCGAGCGACGCGGGCAGGGAGCGCAGCACCCGCGCGGTCGCGCGGAAGCCGGCTCCCGAGGCGTCGCCGGACGCGGTGGTGAGGACCGGGTAGCCGGGCTGCGCCGAGTCCGCCGTCTCGATGACGACTCCGGCCGCGTCCACGAGCTCGAAGCGGCCGCCCGCCGCGATCACGCCGAGGGGCGTGCGCTCGACGATCGACACCACGAGGGTGCTCGGCGGCCGGGTCTGCACCGAGTAGCTCTGGATGAGCGGGGACGCGCCCAGCACGCGGCCGACCTCGTCCCGGTCCACCAGGGTGAGCGGGACGCCGAGCTGGTCGTCGAGCTCGCTCTGCAGGGCGGCGGCGTCGACGCGCTGGGTGCCCGAGATCTCGATCGTGCGCACGGCCATGAGCGGCGAGAAGGCCGCGACTCCGACGATCAGGGCGAGGGCGACGAGCGACCCGGCCACGACCAGGGCGATCAGGCGTCGCCGACGCGCGCGCTTCGTGAAGCGGCGGACCTCCCCCCGCTCGTAGCGCCTCCGCTCGCGGGCGGCCCGGGAGACGGCCCGGTTCTCGGCACCGGGCAGGCGCAGGCCCGAGAGGGTGCGGCGGACCGCGCCCGCGCGCGACGGAGTGCGCTCGGCCGGTTCCGGATCCACGCGGGTCGCGGTGACGATCCGGATCGGCTCGGTGTCCGGCTCCGGCTCGCCGCCGCGCGTAGGGACGCTCCGACCGGGCGCCGGAGGGCGTCCGCCGTCCGGCCGCTTCACGGCCGCTCCCCCGCTTCGGGCGCGAGGACCGCGGTCATCGTGCGACCGGCGCGGCCTCGCTGGCGCCGAGCGACTCGAGCACCTGCGGGATGATCCGGTAGACGTCGCCGCAGCCGAGGGTGATGACGAAGTCGCCCTCGCGCGCGATGCCAGCCGTGAGGCGGGCCGCCTCCGCCCAGTCCGGGACGAACGAGACGTGCGACGGGTCGGCGAACTTCTCGCTGACCAGCGCTCCGGTCACTCCGGGCTCCGGATCCTCGCGCGCCCCGTAGACGTCGAGGACGATCGTCTCGTCGGCGTAGCGCTCGAGCGTCTCGGCGAACTCGCGGGCGAAGAGGCGGGTGCGGCTGTAGAGGTGCGGCTGGTGCACGGCGATGATGCGGCCCTCGCCGACCACGGTGCGCGCGGCGGAGAGGGCGGCGGCCACCTCGGTGGGGTGGTGGGCGTAGTCGTCGTAGACGCTGACTCCGCGGACCGCTCCGTGCAGCTCGAAGCGGCGCTCCGTGCCTCCGAACGCCGACACGGCCTCGAGCGAGGCGGCTGGATCGAAGCCCAGGCCCACCAGCACTGCGAACGCGCCGGCCGCGTTGATCGCGTTGTGCCGGCCGGGGATGCGGAGGCGGGCCGAGTAGCGCCTGCCCTCGTACTCGACCGAGAAGCCGACGGGGCCGACGAGGTCGAGGTCGACGACGCGGACGTCCGCCCTCTCGGCCTCGCCGAAGGTCAGCACCCGTCCGCCGTCCAGCCGCTCGGTGACGCGGACGGCGCCGGGGTCGTCGGAGGAGATGACGACGAGCTCGCTCGCGGAGGAGGCGAACGTGACGAAGGCCTCCTCGAACGCCTCCAGCGATCCGTAGTGGTCGAGGTGGTCCGGGTCGACGTTCGTGATGAGGGCGACCGCGGTGTCGTAGAGGAGGAAGCTGCCGTCCGACTCGTCGGCCTCGACGACGAAGACCTCGCCGGAGCCGGCGGCGGAGGAGGTGCCGAGGCTCTCGATGATGCCGCCGTTGACGAAGCTGGGGTCGGCGTCGACGCCGAGCAGGCCGGTGACGATCATGCCGGTCGACGTGGTCTTGCCGTGCGCTCCGGCCACCGCGACCAGGCGCCTGCCGCGCACCAGCCAGGCGAGGGCCTGCGAGCGGTGCAGCACGGGCAGGCCGCGCTCCTTCGCGAGCAGGTACTCGGGATTGTCGGGCCACAGGGCGGAGGTGACGACGACCGCCTCGGCGTCCCCGAGGTTCGCCGCGTCGTGGCCGATGGCGACCGGGACGCCGAGCTCCCGCAGCTGCTCGATGGGGTGGGACTCGCGGACGTCGGAACCGGTGACCCGGTGCCCGGCGTGGTGGAACAGCCGGGCGATCCCGCTCATCCCGGAGCCGCCGATGCCGATGAAGTGGACCGAGCCGAGCTCGTCGGGGACGGTGATGCCGAGGTCGGGCTTGATCACGGGGCTCTCGCTTTCGGGTGGGTCGCGGCGGGCGGGAGGGGCCTCCCGCGGTGCGCCGGATCAGTGTAGACGGTGGGCGGGAGTGCTCTCCCGAGCCGCGCGGAGCGGGCTCAGCGCGGCTCGGAGAGGGTCGACTCGATCAGGTCGACGAGCCGCCCGGAGCCGTCGCGGACTCCCACGCGGGCGGCCCGGCGCGCCATCTCGTCGCGACGGGCGGTGTCGTCCAGGAGCGGTACGAGCTCCCGCTGGACCCAGCCGGGGAGGAAGGCGGCGTCCTCGACGAGGACCGCTCCCCCGGCGTCGACGACGCCGCGCGCGTTGTAGCGCTGCTCGCCGTTGCCGACCGGGTACGGGACGTAGACCGCGGGCAGGCCGAGGGCTGTCAGCTCGCTGACCGTCGCTGCCCCCGCGCGGGAGACGGCCACGTCCGCGGCGGACAGCGCGAGGTCCATCCGGTCGCAGTAGGCGAGGAGGTGGTAGCCGGCCACCCCCGGGTCCGTGATCTCGGCGCGATCGCCCGTGATGTGGAGGACCTGGAAGCCGGTGGCGACGAGATCCCGGGCGGCGGCGTGCACCGTCGCGTTGATCCGTCGAGCGCCGAGGGAGCCGCCGGTCACCAGGAGGGTCTGCCGGGACGGGTCGAGGCCCAGCGCCGCCATCGCCTCGTCGCGGCGCGCGGCCCGGTCGAGCTCGGCGATCTCGCGGCGCAGCGGCATGCCGACCACCCGCGCGTGCGGCAGGGGCGTGCCCTCGAAGGCCACGCCGACCGAGCGGGTCGCGCGCGCGCCGAGACGGTTGGCGAGCCCGGGGCGCGCGTTGGCCTCGTGGACGGTGAAGGGGACGCCGGCGCGGCGGGCCGCCAGGTAGGCGGGTGCTGCCGCGTACCCTCCGAAGCCGACCACCGCGTCGATCCGCCGGTCGCGGATCGTCCGGACGATGCCGGCGATGGTCGCGCGGAAGGCTCCGGGGAACCGCAGCGCCGCCGCGTTCGGGCGGCGCGGGAACGGCAGCCGCGGGATCACCGAGAGCTCGTAGCCGCGGAGGGGGACGAGGCGCGCCTCGAGCCCCTCGGCGGTGCCGAGCACGAGCACCTCGTCGCGCGGGTTCCGCCTGCGGATCTCGTCGGCCGTCGCGAGCAGCGGATTGACGTGGCCGGCGGTGCCGCCGCCGGCGAGGAGGTAGCGGGTCACTCCGCCGCCGCCTTCCTGCGGCGCAGCACGCCCGCGCCGGGCAGGGGCGCGGTCTGAGTGCGGGCGAAGGAGAGGACGACGCCGATGGCGAGGAGCGAGCTGAGCAGGGCGGTGCCTCCGGAGGAGATCAGCGGCAGCGGGACCCCCAGCACCGGGAGCACCCCCAGGACGACGCCGATGTTGACGAACGCCTGGCCGATCAGCCAGACCATGATCGCGCCGGTGCTGATCCGCACGAACGGATCGGAGGACGCGTGGATGACGCGGAAGAAGGCGACCGCGAGGACCACGAACAGCGCCAGGACGACGATCGCTCCGATCAGCCCGAGCTCCTCGCCGATGATGGCGAAGATGTAGTCGTTGTCCGCGGCGGGCAGCCAGGACCACTTGGCCTTGGAGTTGCCGAGGCCCACGCCGAAGATCCCGCCGGAGGCCATCGCCCAGGTGCCGTGCACCGGCTGCCAGCACGAGTTCTGGTACTCCTCGACGTTGGAGCAGTCGCCGAGGAAGGACATGATCCGGGTGAGGCGGTTGTCGCTGGAGACGGCGAACAGCACCGCTCCGATCGCGCCGGCCACCACGATCGGCACGAGGACCTTCATCTGGACGTTCGCGTAGAAGAGTGCGGCGAGGACGATGCCCGCCATGATCACGACCGTGCCCAGGTCGCCTCCGATGAGGACCAGTCCGATCGCCGCGCCGCCGACGATCAGGACGGGGATGAGCGCGTCCTTCCAGTCCTTCGGCGACCGGTAGCGGCGGGCGAGCAGGAGCCCCAGCCAGAGGGCGAGCGCGAGCTTGATGATCTCGGAGGGCTGCATGCTGAAGGCGCCGAGGCGGATCCAGTTGCGGTTCCCGCCGACGGAGTCGCCGAGCGGTGTGAAGAGCACGAGGCACTGGAGGACGCAGCCGGCGATGAGCAGGATCGGCGTCACGCGCTTCCACACGCCGAGGGGCAGCCGCGAGACCACCAGCATCATCGGGATCCCGAGGAGGGCGAACCCGCCCTGGCGCAGGAAGCCCCCAAAGGAGTCGTCGCTCGACACGTAGGAGGTGACCGACGAGGAGGAGAGCACCATCGTCAGTCCGAACAGCACCAGGAAGAGCGTGGTTCCGAAGAGGAGGTAGAAGTTCGGCGAGTGGGAGGCGAAGACCTTCGAGAGGACGATCCGCGCGGAACGGGCCCCGCTCCGGTCCTTCCCGCGCGGCTCAGTGCGCGAGCGGCCCGCGGGGCGGCTCGTCGTCGGAGCGGTCATCGGCTCCCCCTCCCAGGTGTGTCGCCACGGCGGCCGCGAAGGAGCGGCCCCGAGCCGCGTAGTCGAGGAACTGGTCCATCGAGGCCGCGGCGGGTGCGAGCAGGACGACGTCCCCCGAGCGGGCGAGCGTCGCGGCCGCCTCGACGACCGCCTGCATCACCGCACCAGTGTCGTCCGGCACCGCCTCGCTCACGGGGAGGGCGGGCGCGTGTCGTCGGAATGCCGCGAGCAGCGCCGAGCGGTCGGCGCCGATCACCACGGCGCCCCGCAGGCGGCCGACGTGCGCGGCCACGAGGGCGTCCACGTCGACGCCCTTGAGCAGCCCGCCGACGACCCATACGACCGACGGATACGCGCGCAGCGAGGCGTCGGCGGCGTGCGGGTTCGTGGCCTTGGAGTCGTTCACCCAGGTCACCCCGTCGCGCTCGGCGACGACCTGGATGCGGTGGGCGTCGAGCTCGAAGGACGCCAGCGCGGTGCGGACGGCCGTGACCTCGATCCCGCACGCTCGGGAGAGCGCTGCCGCGGCGAGCACGTTCTGGACGATGTGCGGAGCGGCGAGGTTCCATGCGGCGAGCTCGTCCACGGTGGTGATCTCGAGGGCACTGGTGCGGCGGTCCTCGAGGAAGGCGCGGTCGCAGAGGATGCCGTCGACGATCCCGAAGTCGCTCGGGCCGGGCACGCCGAGGCCGAATCCGATCGCCCGGGCGCCCTCCACCACCTCGGCGTCGAGCACCATCTGCTCGGTCGCCGCGTCGGCGCGGTTGTACACGCAGGCGACGCGGGTGCCGGCGTAGACCTTGCCCTTGGCCGCGCGGTAGGCGTCGAACGAGCCGTGCCAGTCGAGGTGGTCGTCGGCGATGTTGAGGCACGCGCTCGCGATCGGCTCGATCGCGCCCAGGTAGTGCAGCTGGTAGCTCGAGAGCTCCACGACGAGGACGTCGAAGCCCTGCGGGTCGCGGACCGCGTCGAGCACGGGCACGCCGATGTTGCCGCAGGGTGCGGCGCGGAGGCCGCCGGCCACGAGCATCGTCGCCGTGAGCTGGACGGTCGTGGTCTTCCCGTTGGTGCCGGTGACGGCCACCCAGTCGGCCGGAGTGCCGTCGGCGCGCACGACCTTGTCGCGGACGCGCCAGGCGAGCTCGACGTCGCCCCACACGGGGATCCCGGACTCCGCCGCCCACACGAGGATCGGGTGGGTCGGCCGGAAGCCGGGCGACACCACGACCAGCTCCGGTGCGAACGCGTGCAGCTCCTCCGGAGCGGAGTCGAGGCGGTCGGCCCGGTGCAGGCGGGCGCCGATCACCTCGAGCAGGCGCTCGCGCTCCTCGTCTGCGCGGTCGGCGAGGACGAGCACCTCGGAGCCGAGCTCGGTCAGCGTGTCGGCCACCGAGAACCCGGTGACGCCCAGGCCCAGCACGGCGACGCGCAGGCCGCGCCAGTCCGAGTGCCAGCTGCGGAGGGAGTCGGGACGGGCGGGATCGGTCATGCCAGCGACAGCCATTCCAGGTAGAAGAGCCCGACTCCGGCGGCGACGAAGATGCCGGCGATGATCCAGAACCGGACCACGACGGTGATCTCGGCCCAGCCCTTGAGCTCGAAGTGGTGGTGGAGCGGGCTCATCAGGAAGATGCGCTTGCCCCGGGTCAGCTTGAAGTAGATCCGCTGGAGGATGACCGAGCCGGTCACGATGACGAACAGGCCGCCGATGAGGAGGACCAGCAGCTCGGTGCGGGTGAGGATCGCCAGGGCCGCGAGCGCGCCGCCGAGGGCGAGCGAGCCGGTGTCGCCCATGAAGATCTGCGCCGGCGAGGTGTTCCACCAGAGGAAGCCCACCAGAGCGCCGGAGACGGCCGCCGCGATGATGGCCAGGTCGAACGGGTCACTCACCTGGTAGCACTTGTCGACGACCTCGGGGTTGAGGTGCTGGTCGAAGCACCACTGGTTCGACTGCCAGAACCCGATGATGACGTAGGAGCCGATCGCGAGGATCGAGGACCCGGTGGCGAGTCCGTCGAGCCCGTCGGCGACGTTCACGCCGTTCGACGTGCTGGTGACGATGATGCAGATCCACAGCACGAACAGGCCGATGCCGATCCAGCCGAGGGAGGCGAAGTCGAACGGCAGGTCGCGGATGAACGAGATCGAGGTGGACGCGGGGGTGAGGCCGTTGGAGTCGCGGACCATGATCGCGATCACCGCGAAGGCCGCGGCGACGATGACCTGTCCGGCGATCTTCGCCCAGCCGCCGAGGCCGAGGCTGCGCTGGTTGCGGGTCTTCAGGAAGTCGTCGACGAAGCCGACGAGCCCGAGCCCGACCATCATGAAGAGCACCAGCAGGGCCGACGGCGCGATCGCCCGGTTGCCGAACAGCATCCCGAGGAAGTAGCCGACCACGGTGCCGATGATGATGACGATGCCGCCCATCGTCGCCGTGCCGTGCTTGACGTGGTGCGACTTCGGTCCGTCCTCGCGGATGAACTGGCCCCATTGCAGGCGGTGGAAGAGGCGGATGAAAAGGGGCGTCATCAGGAGCGTGAAGGCTCCGGAGAACGCGCCGGACAGGAGGAGTGCCCTCATCGGTGACGCTCCCCGAGACGGTCGGCGAGGAAGCGCAGCCCCGCGGAGTTGGACGACTTGACCAGCACGGTGTCGCCGGGTCGCAGGTAGTCCTCGAGGAGGTCGAACGCCTCGTCGGAGGTCTCCGCGAAGACGGACTCGCCGCTCCACGACCCCTCGCGCTCGGCCGCGACGTGGATCCGGCGGGCGCCTCGGCCCACCACCACGATCTGGGAGATGTTGAGGCGGACGGCCAGGAGGCCCACGCGCTCGTGCTCCTCGTCGGCCCACTCGCCGAGCTCGCTCATCTCTCCCAGGACGGCGACGGTGCGCCCCCCGGGCTTCGCGATCTGGGCGAGGGTGCGCAGGGCGGCCGCGGTGGAGTCGGGGCTCGCGTTGTACGCGTCGTTGATGACGCGGACGTCCTCGCCGCCCAGGACCTCCATGCGGCCGCGCTCGGCGAGGGTGACGGTCGCGAGCGCCTCGACGATCGCGGGCAGCGCCACTCCGACCGAGAGCGCGGCGGCGGTCGCCGCGAGGGCGTTCATCACGTGGTGCTCGCCGAGGACGCGCAGCAGGAGCTCGGCGCGGGCGGCCTCGCGGCCCTCCCCGGCCGAGACCTCGATGGCGAAGCGGGTGCCGTCGGCGGTCGCGTCGATGTCGACGGCGCGCACGTCCGCGCTCTCGCCGCGGCCGAACCAGAGGACCCGGGCGGCGGTGCGGCCCGCCATCGAGGCGACCCGGCCGTCGTCGGCGTTCAGCACGGCGACGTCGTCGGCGGTGAGGTCGGCGACCATCTCGGTCTTGGCCTCGAGCGTGCGCTCGATCCCGCCGAACTCGCCGGCGTGCGCGAGGCCCACGGCGAGGACGACGCCGACGTCGGGCCTGGCCATCCGGACGAGGCGGCGGATCTCGCCGACCGCGCTCGCGCCCATCTCGGCGACGAGGAAGCGCGTCGACTCGGACACCTGGAGCATCGTGATCGGGGCGCCGACCTCGTTGTTGAAGGATCCGCGCGGAGCGACCGTCTCGCCGACCCGCTGGAGGACGGTGCGGAGGAGGTTCTTGGTCGTCGTCTTGCCGTTCGAGCCGGTGACGCCGATGACGGTCAGCCCGCCCTTCGCGCGGACGCGCCGGACGACCTCGGTCGCCAGCGCGCCGAGCGCCTCGACGGAGTCGTCGACGAGGACCTGCGGCACGTCGAGGTCGAGGGGGCGCTCCACGATGAGGAGCGCGGCACCGCGCTCGAGGGCGGCGGGAGCGAAGAGGTGGCCGTCGGTGTGCTCGCCGCGCTTGGCGACGAAGATCCCGCCGGGCGCGATCTCGCGGGAGTCGGTCTCGGTCGCTCCGTCGATCACGGTGGCGGCCGTGGCGGACGAGCCGGCCAGGTGGAGGCGTCCGGAGACGGCCTCGGCGATCTCGGTGAGGGTGAGGGCGATCATCTACAGCCAGCCCGCCTCGCGCAGCGCGTGACGGACGTCGTCTCTGGCCGAATACGGCATGTGCACTCCTGCGATCTCCTGGTGGTCCTCGTGGCCGGGCCCGGCGTAGAGGATCGAGTCCCCTTCGCGCGCGAGGGCGACGGCGGCGCGCACGGCGGCGCGCGGGTCGGCGATCTCGTGGATCTCCCGGTCGGGCACGGCGGCCCGGGCGCCCTGGAGGAGCGCGGCGCGGATGGCGGCCGGATCCTCCCAGCGCGGGTGGAAGTCGGTGACGACCACGACGTCGGCGAGGCGGGCGGCGATGGCGCCCATGTCGCTCCGCTTGGTCGTGTCGCGATCCCCGTCCGCCCCGAACACCATGAACAGGCGGCCGGGCGTGATGGTCCGCAGCGCCTCGAGCGCGTTCTGGAACGCGTCGGGGGTGTGGCCGTAGTCGACGTAGACGCGCGGTCCGCGCTCCCCCGAGACGAGCTCTGCGCGGCCCGGGATGTAGACGTCGAGACGGCTGTCCTCGAGCGCGTGCGCGACGGCGTCCAGGTCGAAGCCCGACTCCACCAGCATCACGATCGCCAGCGCGGCGTTGGAGGCCATGTACCAGCCGATCAGCGAGACGGTGACGACGACGGAGCGGTTCTCGGGCCCCTCCAGGCGGAAGGTGGTGCTGTCGGGCGTCGCGTCCAGCACCGTCATCGACCAGTCGGCGGGCGTCGTCGGGGCGACTCCGACGACCGGCGAGCCGGCGAGCGTCGCGACGGGGATGCGGCTGCGCTCGGCGAGCTCGCGCCCCCAGGCGCTGTCGACCGTGACGACGCCGCGGCGTGCGCGCTCCGGCTCGAAGAGGTCGGCCTTGGCCTCGAAGTACTCGCGCAGATCGGAGTAGTCGTCGAGGTGGTCGTGGCTGAGGTTCGTGAAGCCGACGACGTCGAAGACGAGGCCGTCGATCCGGTGCCGCGTGAGCGCCTGCGCCGAGACCTCGATCGAGACCGCACGGACGGCGGACTCCCGCATCCGCGCGAGCAGGCCGTGCAGCTCGCTCGCCTCGGGAGTCGTCAGCGAGCTGACCACGGCGACGTCGCCGATCCGGCGCTCGGCGGTGGAGCTGAGGCCGGAGACGACTCCGAGCCGGCGCAGCAGCGCGTCGAGGATGTAGACGACGCTCGTCTTGCCGTTGGTCCCCGTCACGCCGAAGAGCGTCGGGACGTCCTCGCGGGTGCGGTGGATCCACGCGGCGACGTCGCCGAGGGCGGCCCGCGGGTCGGGGGTCACCAGCACGGGCAGGCCGCTGTCGGCGGCGAGCTCCGCTCCGGCCGGGTCGGTCAGCACGGCGACGGCTCCGGACGCCGCGGCAGCGGACGCGAAGGCCGCGCCATGGGCACGGCGTCCTGCGACACCGACGTAGAGGTCACCGGACTCGACCTGGTTCGAGTCCAGCGTGACTCCGCTCACCTCGACGCCCTCGAGGCCGCGGACCGGGCCTAGGGAGAACTCGGCCACGAGCTGCGAGAGGCTCCGCGGCACGGGGTGCTCGGGGCGGAGGGAGGACTGCGGGCGAGGGTCGTGCACTGCCCGCTCTTTCTCTCGTTCTGGTGCGTGGATCGTGGTCCCGGCGGGGCTCACCACGTCGTGGGGTACTCGACGGGCGGCACCGTGGACGGCTCCACCCGGTTGGTCTTGAGCACCTGGGTCATGACCTGCTGGAAGACGGGAGCCGTCGCCTGGGACGTGTTCATCTTAACCGGATCGGCGATGGTGACCGTCACGACGTACTCCGGGTCCTCCGCCGGCGCGAGCCCGGCGAGTGAGACGGTGTAGCTCTTCGAGTAGCCGCCCTTCCCGTCGGGCTGCTGCGCGGTACCGGTCTTGGTGGCGATGTTGTAGCCGTCGACGTGGATGTCGTTCGCCAGCCAGCCCTCGTTGTAGTGCGTCTGCAGCATGTCGACGACCTGCTTCGCGGCCGAGCTCGACACCACCTGTGTGCCCGTCGCATCGGGGACGTCCACGACGGAGCCGTCGGCCGTGGTGCAGCCGTCGATCAGCTGCGACGGGAGCCGCACTCCGCCGTTGCCGAGCGTCTGGTAGATGCTCGCGACCTGCACCGCGGTCGCCGAGACGCCCTGGCCGAACATCGTCGTGTAGTTCGTCTGGTTGTCCCAGTCCTGGTAGTCGGCGAGCAGGCCGCCCTCCTCGCCGGGGAAGCCGCTCGTGGTGGGCGTGCCGAGACCGAACTTCTGCAGGTAGTCGTAGCGGGTCTGGGCCGACAGGCGGGAGCCGAGCATCGAGATGCCGACGTTCGACGAGTCCTTGAGGATACCGGTCAGCGTGTAGTTCGTCGGGGTGTGCGCGAAGTCGTCGCTGAACGAGGCGCCGTCCTTCTCGAAGGAGTCCGGGACGACGACCTGGGTCGTCGGGCCCGCCTGGCCCTGGTCGATCAGCATCGCGGCCGTCATCGGCTTGAAGGTCGAGCCCGGCTCGAACGGTGCGCGGAAGGCGCGCGAGCTGCGGTCGGCGGAGGCGCTCGCCTCGACGTTGTTGGGGTCGACGGTCGGCGTCTCGGCCACGGCGAGCAGCTTGCCGGTCTTGACCTCCTGCACCACGACGATCCCGTAGCTGCCGCCGACCTCGGCGACGCGCTGCGAGAGGACCTGCTGGGAGTAGTACTGGAGGTCGGAGTCGATGGTGAGCTTCAGCGTCCCGCCGTCGACGGCCGGGGTCTCCGAGACGGTGCTGCCCGGGATCCGGACGTAGTCGGCGCTGCGCTCGTAGCTCTCGGACCCGTTCTGCCCCGCGAGGCAGGTGTTCTCCGCGTACTCCATGCCCTCCTGGGCCGCTCCGTCCGCCCCGACGTAGCCGACGAGGTTGCCGGCCACCGCGCCGTTGGGGTAGCTGCGGCCCTGCTGGGTCTCGAAGTAGGTCCACGGGATGTCGAGCGCGACGAGCTTCTGGTAGGCCTCGAGGTCGAGCCCCTCCGAGAGGATCAGGTAGTTGGCCTTCGCGTCCTTCGCGAGCGCGGCGTCCACCGCTCCGGTGATCTGCTCGACCGACTGCCCGGTGATCGCGCCGATCTCGGAGGCGGCCTGCTGCACGCTGACCATGACCTTCTGGTCCTCGCCCAGCTCGCGCGGGAACTCGGCCACGTTCTTCGGCGAGGTCGTCAGCCGGTAGCGCGTGGTGGTGTCCGCGAGCACCGTCCCGGAGCGGTCCACGATGGGGCCGCGCTGGCCGTAGGTGACGACGCTGTTCGACTGGTTCTGGGCGGCCGCATCGGTGAGCTCGTTCGCCCGCACGATCTGGATGTCCACCAGCTTGCCGATGAAGAGTCCGACGACGGCGACGATGATGACGAACGTGACGGCCGTGCGGCGTCTGCTCGAGCGGTGGTGTCTCACTGCTGCGGTGTCCTTCTTGCTCCGGGCGGGCGGGCCGCCGTTCGTCGGGTCCGGATGGTCGTCGTGCGCCCCGCGGGGCGGGTGCCCGCGCGGAGGCGGACCGCGACGCCGTGCGTCAGTGCGTGATGGGCGCGGGCAGCTCGCCCTGCAACGGTACGGCCGCGCCGTCGGCAGCCGGGGAGGACGCGCTCGCGCCGGGCTGGAGAGCCGGGACGAGGGCGTTGGGCACGAGCGGCGCGGAGGCGGTGCCCGCGACTTCGCTCGACGCGGCGGAGGAGGGGTCGCCCAGCACGGCGCCGTCCGAGAGGCGGAGGTAGACCGGCGCGGTGTTGGCGACCATGCCCAGGCCCTGCGCGGCGGTGGCGAGGTTCTGCGGCGAGCTCAGCGTGTCGACGGCGTCCTGCTTCTCCGCGTTGCTGCGGGTGAGCGATTTCTGCTCCGTCTGCAGCGCCGAGATCTGGTAGGCCCCCTGCGAGAGGCCGACGCTCACCAGGAGCTGGACGACGATGATCGCGAAGAGGCCGGCGACGGCGACGATCCCGTAGACGAGCTTCGGGCGCGACTGCGCCTGACCGGCCGGGACGGCCTCGATGCGGGGGCGGGGCGCCTCCTCCTCGGGGCGTGCTCGGCGGGCGGTGTCGATGACGGCGGGGTCGATGACGGCGGTGGCGCTCATGCGGTGCTCCTGATCCTCTCGGCCGCGCGCAGACGCACGGGTGTCGCTCGGGGGTTGCGGGCCTTCTCGTCGTCGGAGGCGAGCTCGGCTCCGCGGATGACGAGTCGGAACTCGGGTCGGTGCTCCGGCAGCTCCATCGGGAGGCCGGCCGGGGCGGTGGAGGAGGACGCGGCCTGGAGCGCGCGCTTGACGATCCGGTCCTCGAGCGACTGGTACGCCTCGACGACGATCCGCCCGCCCTCGTTGATCCGGCCCAGGGCGGCGGGGATCGCCCGCTCGAGGACGGACAGCTCCTGGTTGACCTCGATCCGCAGCGCCTGGAAGACGCGCTTGGCGGGGTGGCCGTTCCGCTGGATCGCGACCGGGGTCGCCGCCTGGATGATCTCGACGAGACGGCCGGAGCGCTCCAGCGGAGCCTCGCGACGGGCCTCCACGATCTTCTTGGCGTAGCGCGCGGCGAGGCGCTCCTCGCCGTACTCGTGGAAGATGCGGCGCAGGGCGGTCTCGTCGTAGTCGGCGAGGATGCTCGCCGCCGTGAGCGGGGCGGTCGAGTCCATCCGCATGTCCAGCGGCGCGTCCTTGGAGTAGGAGAAGCCGCGCTCGGTCTCGTCGAGCTGGAGCGAGGAGACGCCGAGGTCGAAGAGCGCACCGTCGATCGTGTCGATGCCCAGCTCGTCGAGCACGTCGGGCAGCTCGTCGTAGACGGCGTGCACGAGGTCGATCCTGGAGGCGTGGGCGGAGAGCCGCTCCCCCGCGAGCTGCAGCGCCTCGGGGTCGCGGTCCAGGCCCACGAGGTGCAGGCCGGGGAAGCGCTCGAGCAGCGCGAGCGAGTGCCCGCCCATGCCGAGCGTCGCGTCGACGACGACCGCCCCGTCGCGCTCCAGCGCCGGAGCCAGGAGCTCGACGCAGCGCTCGAGCAGCACCGGGAGGTGCCGCTCCTCGGTCGGGCGCGGAGCGCCCTTCGGAGTGTTCTCTGCCATGGCGGTCCCGCCGTTCCCGTTCCTGTCGTCCGATCCCCATCCACCTCGCGTCCGGACACCGGGGAAGGTGCGTCCGGGCGCCGAGTGGCTGGGAGTCGCGCGACAGGACCTAGAACAGGCCGGGGATCACCTCCTCCTGGGTGTCGGAGAACACGGACTCCTGCTCCTGCAGGTAGGTCTCCCAGGCGCCCTGCGCCCAGATCTCGGCGCGGTTGCCCGCTCCGATGACGGTGAGGTCGCGGTCGAGGCCCGCGTACGCACGCAGCGGAGCCGGGAGGGTCACGCGGTTCTGCTTGTCCGGCGTCTCGGCGCTCGCGCCCGAGAGGAACACCCGGAGGAAGTCCCGCGCCTGCTTGCTGGTCACCGGCGCCTGCCGGATCTTCTCGTGCATCACCTCGAACTCGGCCTGGCTGAACACGTACAGGCACCGCTCCTGGCCGCGCGTGACGACGACTCCGGAGGAGAGCTCGTCGCGGAACTTGGCGGGGAGGATCACGCGGCCCTTCTCGTCGAGTTTGGGGGAATAGGTGCCGAGGAACACGGACTGCCCCCCACTTCTTCCGGCCAAGGATGGTGTGTCCTCCACAGTACTCCACTTCCCCCCACTCACAACCCCGGCGCGGCGCGGGGCGCGCCGGAGAGGCCCCGGTCATCCGCGTGTTTCCGCGGAATCGCGACAGTGGGGCGAAGTGGAGGGGAAAGGTCGCGGGAGGGAGGCCGCGGGCACGAAAAAAGGGCCGATCCGTGAGGATCGACCCTGTGGTGGAGCGGAGGGGGTCTAGCCGCGCCCGTCTCCGCGGTTGTCCCACCTGTCGTTCAGTCGGTCCATGAAGCCGGACCCCTGGCGGTTGCCCGAGCGGGGCTTCGACGGACGGCCGACGTCGGGCAGGCCGGGCTCGGCGGAGCCGCCAGCGGCCGGGCGCATGGCCACGATCACGCCGCCGAGCATGAAGGCGAACCCGAGGATGCCGACGAGGGGCTGGCGCACGACCACGCCCGCGACGAGCACGGCGAGACCGAGGATGCCGAGCAGGATGCCGAGCACGAGGGCTCGGTAGTTGGTGCCGCCGCGCCCCTTGCCGACCGCCGCCACGAAATCGGCGTCGTTCTGGTAGAGGTTCCGCTCCATCTCATCGAGGAGCCGTTGCTCGTGTTCCGAAAGCGGCATCGTGACCCCTTCAGGGTGCGGCGTCGACCCTTTCGGGGATCGGCACCGGAATAGGCGGCGTCTGGGCTCGACCGGTCGGGCGGCGCTTCAGTGTAGACCGAGCCCGACGCAGGCACCAGGCACCTTCGGTGCATAGGCTGGTCGGGTGAACCACAGCTCTCGACTGGTCGATCGCGTCCAGCTCCGAATCGATGAATTCCTCACCGGGCGCACGCCAATTCTGCGCTCCATAGGAGAGGACGTCTCCGCCCTCGGCGACCTTTCGCGGGACTTTCTCAGCGGGGGCAAGCGGTTCCGCGCGCGCTTCTGCGAGGCGGGCTGGAACGCCGTGTCGAGCACCTCGAGCGAGGCCCATCCGAGCGGCTCAGATCCGATCGCGAGGGTGGGCGCCGGCCTGGAGCTGTTCCACGCCGCCGCCCTCGTCCACGACGACGTGATCGACAACTCCGACACCCGCCGCGGCGCTCCCGCGGCGCACCGGCGCTTCTCCTCCTTCCACGCCGACGGCGGCTGGACCGGCGACCGCGACGAGTTCGGCCGCTCGTCCGCGATCCTCCTCGGCGACCTCCTCCTGGTCTGGTCGGACGAGATCTTCGCCGCGGCGGAGTGGTCGCTCGGGGATCGAGTCGCGGCCGAGCGCGCGCGCGCGGAGTTCAACCTGATGCGCACCGAGGTCACGTTGGGCCAGTACCTCGACATCCTCGAGGAGAGCGCGTGGGTGCAGCACCCCGAGCACGAGCACCTGCAGCGGGCGGAGCGGGTGGTGGTCTACAAGAGCGCGAAGTACAGCATCGAGGCGCCGCTGGTGATCGGCGGCTCCCTCGCCGGCGGCGACGACGCTCAGCTGGACGCCCTGCGCCGCTTCGGGCTCCCGGTCGGGATCGCCTTCCAGCTGCGCGACGACGTCCTCGGAGTCTTCGGCGACCCTGCAGTGACGGGCAAGCCGGCCGGCGACGATCTGCGGGAGGGCAAGCGCACCGTGCTGCTCGGCCTCGCCCGCGGCGCGTGCTCGCCGGGCGAGCGGGCCGAGCTCGACGCGGTCGTGGGCCGGAACGACGCCGACGCGGCGTCCATCGCGCGGGCGCAGGAGATCATCGCGGGCAGCGGCGCCCTCGAGCGGCTCGAGGAGCGCATCGACCAGGAGGTGGCCGCGGCGATCGCGGTCCTCCCCGACGCGCCGCTCCGCACGGAGGGCGTGGCGGAGCTGCGCGAGCTGGCCGCCCAGGTCACGGTCCGCACCTCCTAGGAGCGGACCGGCGGGATCAGGCCAGGGCCTGGGCGACCCGCCGGACCTCGGCCTTGCGGCCGGCGCGGAGGGCGACGATCGGGCTCGTGCCCAGGCTCTCCTCGACCGTCAGCATCCAGTCGACCGCCTCGTCGTCGGTGAAGCCGGAGTCGGCGAGCAGGATCGCGGTGCCGCGGATCTCGCTCATCGGCTCCCCGTCGCGGAGGAAGAGGGCGGGGACCTTCAGCACGCCGTCGCGGCGGGTGCCGAGCAGGTGGCGCTCCTCGAGGAGGCGGCGGACCCGGCCGGCGCCGAGCCCGGTCAGCTCCACGAGGTCGGGGACGGTCAGCCACTCGAGCTCGGAATCGGTCGAGGTGGCGGGGGCAGCGGACGAGTCGGTCACGCGTCAAGACTGCCACGAGCCCGGAGGGCCGCCAACTGCGGGCGCCCCGGAGAAGGAGTCGGGCCCGTCCTGCGCCGTCCGGGCGTCGCTCACCGGTTCCCCCGGGGGTCTTGCCTAGACTCGTCGCGTGACCACCAGCCAGCTCGACCCTCTCCTCGGCCGTCTCGTCGACGGCCGGTACGAGGTGCGCTCGAGGATCGCCCGCGGCGGCATGGCGACGGTCTACCTCGCGCACGACCAGCGCCTCGAGCGCCGCGTGGCGATGAAGGTCATGCACGGCCACCTCTCCGACGACGCGACGTTCAAGAACCGCTTCGTCCAGGAGGCGCGCTCCGCCGCCCGTCTCGCCCACCCGAACGTGGTCAGCGTCTTCGACCAGGGCCAGGACTCGGACATGGCCTACCTGGTGATGGAGTACCTCCCCGGGATCACTCTGCGCGACCTGCTCAAGGAACGCGGCCGGCTGACCGCCCAGCAGGTCGTCGACATCATGCACTCCGTGCTCTCGGGTCTCGCCGCCGCGCACCGCGCCGGGATCCTCCACCGCGACCTCAAGCCCGAGAACGTGCTCCTCGCCGACGACGGCCGGATCAAGATCGGCGACTTCGGCCTCGCGCGCGCCGCCTCCGCCAACACCGCCTCCGGTCAGGCCCTCCTCGGCACGATCGCCTACCTCTCCCCCGAGCTGGTCACGCGGGGCACCGCCGACACCCGCAGCGACATCTACGCCATCGGGATCATGATCTACGAGATGCTCACCGGAGAGCAGCCCTTCACGGGCGAGCAGCCGATGCAGATCGCGTACCAGCACGCGAACGACTCCGTCCCGTACCCCAGCGCGACGGTCGCCTCCGTCCCCACCTCGCTCGACGAGCTCGTCCTCTGGGCGACCGAGCGCGATCCGGACATGCGGCCCCGCGACGCCGGTGTCATGCTCGCGCAGCTGCTCGAGGCCGAGCGGCTCATGGGCATCACACCGAGCGACCGCCGCGGCGACACCCAGGCGGTCACGCCCCTCCCGGTGCCCGTCGCCGATCCGGCGCCGGCGACGGCCGTCTTCGATCCGGCGGAGCCCGGGCAGACCTCGGTCTTCGACCCGGCGCCGGCCCCCGGAGCGGTGCTCGTGGTCGACGAGGACGACGACACCGTCGCCCGGCTCGCGAGCAGGCGCCGCGTCCGACGGCGCCGCGGCGTCCTGCTCACGGTGGTCGTGCTCCTCCTGGCGCTCATCGGCGGCGGGACGGCCTGGTGGTTCGGCGAGGGACCCGGGGCGATCGTGTCGATCCCGGACGTCGTCAGCCAGTCGCAGCAGGACGCGACGGCCCAGCTGCAGGCGCAGGGCTTCGAGGTGCAGCCGCAGGAGACGCCCGACCTCACCGTGCCCGCGGGGACGGTGGTGAGCTCCGATCCGCCCGGCGGGCAGGGGGTGCACAAGGGCTCCGTCATCACACTGACCGTCTCGAGCGGGCCGCGCCAGCTGCCGGTCCCGTCGCTCGCCGGCCTCTCGGAGGCCGACGCTGCCGCCGCGGTGACGGGCGGCTCCTTCACCGTCGGCGACGTCTCGAAGATCTTCGACGCCGACGTCGACGCGGGTGTGGTCGTCTCCGCCTCGCTGCCGGACGGATCGGCGCTGCCCGAGACGATGTCCGAGACCAGCACCATCGCGATGGTGGTGAGCCTCGGACCGATCCCGAACGTCGTCGGCCTCTCGATCGACGACGCGACGGCGAAGGCGGAGGCGGCCGGTCTCGCCCTCGACCGCAGCGGCGAGGACTGGAGCGACACCGTGGCCGCGGGCGTCGTCCTCACGCAGGCGAACCCGGAGGCGCCCGCCGTGACCGGCGACACCGTCTCGGTCGTCGTGTCGAAGGGGCCCGAGCCCGTCGCCGTGCCGAACGTCGTGGGGATGAACCGCGACGAGGCGAAGGCGGCCCTCGAGGCGGCGGACCTGTCGTGGAGCTACTCCCTGACGACGCTCGGCCCGCTGATCGACGCGGCGCCGAACGAGCTGACCAAGGTCACGAACCAGTCCAACAAGGCCGGCGATCTCGTGCAGCGCGGCACGACGATCCAACTGTCGATCACCATCACGACCTGACGCCGCCGGTCGAGCCCCTCGACGGGGACTCGACCGGCGGTCGGGGCCGGATCAGATCGCGCGGCCCCGGAGCTCCTCCGCCACGAGGAACGCGAGCTCGAGCGACTGCATGTGGTTGAGGCGCGGGTCGCAGACCGACTCGTACCGGGTGGCGAGCGTCGCCTCGTCGATGTGCTCCGAGCCGCCGAGGCACTCGGTGACGTCGTCGCCCGTGAGCTCGACGTGGATGCCGCCCGGGTGCGTCCCCGCGGCGCGGTGCGCCTCGAAGAAGCCCTTGACCTCGTCGACCACGTCGTCGAAGCGACGGGTCTTGTAGCCGGTCGGCGTCGTCAGCCCGTTGCCGTGCATCGGATCGGTCACCCACAGCGGCAGGGCGTCGCTCCGCTTGACGGCCTCGAGCAGCGGCGGGAGGGCGTCGCGGATCCTCCCGGCACCCATGCGGGTGATGAAGGTGAGGCGACCGGGCTCCCGCTCGGGGTCGAGCTTGTCGATCAGCTCGAGCATCGTCTCGGGCGTGGTCGACGGGCCGAGCTTCACGCCGATCGGGTTGCGCACCCGCGACAGGAAGTCGACGTGCGCGCCGTCGAGCTCGCGGGTGCGCTCGCCGATCCAGATGAAGTGGCTGGAGGTGTTGTACGGCGTGCCGGTCCGCGAGTCGATGCGCGTCATGGGGCGCTCGTAGTCCATCAGCAGGCCCTCGTGGCCGGTGTAGAACTCGGTGCGCTTCATGCCCTCGAAGTCGGCCCCGCACGCCACCATGAACTTGACCGCGCGGTCGATCTCGCGGGCCAGCTGCTCGTAGCGCTGGTTCTGCGGGTTCTCGGTGAAGCCCTTGTTCCAGTAGTGGACGAGGCGCAGGTCGGCGAATCCGCCCTGTGTGAAGGCGCGGATGAGGTTCAGCGTCGAGGCGGCGGTGTGGTAGCCCTGCACGATGCGGCGCGGGTCCGCGGCGCGCGACTCCGGGGTGAAGTCGTAGCCGTTGACGATGTCGCCGCGGTAGGCGGGCAGGGTCACGTCGCCGCGGGTCTCGAGGTCGCTCGAGCGCGGCTTCGCGAACTGGCCGGCCATCCTGCCCATCTTGATGACGGGCATGCTCGCGCCGTAGGTGAGGACGACGGCCATCTGCAGCACGGTCTTGACGCGGTTGCGGATCTGCTCGGCGGTCGCTCCGGCGAAGGTCTCGGCGCAGTCGCCGCCCTGCAGGAGGAACGCCTCGCCGCGGGCCGCGGCTCCGAGACGCTCGCGCAGCTGGTCCACCTCGCCGGCGAACACCAGCGGAGGGAGCGCGGCCACCTCGGCGGACGCCGCTCGCACGGCCTCCGCGTCGGGCCACTGCGGCTGCTGCTTGATCTCGAGCTCGCGCCAATAGTCCAGGCCGGCGACCACGGAGGGGGCGGCGAGGACGTACGGTTCGTTCGGATCGATGACCACGAGGGTGTTCCCGGTTCTGACGGGCGCCAGCGGCGCGCGGAGGGCCTCCGCCCGGACGGACGGCAGCGGTTGACGAGCTTATCGCCTGGCAGGGCGCTCGGCCGGGAGGGGGCCCGGCGTCGAGCGCGCGCTCAGCGGGTGAGGGCCGCGCGCTTCTCCTTGACCGAGGTCGCGTAGACGTCGAGGTACTCCTGGCCGCTCAGGGCGAGGAGCTCGTACATGATCTCGTCGGTGATCGAGCGGAGGATGAACCGGTCGCCCTCCATGCCCTCGAAGCGGCTGAAGTCGAGCGGCTCCCCGAAGACGATGCCGATGCGGCCGAGCTTCGGCAGGCGCTTGCCGATGGGCATGATGCGCGCCGTGTCGATCATGGCGACCGGGATCACGGGCACGCGGGCCTCGAGGACCATGCGCGCGACTCCGGTGCGGCCGCGGTACATGCGGCCGTCGGGGCTGCGCGTGCCCTCGGGATAGATGCCCAGGGCGTGGCCGCCCGCGAGGACGCGGAGCCCCGTGTTGAGCGAGGCCTCCGACGCCTTGCCGCCGGAGCGGTCGATCGGCAGCATCCCCGTGGCGGTGAAGAACGTCCGCGTCGCCCAGCCCTTGAGGCCCTTGCCGGTGAAGTAGTCACTCTTGGCGAGGAAGACCATGTTCCGCTCGATCACCAGCGGGAGGATCACGGAGTCGATGAAGGAGAGGTGGTTGCTCGCGAGGATCACGCCGCCGTTCTGCGGCACCTTGTCGGCACCGACCACCCACGGCCGGAAGATCGTCTTCAGGAGCGGGCCCGCGACGATGTGCTTCATGAACCAGTAGAACATCGGGCTCCTCGGCGGTGCGGCGGATCGGGTGCGGCGGGTGCCGCTAGAGGGAGCTCGCGTGCAGGCGCGCCAGGTCGGCGGCCCCCACGACTCCGGCGTCGTTGACGAGCTCCGCGATGCGGAACTCGGGCTCGGGGTGGTAGCCCCGGGCGGGGAGGTTGTCGAGGTAGGCCTGGCGGATGGGGTCCAGCAGGAGGTCGCCCGCCTGCGCCACTCCGCCGCCGATGACGAACATCTGCGGGTCGAGGACGGCGCTCAGGCTGGCCGCCGCCTCGCCCAGCCAGTGGCCGAGCTGGCGCAGCGCCGCGAGGGCGCCGAGGTCGCCGGCGGTGATCAGCTCGGAGATGAGATGGCCGTTCAGCTCGCCGCCGTTGCGGGCGCGGGCGTCGGCGATGCCCTGGCCGATCCCGCCCGCGTCGGCCAGCTCGCCGGCGAAGCGCTGGAGCGCGCGGCCCGAGCCGTACTGCTCGATGCAGCCGCGCGCGCCGCAGCCGCAGGGCAGGCCTCCGGGGACGACGCGCATGTGCCCGATCTCGGCCGCGGCGCCGAAGCCGCCGCGCAGCAGCCGGTCGTTGATGACGATCGCGCCACCCACTCCGGTGCCGATGGTGAGCATCAGCATGTCGCTGACGAGGCGGCCCGAGCCGTAGCGGAACTCGGCCCAGCCGGCGGCGTTCGCATCGTTCTCGATGATGATCGGCAGGTCGATGCGGGCCGAGAGCTTCTCGCGGAAGGGCTCGTTGCGCCAGTTGATGTTCGGGGCGTAGTAGACGATCGACTGCGAGGCGTCGATGAAGCCAGCGGCGGCGACTCCGACCGCGGAGACGTCTCCCGGGAGCAGGCCGGAGCGCAGATGCTCGACCATCTCGACCACGACGTCGACGATCAGCTCGGGGTGCCCGGCAGGAGTGGGCCGACGGTCCTCGCGGAGGATCCCCCCGAACTCGTCGACCAGGGCTCCGGCGATCTTCGTGCCGCCGATGTCGATCCCGATCGCGTGCACGCGAACCGCCTTCCCGTCGCCACCGGCGCGGCAGCGTCGGCGGGCCGCCCTGAGCGGCGGCCAGGACGAGTGTAGTGACCGCGAGCGCTCCGATGCGGCTCAGCGGCGAGACCCGGCGACGCGTGTCGGCCCTCCTCGCGGAGCCACCCCTGGATCGTTACCCTGAACGGATCCACAGCTTGCGCCGCGCCGGTAGGGTGGAGACGACGTTCATTCAGGTACCGAAGGAGTTGCCGTGGACCAGTTCGATTCCCCCCTGGTGGTTCCGGCCGATCCCCAGGCCAATACGACCGCCCTCCTGCTGGACCGCGTCCGCGAGACGCCCGATCGCCCGCTCTTCGCGCTGCCCGACGGCGACGGCTGGCGCGATGTGACGGCGCAGGAGTTCCTCGACCAGGTCACGGCCCTCGCGAAGGGCTTCGTCGCCGTCGGCCTCGAGCCGGGCGAGAAGGTCGGGCTGATCTGCAAGACGCGCTACGAGTGGACGCTGATCGATTTCGCCGTCTGGTTCGCCGGCGGGGTCCTCGTCCCGGTGTACGAGACCTCCTCTCCCGCACAGGTGCAGTGGAACCTCGCCGACTCCGGCGCGCACGCCGTGATCGTCGAGACCCCCGAGCACTTCGCCCGCTTCGACGAGATTCGCGCCGACCTTCCCGAGGTCCGCCTCGCCTGGCAGATCGGGCTGGGCGATCTGGACAAGCTCGTCGCGCGCGGCGTCGACGTGCCGGACGCCGAGATCGAGCGCCGCCGCTCGCTGGCGACCGGCACCGACATCGCGACGATCATCTACACCTCCGGCTCCACCGGCCGCCCCAAGGGCTGCATCATCCGGCACTCGAACTTCGTCGAGCTCAGCCGCAACTCGGCGGTCGCCCTGACGGAGCTGATCCACCAGCCCGGCGCGTCGACGCTGCTGTTCATCACCACGGCGCACGTGTTCGCCCGCTTCATCGCGATCCTCTGCGTGCACGGCGGGGTGAAGGTGGGGCACCAGGCCGACACCAGGCAGCTGCTCCCCTCGCTCGCGTCCTTCAAGCCGACGTTCCTCCTGGCCGTGCCGCGCGTGTTCGAGAAGGTCTACAACTCCGCCGAGCAGAAGGCCGAGGCCGGGGGGAAGGGGAAGATCTTCCGCCGCGCGGCCGACGTCGCCGTCGCGCACTCGATGGCGCTCGAGGCGGGCTCGGTGCCGCTCGCCCTGAAGCTGCAGTTCCTCCTCTTCGACCGGCTCGTGTACTCGAAGCTGCGCACCGCCATGGGCGGGAACGTCCGCTTCGCCGTGTCCGGCTCGGCGCCGCTGGGAGACCGGCTCGGGCACTTCTTCCACAGCCTCGGCATCAAGATCCTCGAGGGCTACGGCCTCACGGAGACGACGGCGCCCGCCACGGTCAACCGCACCGAGCGGTTCAAGATCGGCTCGGTGGGCCCGGCGATGCCCGGCGTCTCGATCCGGATCGCGGGCGACGGCGAGATCCAGGTGCGCGGCATCGACGTCTTCGGCGGCTACTGGAACAACGAGGCGGCGACGGCCGAGTCCTTCGACGGCGAGTGGTTCCGCACGGGCGACCTCGGAACCCTGGACGAGGACGGGTACCTTCGCGTCACCGGGCGGAAGAAGGAGATCATCGTCACCGCCGGCGGCAAGAACGTCGCTCCGGCGGCGCTGGAGGATCCGATCCGCGCGAACCCGCTGGTCGGCCAGGTCGTCGTCGTCGGCGATCAGCGCCCGTTCATCGCCGCACTGGTCACGCTCGACTCCGAGATGCTGCCGACGTGGCTCGCCAACAACGGGCAGGACAAGGGCCTCTCACTCGAGGACGCGGCCGTGAACCCGGTCGTTCTGGCCGAGGTGCAGCGGGCCGTCGATGCGGCGAACGAGCGCGTGTCCCGCGCCGAGTCGATCCGGAAGTTCGTGATCCTCCCGACCGAGTTCACGGAGGCGAGCGGTCACCTGACTCCGAAGATGAGCATCAAGCGCAACGTCATCCTCGCCGACTTCGCCGACACCATCGCCGCCGTCTACTCCGCCGCCCCCGCCACCGAGGGCATCTCCCTCCGCTGACCCCGCGCTCTCCCCGCGTCACCAGCAGGCCGTCCCGATCGCAGCCGCCTCCGAAATAGCGCGCCCAGCTCTATCCCGTCGGCAGAACGCCCGACGCTCTCCCCGACGCGCCCCTGTCGCGGTGCCGACCGCGATGAGCCTGGGAGGGACCGGCTCCCCCTCAACACAGCCGTATCCGGGAAAGCGCGTCCCAGCGCTCTCCCGTCGGCGGAACGCACGACGCTCCACCGAACGCGCCCACCCCGAAAAGCCGACCGCGCGGAGCCGGGCAGGGACCGGCTCCCCCTCAACACAGCCGTATCCGGGAAAGCGCGTACCAGCGCTTTCCCGTCGGCGGAACGCACGACGCTCCACAGAACGCCCCCACCCCGAGAAGCCGACCGCGCCGAGCCGGGCAGGGACCGGCTCCCCAAAACACAGCCGTATCCGGTGAAGCGCGTGCCAGCGCTTCACCGTCGGCGGAACGCACGACGCTCCATGGAACGCGCCCACCTCGAGCGGCCGACTGCGCGGAGCCGGGCAAGGACCGGCTCCCCACCAACACAGCCGTATCCGGGAAAGCGCGTCCCAGCGCTTTCCCGTCGGCGGAACGCACGACGCTCCACGGAACGCGCCCATCTTGAGCGGCCGACCGCGCGGAGCCGGGCAAGGACCGGCTCCCCACCAACACAGCCGTATCCGGTGAAGCGCGTGCCAGCGCTTCACCGTCGGCGGATCGCACGACGCTCCACGGAACGCCCCCACCTCGCTGAGCCGACCGCGCCGGGCCGGGCAGGGACCGGCCCGGAATCGAACTCAGAACCAGTCGGATTCCCGGACGGCCTTCATGGCGGCGCGCCGGTCGTCCTGGGAGAGGCGGTCGAGGTAGAGGCGTCCGTCGAGGTGGTCGCATTCGTGCTGGAGGGCCTGGGCCATGAGGCCGTCGCCTTCGAGGACGATCTCGTTGCCGTCGAGGTCGGTGCCGCGGACCTTCGCGTGCGGGTAGCGGATCGCGGGGTACCAGAGGTTCGGGACGGAGAGGCAGCCCTCGTCGACCGGTTGCGGGTCTCCGCTGAGCTCGATGATCTCGGGGTTGAGGATGTAGCCGATGACGCCGTCGACGTTGTAGCTGAAGGCGCGGAGGTTGACGCCGATCTGGGGGGCTGCGACGCCGGCGCGTCCGGGCGGGCGGACGCTGTCGACGAGGTCCTCGACGAGGCCGCGGACGCCGGCGTCGACCGTCTCGATGGTCGTGGACGGGGTCTTCAGCACCGGGTCCCCGAAGATGCGGATCTGGCGTTCGGTCATGTGGTGCGCTCCCTCAGGGCCTCCTCCGCGCTCAGGAGGGCGTTCTCGACGACTTCGCTCGCTGCGGGGTGCGGCCAGTACTGGCTGCGGGCGAGTCCGCGGATGCCGGTGCCGGCGCTGGCGGCCTGGACGAGCGGCTGAATGAGGATACTGGCCTGCGGCCCGATGATGTGCGCGCCGAGGAGGGCGCCGTCGAGTCCGACGACCAGGAGGCAGGCGCTGGAGTCGTCCTCGAGCGCCCAGCCGAAGGCGGTGGAGCCGTACTCCTGGGTGACGGTGACGACGTCCAGGCCCTGGTCCCGCGCTTCGGCCGCGGTGAGCCCGAAGTGGGCGATCTGCGGGTGGGCGAAGATCGCGCCGGGCACCGGCGAGAGGGTGTCGGAGAGCAGCTCGCCCGGGTGCAGGAGGTTGTGCGCCACGAGGCGCGCCTCGTGGTTGGCGACGTGCTTGAGCTGCCAGCGGGACGACACGTCGCCGAGGGCGAAGAGGCCGGGCACGGGGTGTCCGCCGGAGAGGACGCGCTGCTCGGGGTCGACGCTGATCCGGCCGTCCTCGTGCAGATCGATCCCGACGGAGGCGGCGGCGACCGTGTCGCTGTTGGGGTCGCGGCCGAGGGCGACGAGGAGAAGGTCGGTCTCGACCGTCGTGCCGTCGCTGAGGGCGACGCGGAGCCCGTCAGGTCGGGCGTCGACGCTCTCGGCGCTCACTCCGGTGAGCACCGTGTACCGCTCGGCGGCGATCCCGGTGAACCGGCGCGAGACGTCCTCGTCGAGGGCGCGGAGGAGGCGGTCGCCGCGGACGGCGACGGTCACGGCCGTGCCGAAGGAGGAGAAGACGTGGGCGAACTCGACGGCCACCGCGCCGCCGCCGAGGATCAGCATCCGCTCGGGAAGGTCGTCGAGCCGCATGACCGAGGAGGAGTCCTGGATGCGGGGGTCGGGCGCGTACGCGGCGAGGAGCGGCCTGGGCCGCGAGCCGGCGGCCACGACCACCTGCGGAGCACTGATGCGGGCACCGCTGGCGCTGACGAGGACGTGCGGGCGGTCGCCGTCTCCGAGCGACTCGAAGCCGAAGCTCTCGCGGAGGACGGTCACGTTCGGGGAGCGCTGATCGCGGTACTCGAACCCGCCCTCGCTGATCGCGTCGATCCGGCCGAAGACCCGGTCGCGCACCTCGGCCCACTCGGGGCGGCGGAGGCGGGAGTGGACGCCGATCGGGCCGCCCTGGTCGACGTCGGTGACCACGTCGGCGACATGGACGAACATCTTGGTCGGGATGCAGCCGGCGTTGAGGCAGGTGCCGCCGAACCACTCGCCGTCGTCGAGGATCGCGACCCGCAGGCCGTCGAACTCCGGACCGACGATCGAGTTGCCGGAGCCGGCCCCGATGACGATCAGGTCGAAGCCGTCGGTGGACGCGTCGGGTCCGTCGGTGCGGTCCTGGTGCGCGGCGGACGCCGCCCCGGAGGCCCGGGGCTCAGACACGTCGGACCGGCATGCCCTCGACCACGAGCGCGGCGAGCAGGCGCGCGGCGTCCTTCGTGCCCTCGCGCAGCTGCTCCCACTTCACCACGGAGCCGGCGGCGAGCACCGGGTCGTAGGGGATGCGGACGATGTCGCGGACGCGGGAGCGGAAGTGCGACTCGATCTCCTCCAGCTTCACCAGGCTCGTGCCCTGCGTCGCCGTGTTGAGCGCGACGACCGCGTTGCGCACCAGGGCGCCGTAGCCGTTCGCGTCCAGCCAGGTGAGGGTCTCGGAGGCCAGGCGGGCCTCGTCGACGCTGCCGCCCGAGACGATCACCACCGTGTCGGCGCGCTGCAGCGTGGGCCGCATCACCGAGTGCACGATGCCCGTGCCGCAGTCGGTGAGCATGATCGAGTAGAAGCGCTCGACCAGGTCGGCGACCACGTTGTAGTCGTCCTCGTCGAACGCCTCGGAGAGCTGCGGATCGGTGTCGGAGGCGAGGACGTCGAGGCGGGTCTCGTCACGGGAGACCATCGTCGAGAACTCGGTGAACCCGGTCACGCCGGCCGCGCGGTTCACGACGTCGCGGACGGTCGCCCGCGTCTGCTTGGGGACGCGCTCGGCCAGGGTGCCGCGGTCGGGGTTCGCGTCGACCGCGATGATGCGGTCCTCGCGCGCGTCGGCGAGGGCCATGCCCAGGAGAGTCGTGACCGTCGTCTTGCCGACGCCGCCCTTGCGGGTCATGACCGGGACGAAGCGGGTGCCGCCCTCGAACTGCCGGCCGATCCGCTCGTCCATCGCCTTCCACGCCTTCACCTTCGCGGAGTCGCCGAGGTTGACCGTGTGGAAGGTCAGGCCGTAGAGGAAGCGGTGCCAGCCGCCCGTGGGAGCGGGACGGGTCTTGCGGTTGACCTCCAGGAGCCTGTCCGGGGTGAGCATCGACGCCGACTCGGGGACGGCGGCGCTCGGCGCGGACGGGGCGGGAGCGGCGCTCGAGGACTCGGCGCGGAGGCGGTCGCGGCGCGTGGGGACGGCGGCGGGCTCCCCCGCGGACTCGGACGCCGCGGGCTTCTCGGCGGACTCCGCTCGGGCGGGGATCCCCGCCGAGACCGGTCCGTTCGCGCCGGACGGGTGAGCGGGAGCCGGTGAGGGGGTCGGAGCAGGACTCGGCTCCGGGGGCACGAGAGCGTGCGAGCGCGAGGGCGGCAGGCCGAGGCGGCCGACGTCGATCGCGTCCTCGTCCTCGACCGGAGCAGGGGCGGTGGAGCGGCGCCGCGGGACGGGCGGGGTGATCCGCACGCCGTCGGGCAGGAGGGTCGGAGCGGTGTCGCTCGCTCGCGGGGAGTACTGACCCGATTCCCGAGCCGCGTCCATGGCGGTCCGCGGCGTGGGACCGGTGCCGGTGTCGGGCTGTTCGTCGTTGCGCTCATCCATGCGAACGAGCCTCCTTCCGCTCAGGACGAGTGTACCGGCGGGCCCGGATCGCGCCGGGCGGCTTGGTCGGAGCGCGCTCCGACTGCTAGTGCGGCCCGCTTCCGGAGACGGCGCGGACGGCGCGTGCAGCGAACGGTTAGGTTCTGCCGCCCGGAGGAACGTAAAGTAGTCAGCCATGCATGTACTCAGCGTGAGCTCCCTCAAGGGCGGCGTCGGCAAGACCACGGTGACGCTCGGCCTTGCATCCGCGGCGTTCTCGAAGGGCCTGCGAACGCTGGTCGTCGACCTCGATCCCCAGTCCGACGTGTCGACCGGAATGGACATCAACGTCGCCGGCCACCTCAACATCGCCGACGTCCTGACGTCGCCGAAGGAGAAGATCGTCCGCTCGGCGATCGCCCCCTCCGGCTGGACCAAGGAGCACCACGGCACGATCGACGTGCTGATCGGCAGCCCCTCCGCGATCAACTTCGACGGGCCGCACCCCAGCATCCGCGACATCTGGAAGCTCGAGGAGGCCCTCGCGAGCGTCGAGGCCGACTACGACCTCGTGCTGATCGACTGCGCCCCCTCGCTCAACGCCCTGACCCGCACGGCCTGGGCCGCGAGCGACCGCGTCGCCGTCGTCACGGAGCCGGGCCTGTTCTCGGTGGCCGCCGCCGACCGGGCGCTCCGGGCGATCGAGGAGATCCGCCGCGGACTCAGCCCGCGCCTCCAGCCGCTGGGCATCATCGTCAACCGCGCCCGCGTCCAGTCGTTGGAGCACCAGTTCCGGATCAAGGAGCTGCGCGACATGTTCGGGCCGCTCGTCCTCAGCCCGCAGCTCCCGGAGCGCACCTCCCTCCAGCAGGCGCAGGGCGCGGCGAAGCCCGTCCACGTCTGGCCCGGGGAGAGCGCCCAGGAGATGGCGCACAACTTCGACCTGCTGCTCGACCGCGTCATCCGCACCGGACGCATCGGCGAGCAGGTCCCCGCCGCGACCTAGGGCCGGCGGGTCCGCCGGACTTCTCCGGCTCGAGGTCTCGGGACGCGGGCGATGCTCGATGCTCGAGGAGTGCCAGGGACGGCGCCGGCAGACGCTCGGCGTCGAAGTTCGGCGTGGGATATCCGTACGCGGGCGGAGCGCGCTACTCGATCAGCATGACCGCAGACGAGCGGAGCCCGCTGAGAGATCAGCAGGGCGGGACGCGGACGGAGCCCGTCATCGGACCAGCAGGGTGAGCGGGCGTGATCGGCGGGGAGCTCGCGTCCAGCGGACGGATCACGCGGGCGGGGCCCGCCATTCGACCAGCACGGTGAGACTCGGGTGCCGCCCGTCGCTCGCGCGGCACGGCTGCAGGCGGGTCCGCTCCTGATCAGCTGAGCACGCGGAGGAGACCCCGGAGTCCCCGGAGCCGCGGCCGACCCGCGAGGGGTGGGCGGTCAGCCGACGCGGCGGGAGGCGCGGCGCCGGGCGAGCTCGTCGCCCGGGTCGACCGACTGGTGGTCGAGCTCGACGAGGCTCGACTCGACCTCGCGGAGGACCTTGCCGACGGCGATGCCGAAGACGCCCTGGCCGCGGCTGAGCAGGTCGATGACCTCGTCGTTCGAGGTGCAGAGGTAGACGCTCGCGCCGTCGCTCATCAGGGTCGTCTGCGCGAGGTCGTCGACCCCGGACTCGCGGAGCTGGTTGACCGCCGTGCGGATCTGCTGGAGCGAGATCCCGGTGTCGAGCAGGCGCTTGACCAGCTTCAGCACGAGGATGTCCCGGAAGCCGTAGAGCCGCTGCGTGCCGGAGCCGGACGCGCCGCGCACGGTGGGCTCGACGAGCTCGGTCCGCGCCCAGTAGTCGAGCTGCCGGTAGGTGATCCCCGCGGCGCGCGCCGCGACGGCCCCGCGGTAGCCCGCGTCGGCGTCGAGCTCGGGCAGTCCGTCGGTGAACAGGACGAGGTCGCGCTGGCCGCTGACGTCGCGGCTGACTTCTCTCATCCCTGTGCCTCTCGGATCCGGACGCCGGATCCTCCGAACGCGCTCCCTACCGTACCGACCGGCGCAGGCCGAGTAAACGACATCGGCCTCGGCGCCACGGCGTGTCGCACGGGCCGCCCGTCGGCCGGCGGCGCGGCCCTCACGAGCGGGCGATCCGCGAGAGGGCGCTGCGCACCATCGCCCCGCGGATCGTGCCCAGCTGGGTCGCGAGCCCCACCGCGTTCTCGGCAGCACCGGCGGAGCCGGACGCCTCTCCGCGGCGGGCGCTGGAGGCGACGACGCTCTCGATGAGCGACATCTCGCGCTCGACGGCGACGCGGAGCGGTCGGAGGTGACGGGGCTCGATACCCGATCGGCCGAGGTCGACGAGCGCCTTGAGCGTCGTCACGGCCTCGTCCCCGAACACGTCGCCGCCCCGCACGAGCCCGGCGGCGATGGCCTCCTGAACGAGAGCGGGCGTGGCACCGGACTCGGCCGCGAGGCCCTCGCGGGTCAAGCGCGTGGCGGGGCCGAGGAGCGAGGCGCTCGGACCCCCGACACCGGCCGGCAGGGCGGGCTCGCGTCCGGCGTCGATGTCGTCGAGGTACCCGCGGATGACCTTGAGGGGGAGGTAGTGGTCGCGCTGCAGCGCGAGGATCATCCGGAGCCGCTCGACGTCGGAGCCCGAGAACTTGCGATAGCCCGAGTCGGTGCGGGCCGGCGAGACGAGCCCCTGCTCCTCGAGGAAGCGCAGCTTGGACGGGGTGACGTCCGGGAACTCAGTGGTGAGCCTGGCCAGCACCTGCCCGATGCTCAGCAGAGCGGCGGAGCCGGTGGGGAGGGCGCGCGCGGAGGAGCGGCCCACGGCTCACGCGTCCGGAGCGGCGACGAGGTCGGCGCGGGACGCGTAGAAGGTGAGGCGGAACTTGCCGACCTGCACCTCGGAGCCGTCGGTGAGGATCGCGGACTCGATCCGGACCCCGTCGAAGTAGGTGCCGTTCAGGGAGCCGAGGTCGTGGACCTCGAACGCCGTGCCGCGGCGGACGAACTCGGCGTGCCGGCGCGAGACCGTGACGTCGTCGAGGAAGATGCCCGCGTCGGGGTGGCGGCCGACCGTCGTGGAGTCGGTGTCGAGGAGGAAGCGGGCGCCGGTGTTCGGTCCGCGGCGCACGACCAGCAGCGCGGATCCCGAGGGCAGAGCGCCGACGGCCTCGGCCTCCTCGCGCGACGCGCGGTTGTCGAGAGCGGCGAGCTGGGCGCCGATGTCGTCGGTGAACGTCAGAGTCGTCTCCGTCGACGGCTCACCGGGAACGGAATTGTGCTGGGCGGATGATGCTCCACCGACGGGCTCGACCAAGACGTACCTCCTATCAGGTCAGCGTATCCGAATCGTGACCCTCGTCGGACCCCTGAGCACCTGTGCGGACCCCCAGGACGAGGTCCCGCGTCTGGACGGCGTAGACGATCCCGGCCCACCAGTAGAGGAACGCGCCCCACAGCGCGAAGGCCCAGGCGATGGGGAGCGAGGCGGGCGCGAGGGCCGGGAACGCCTGCCCCAGCATGATCAGCGGGAGCGCGTAGAAGAGGCAGAAGGTCGCGAATTTCCCCAGGTGGTGCACGGGAAGCGGTCCGTAGCCGTTGTTCGCCAGGACGACCGCCAGGACCACGAGCATCAGGTCGCGGGCGAGCAGCACGGCGACCAGCCACCAGGGCACCAGTCCGCGGGCCGCGAGGCCCAGCACGGTGGCGAAGATGTAGAGGCGGTCGGCGGCCGGATCGAGGACGCGGCCGAGGCGCGTCATCTGGTCGAAGCGGCGCGCGATCCAGCCGTCGAGGTAGTCGGTGAGGCTCGAGACGACGAGGGTCAGGAGCGCGAGCGCGTCCTCGCCGAGGACCACGAGCACGAGGAACACCGGCACCAGCGCGAGACGCACCATGCTGAGGACGTTCGGGACCGTCCAGATCCGGTCCTCACCGGTGCGCGCCATGCGCCCAGCCTAGGCGGGGCGCACGGCGGCGTGGTCAGCGCTTGTCGCGCCAGACCCGCTCGAACGGCAGACGCCAGGCGTGCGGCGCGATCAGCTGGTGGATCGCGTTCGGCCCCCAGGAGCCGGGCGCGTAGAGACGGACGGGCGGCGGATCCTCCAGGAGGGGCGCGGAGACCTCCCAGAGCCGCTCGATGCCCTCCGCGGTGGTGAACAGCGTGTGGTCTCCGCGCATCGCGTCGAGGATCAGGCGCTCGTAGGCCTCCAGCGCGTCGCCCGCGCGGTCGGTCTCCTGGAGTGCGAACTGCATGCTCAGCTTGTCGAGCCGCATGCCGGGACCGGGGCGCTTCCCGTAGAACGAGAGCGAGACCTTCGAGGCGTCCGCCAGGTCGAAGGTGAGGTGGTCCGGGCCGTGGGCACCGACTCCGGAGCCCTGCGGGAACATGCTCTTCGGGGGCTCGCGGAACGCGATCGAGATGATGCGCTGGCCCTCGGCCATCCGCTTGCCGGTGCGGAGGTAGAACGGCACTCCCGCCCAGCGCCAGTTGTCGATCTCGCACTTCAGCGCGACGAAGGTGTCGGTCTCGGAGTCGGCGGCGACGCCCGGCTCGTCGCGGTAGCCGATGTACTGGCCGCGCACCACGTTCTCGGGGTTGAGCGGACGCATCGAGCGGAAGACCTTGTTCTTCTCCTCGCTGATGGCCTGGGGCTCCAGCGCGGTCGGCGGCTCCATGGCCATGAACGCCAGCACCTGGAAGAGGTGGGTGACGACCATGTCCTTGTAGGCGCCGGTGGACTCGTAGAACTCGGCGCGGCGGTCGAGAGTCAGGCGCTCGGGGATGTCGATCTGGACGTGATCGATGAAGTTGCGGTTCCAGATGGGCTCGAAGAGGCCGTTGGCGAAGCGGAAGGCGAGGATGTTCTGCGCCGGCTCCTTGCCGAGGAAGTGGTCGATCCGGAAGATCTGCTCCTCGCTGAAGGTCTCGTGGAGCTCCGCGTTGAGGACGACCGCGCTCTCGAGGTCGACGCCGAACGGCTTCTCCATGATGATCCGCGAGCGCTCGACCAGCCCGGCCTCGGCGAGCATCCGCACGACCGAGAGCGCGGCCCTGGGCGGGACGCTGAGGTAGTGCAGCCGACTCACGTCCGGGCCGAGGACCGCCTCGGCGTCGGTCACGGCGGCGGCCAGCGCGGCCGGACCGGCGGACTGCGGGACGTAGCGGAGCTTGGACGCGAACTCGTCCCACTGCGCCGGTGTCAGGGAGCGGCTCCCGAACTCGTCGTAGGCCAGCTTCGCGAAGGCGCGGAACGAGGCGTCGTCGTGCTCCTCGAGCGAGGTGCCGACGATCTGCAGGTCCGGTGCGAGGGAGGAGAGCGCGAGGTGGGCCATCCCCGGGATGAGCTTGCGCCGGGCCAGGTCGCCGACGGCGCCGAACAGCACGACGACATGGGGTGCCGCCTGCTCGGTCTGGACGGCGGGAGCGGGGGGTGCGGTTGTCACGGTCACCCCTCGATCATTCCAGTTCGGATCGTGACGCAGGCGTCATGTGCTCGATACGCACCGCCGCTAAGGTCTCTCCCGTGCCTCCGTTCTCCGACGCGTCCGCCGCGACCGCAGCACCCGCCTCCGCCACCGCTCCCTCCTCCGCCGACGGGACGACCGCGCCTCCGCTCGACGAGAGGATCCGCGCCGACGTCCACCTGCTGGGCGAGCTGCTCGGCCAGGTGCTCCGCGAGTCGGGCGAGCCCTCCCTCTACGAGGACGTGGAGCGCCTGCGCGCGCTCACGATCAGCGCCTACGACAGCGGTGACGCCGCCGGGACCGCGGAGGCGGAGGAGTTCGTCGCCTCGCTCACGCTCGAGCGCGCCGAGGAGGTCGCCCGGGCGTTCACCTGCTACTTCCACCTCGTCAACGTGGCGGAGGAGTTCCACCGCGTCCGCGTGCTGCGCCGGCGCGAGGCCGACGCCGGTGCGCAGTCGCCCGAGGACTCGATCCTCGCCTCGATGCGCCGGCTGACCGGCGAGCTCGGGGAGGCCGAGGCGTTCGCGCGCCTGTCCCGACTGGAGTTCCGCCCGGTCCTCACGGCGCACCCGACCGAGGCGCGCCGCCGCGCGGTGGCCTCGACCATCCGCCGCATCAGCGACCTGCTCGAGCAGCGCGACGACCCGCGCATGGGCGGCGTCGTGGTGGTGGAGATCCGCCGCAGGCTGCTGGCCGAGGTCGACACGCTGTGGCGCACCGCTCCGCTGCGCGAGTCCAAGCCAACTCCCCTCGACGAGGTGCGCACCGCGATGAGCGTCTTCGACGAGTCGCTGTTCTCGGTGCTGCCCCGGGTCTACCGCCGCCTCGACGACGCCCTGCTCGGCGAGGGCTCGGGCACCCGGGCACCGGTCGCACCGGCCTTCGTCCGCCTGGGCACCTGGATCGGCGGCGACCGCGACGGCAATCCCTTCGTCACCGCCGAGACGACCCTCGCGGCGGTGGACATCGCCTCCGAGCACGTCCTCATGGGCCTCGAGCGGGTCGCCCGCCGCGTGGGCCGCGCGCTGACCCTCGACGCGTCGACCACTCCCCCGTCGGCCGCCGTCGAGGCGCTCTGGGCCTCCTGCGTCGAGCGGGCTCCCGAGCTCGCCGCCGACATCGCCGAGCGCTCGCCCAACGAGGCGCACCGCCGCGTCCTGCTCTTCGCGGCCGAGCGCCTGGCCGCGACCCGCTCCGAGGGGCCGCTGGCCTACTCCGCCGCCGCCGAGCTGCTGGCCGAGCTGCGCACCCTCCAGGAGTCCCTGGTCGAGGCCGAGGACGTCCGCGCCGCCTACGGCGACCTCCAGGACTTCGTCTGGCAGCTCGAGACCTTCGGCTTCCACCTCGCCGAGATCGAGGTGCGCCAGCACTCGAAGGTGCACCGCGAGACGATCGCCGCGATCCGCGCCGGCGAGGAGCTCGACGAGCGCGGCCTCGAGGTCCTGTCGGTGTTCCGGGCGATCGCGAAGGTCCAGGAGCGCTTCGGCACCGACGCGGCGAGGCGGTACATCGTCTCCTTCACGCAGTCGGCCGACGACCTGCGGACGGTCTTCGAACTGGCCGAGGCGGCGACCGACGGCAAGCCGCCGATCATCGACGCGGTCCCGCTCTTCGAGACCTTCGCCGACCTCGACGCCTCGACCGACATCCTCGCCGAGATGATCCGCCTCCCCCAGGTGCAGGCGCGCCTCGCGGCCACCGGCAACCGGCTCGAGGTGATGCTCGGCTACTCCGACTCGTCGAAGGACGTCGGACCGGTCTCGGCGACGCTCGCGCTCTACGACGCGCAGGCGCGCATCGCGCAGTGGGCGGCCGACGAGGGCATCGTGCTCACGCTGTTCCACGGGCGCGGCGGAGCGCTCGGCCGCGGCGGCGGGCCGGCCAACCGGGCCGTCCTCGCGCAGCCGCCCGGATCGGTGGACGGCCGCTTCAAGCTGACGGAGCAGGGCGAGGTCATCTTCGCCCGCTACGGCAACCCGGACATCGCCACCCGCCACATCGAGCAGGTGGCGGGAGCGACGCTGCTCGCCTCCTCCCCCGCGGTCGGCGAGCGCAACGCGGGCGCCGCGGAGCGCTTCGCCGAGGTGGCGGCGACGATGGACCGCGAGTCGCGCCGCCGCTTCTTCGAGCTCGTGAAGGCCGACGGCTTCGCGCCGTGGTTCGCCCGGGTCACTCCGCAGGAGGAGGTGGGCCTGCTCGCCCTCGGCTCGCGTCCGGCCCGCCGCGGTCTCTCCGTCGAGTCGCTCGAGGACCTGCGAGCGATCCCGTGGGTCTTCGCCTGGACCCAGGCCCGCGTCAACCTGACCGGCTGGTTCGGGCTGGGCAGCGCCCTCGAGGCCGTCGGCGACCTCGACCTGCTCCGCGAGGCCTACGCCTCCTGGCCGCTGTTCACGACGATGGTCGACAACGTCGAGATGTCGCTCGCGAAGACCGACGAGGGCATCGCCCGCCGCTACCTCGCCCTCGACTCCCGCGACGACCTCGCCGGACTCGTGCTCGACGAGATGGCGCTCACCCGCCGGTGGGTGCTCTCGATCACCGGCGAGGAGAGCCTGCTCACGGGCCACCGCGTGCTCGGCCGTGCCGTGCGCCTGCGCACCCCGTACGTCAACGCGCTCTCGCTCCTGCAGCTGCGCGCACTGAAGGCGCTCCGCACCGACCCGGGCGGATCCGGGACGGAGCAGAACCAGCGGCTGCTCCTGCTCGCGGTCAACGGAGTCGCGGCGGGTCTGCAGAACACCGGCTGATCCCGGCTCGGAACGACGGAACCCCCGGCGGCCTCACGGCTGCCGGGGGTTCTCGTGCGTCTTCGGGCGCCTCCCGCCTGCGGAGCGGGTCGAGGCGCCGGGCGGATCAGGCCTGCGAAGCGGCGCCGGCCTCCTGAGCGGCCTTCGCCTCCTCGTACTGGCGGCGCACCTCGACCATGTCGAGGCCGCGGACCTGCTCGATCAGGTTGTCGAGCGCGGGGGCGGGCAGGGCGCCGGGCTGAGCCATCAGCGGGATGCCGTCGCGGTACACCACGAGGGTGGGGATGGAGGAGATGCCGTAGCTCGCGGCGAGCTGCTGCTGGTCCTCCGTGTCGACCTTCGCGAACGTGATGTCGGCGTTCTTCTCGCTCGTGGCCTCGAAGACCGGAGCGAACTGCTTGCACGGGCCGCACCAGTCGGCCCAGAAGTCGATGAGGACGATGCCGCCGGCGATCGTCTGGTCGTGGGAGTCGAGGGTCATCGCAGTCGTAGCCATGGGGGATGCAACCGGGTGCCCCCGCGGCCTATTCCCGGGCGGGATCGAGGAGGTCGAGCAGCGAGCGCGGACCGACCACGGCGGCCCCGAGCGTCTCGACGCGGGCGGCCAGTCCCCGGTCGGCCGTGACGACGACCGCGGTCTCGAGCGCGCCGACCAGCTCGACGATCGCGTCGTCGCCCGAGCCGTCGGCCGCGTGGACCGTCAGGCGCTCCATGAGAGCGCCCGCCTCCGGACGGGCGGCGCGCGCCACTCCCTCGAGCACCACGGCGATGCGCGGCCAGACCGTGTCGGCGTCGATCCCCAGGAGACGGCCGGGGACGCCTGCCTCCGCGAGGCGGGCCAGGGAGGCGAGGAGGCGCTCCGCTGCGCCGGCGCGGTCGCGCCACCAGCCGTCGGGGCGTGAGCCGACCACGTTGGCGGCGTCCACGACGAGCACCGGGATCGAGGAGCCGAGCGCGCGCAGACCCGGCCAGGCCGCTCCGAAGCCCGGGTGCAGCGGCAGGGAGTCGACGTCCTCGGGGGCGACCCAGCGCAGCTCGGTGCTCTCGGCGTCGCTGATGCGGGGAGTGAAGTGCTCGCGGGACTCGGCCAGGACGGTGGAGTAGCTCCACGGGCCGATCACGACGACGCTGGAGAGCACGGGCAGGATCAGGTCGGCGGGGACGCCCGCCTCCTCCTCCGACTCCCGGAGCGCCGCCTCGAAGGCCGTCTCCTCGGGGTGACGGGCGCCGCCGGGCAGCCCCCAGGTGTCCCCGAAGTGGCTCCAGCTGACGCGGTGCTGGAGCAGGACGCGTCCCGACGGATCGCGCAGGAGGAGACCGGCGGCGCCGAAGCGCCCCCAGAAGCGGCGTCCGTCGCCGATCTCGACCCAGCCGTCGCCGAGCGACGCGTCGAAGGGGTGGCGCGGGAGCACGGCGTCCGCGCCGGGGTCCTCGCTGGTCATGCCCTCCAGCCTCCCACACCGCGCCCGCCGCGCCCGACCCCGACGGGCTGGCAGAATCGGACGATGCGCCGCTCGAGACCCCTCCGCCTCGCGACGCTCGCCTGGCTCGCGCTGATCGCCCTGATCACGCTGACGCCCGCGCCCTACCCGGCCGGGGAGCCCAACGCGCTGATCCGCGGGATCATCGCCTTCCTCGCCTCCACGTGGCTCACCGGCTGGTTCGACTTCGACGTGGCGGAGTTCACCGCGAACGTGCTGCTCTTCGTGCCGCTCGGTGCGCTGATCGCCGCGCAGCTGCCGGCGGGTCGCCGCCTGTGGGCCGCCGCCATCGGGCTCGCCGTATCGGCGGCCGTCGAGACCGCGCAGCTGCTGTGGCTGCCGACCCGCGTCTCCGACGTGCAGGACCTCGTCTCGAACGGCAGCGGCTCCCTGATCGGCGCCCTGCTGACGATCGCGCTGCTCCGCTTCTCACCCCGCCGCCGCTCCCGGAAGGACCGCACCGCCCATGCCCGCTGAGACCCTCGTCGTCCTCGACCGACCCTCCCTCGACGCCGAGGCGCACTCGCCGGGAGGACCCGCGCACCGCATCGATCCGAGCGGGCGCGGCGATCTGGACGTCACCGATCTCGGCTTCACCCGCGGCGACGGCGTGTTCGAGACGATCAACCTGGTCGACGGACGGCTGCAGGCGCTCGACGCGCACCTGGACCGCTTCGAGCGCTCGGCCGGGATGCTCGACCTGCCCCGGCCGGACCGGGCCGCCTGGCTCGAGGCGATCGGAGCGGCGGTGGCCGCGCACCCGCCCGTCGCCGAGGCGATGGTGAAGACGATCCTGACCCGCGGCGTCGAGGGCGGCGGGCGGCCCACCGGCGTCGTCTTCGTCCAGACCAGCCCGGACTTCGGCCCGGCCCGCCGCGACGGCTTGCGCGTGGTGCTTTTGGACCGCGGGCTGCGCTCGGACGTGCAGTCGACGTCGCCCTGGCTGCTCGCCGGCGCGAAGACGCTCTCGTACGCGGTGAACCGTGCGGCCGCGCGGGAGGCCGCCCGGCGCTGTGCCGACGACGCCCTGTTCGTGTCGAGCGACGGCTACCTGCTCGAGGGGCCGACCTCGAACCTCGTGCTGCTGACGGGCGGGGAGCTCGTGACTCCTCCGCCGAGCCTCGGGCTGCTGCCCGGCACCACGCAGGCCGACCTGTTCTCGCTCGCGCCGGGCCTCGGCCTCGGGACGGCGGTGCGTCCGCTGCGCTCGGGCGATCTGGAGGCGGCGGACGCGGCGTGGCTGGTCTCGAGCGCGCGCAACGCCGCACCCGTCCGCGCCGTCGACGGGACCGACCGCCGGGTCGACGCCGACCTCTCGGCCCGGATCAACGCCGCGCTGCTCGCCCGCTGAGCGACCGACCCTCCCTCGTGGGACGCCCCGCGCCGAGCGCGGACGGCGTCCCGGAGGAGAGAGGGCTCAGGAGAGGCCGTCGACGTCCGCGGGGCCGCGGCTGATCAGTCCGCCGCGGACGTGCTCGACGGTGGGGTCGAGCTGGACCGGATCGCGCTCGTCCGCCGCCTCGTCGTTGATCACGGCCGACACGATGCCGCGCCAGTCGGTGCCCTCGGCCACGGCCTCCTCGGAGCCGACGCGGCGCGTGACGAACACGGCCTCCGACTCCTCGCCCGCGTGCGAGATGACGGCGAGGACGCCGACAGTGCGACCGCCCGGGTGCTCGATCCGCCACTCCTCGTGCCCGGACGGCACGAGCGAGAACTCCAGGCCCGCGTGCGGGAATCCGGTGGGGCGCAGCTCGGACGGCGATCCGCTCTGCGGAGGCGCGCCGCGGGTGGGGACCCCGGTGCCCTCGCCGCTCGTCGTGCTCATGCCGACGTCGCCGCGGGTTCCGCCGGCTCCGGAGCTGTCGTTCGCCGCGACCATGCGGTCGTCGCCGCTCCGCAGCGCGTCGTCCGCTCCGGTGTAGATGCTGTCGTCTCGGTTCATGGGAACCTCCTTGTCGGCGGCCAGTGTAGGACCGCGGGGTGGGTGGCGAGCGGGCGCCGTTCGTAGACTGGGGGGATGCAGATCCCGGTGACCGGTGCCGTGCGGGTGGACGCGTGGCTCTGGGCGGTGCGCATCTACAAGACGCGCTCCGCCGCGACGACCGCGGCTCGGGCCGGCCACATCCGCGTCAACGGCGAGCGGGCCAAGGCGGCGCAGACCGTGCGGGTCGGCGACGAGGTCCGCGCCCGGATCGGCGGCTTCGACCGGGAGCTGATCGTCCGCCGACTCGTGGTCAAGCGGGTCGGTGCGCCGGTGGCTGCCGAGTGCATGGAGGACCGGACACCCGCGCCGCCACCCCGGGAGTCCGCGCCGGGCGTGATCGTCCGTGACCGCGGAGCGGGCCGCCCGACGAAGCGCGACCGGCGCGACATCGAGCGCCTCCGCGGATTCTGACCGCGCGACCCTCCAGCGGCCTCAGGGAGCGAGTGCGCGCAGGCGCTCCAGGAGCCCCTCCGCCGCCTCGTCGAGGAACCGCTGCTGCAGCTCGTCGCCGACCTGGACGAGGGCGATGTCGGTGAAGCCCGCCTCGATGTAGGGCACGAAGCTCTGGGCGAGCTCGTCGAGGTCGGGGCCGCAGGCGATCTGCTCGGCGACGTCCTCCGGGCGCACGAACTGGCTCGCTCCGGCGAAGCCGGCGGGGGTCGGGAGATCGGAGTTGACCGCCCAGCCGCCGGCGAACCAGCGGAACTGCTCGTGGGCCAGCGCCACTCCCTGCTCCTTGTCCGGCGCCCAGCAGACCGGGATCTGGCCGATCGTGCGCGAGGGGGCGGCGTCCGCACCGCGGACCGCGGTCCACTGCGAGATCAGCTCGGCGTCGGGCTCGGTCGTGATGAGGTGGTCGCCGATCGGCGCGAAGCGGGCGATCGACTTCTCCCCCGAGACCGCCAGGCCGATCTCGACCGGCGTGTCCGGCAGGTCCCAGATGCGGGCGGAGTCGACGCGGAAGTACTCGCCCTCCCAGGTCACCAGCTCGCCGGTGTGCAGCTCGCGGATGAGGTGGACGGCCTCCTCGAGCATGTCCTGGCGCACGGCGACCGAGGGCCAGCCCTCGCCGACGACGTGCTCGTTGAGGTTCTCGCCCGAGCCGAGGCCGAGCGTGAAGCGGTCGTCGGAGAGGATCGCGAGCGTCGCGGCCTTCTGCGCCACCACGGCCGGGTGGTAGCGGATGGTCGGCGCGGTGACGTAGGTCGTGAGGTCGATGGTCGACGTGGCCTGCGCGACCGCTCCGAGCAGCGTCCAGGCGTAGGAGGCGTGCCCCTGCTCGGTCAGCCACGGCGAGTAGTGGTCGCTCGAGACCGCGAACTCGAAGCCGAGCCTCTCGGCGTCGACCGCGTAGCCCACCAGCTGCTTGGGTCCGCTCTGCTCGGTCATCAGGGTGTATCCGAATCGCACCATGGTCCGTCCTCGTTCCGCTCGTCGTGGGATGCCCGGGGGCACGTCCCATGGTGGGCGGGGCGCCGGATGCGCGCTAACCCCTTGCCTCGGTCGCGAGCGGCGGCTAGCGCGGCGTCAGACGAAGCGGATGCGGTTCTGCACGCGGGTGCGGACCTCGAACGACTCGCCGTACCCGCCGAGCCGCGGGTCGTCCGTGCCGGAGCGCAGCAGCTGCGGCAGCAGCGAGCGGCGGATGACGACGGCGCCCTGGTGCCTGCCGCGCTCGACCTGCTCGAACGGCTGCTCCAGCGCGTCGTCCGGCACGACCACGACGCTCGTCGAGAAGCGGACGCCCAGCTCGCGGCCGAGACGGCGCGCGGCCTTCGCGAGCGAGGCGATCGGCTTCTCGTCCTCGGCGATCCCGGGGCCCTCGAGCTCGCCCTTCCTCAGACGGACCGGGTCGCCCCAGTCGGCGGAGGTCAGCGCGAGCAGGCCGGCCGGCCCGAGCACGAGGTGGTCGATCTTGAGCCCGCCGTCGCCGACCGCGACGTCGTTCCAGATCGTGTAGGCGATGCCGAGCGCGCCGACGAGCGCGGCCGTCGCCTCCTCGGCCTGAGCCTTCGCGAGCCAGGAGCGGACCTCGCGAGGAGCGGAGCGGACGATCGCCGGGTCGAAGGGGTCCTCGGTCTCGACGCCGCGGCCGAGCCACTCGCGCACCAGGCGCAGGTAGTACTCGCGCGCCGCGCCTCCCGGGTGACCGTAGGAGCGGGCGCGCACGGCCGAGGCGGTCTGCGGGCGCGGTGAGCCGGTGTACGGCGACTGCGGGGAGGACCTCCCGGGGGCGGGAGCGCCTCGGTCGTAGTCGCCGCGGGCGGAGGCGCTGCCGATCCGCTCCCAGGCGAGCTGCACCGCGTGGAACGACGCGGCGTCGCCTCCCGTGTCCGGATGGGTCTCGCGGAGGCGGAGCCGGTACGCCCGGCGGAGCTCGTCGTCGGACGCGGTGGCGGCGACGCCCAGCACCTCGTAGGGGGTGCGGGCGGCGTGGCTGTCGGGCATGTGCTTCCGGGAGGGTCGGGGCGGGGGGTTCCGAGTGTATCGACGCGGGCCGGGCGCCCGGTGGGAGCGCGCACTGCGTCGGCTCGGAACGCGCCGAGCGCCCGGCGGAGAACGGGCGCCCGGCGGGGGTCAGTGAGCGAGCAGCTCGCGCACCCGCGGGATGACCTGCGTGCCGTAGAGCTCGATGTTGCGCATGATCGCCGGGTGCGGCAGCGTCCCGGCGCTGTACTTGAGGTCGAAGCGGTCGATGCCCAGGGCCTCGACCGTTCGCGCGATCTTCCGGGCGACCGTCTCGGGCGAGCCGAGGTGGATGGCGCCGTCGGGGCCGGCCTCCTCCTCGAAGCGCTCGCGGGTCATCGGGGACCAGCCGCGCTCGCGGCCGATGGCGTCCATCATCGCCTTGTGGTGCGGGAAGTACAGCTCGCGCGCCTCCTCGTCGGTGTCGGCGACGAAGCCGGGCGAGTGCACGGCGACCGGGAGGCGGGGCTGCTCGAGCTGGTCGAGCGCGCGGCCGAAGAGGTCGACGTAGGGGCGGAAGCGGGCCGGCGAGCCGCCGATGATCGCCAGGACGAGCGGGAAGCCGTACCGGGCGGCGCGGACGACCGACTCGGGGCTGCCGCCGACGCCGATCCAGGTGCGGAGGGTGCCGTTGTCGAGGGTCGGGTAGACGCTCTGCTCGGTGAGCGCGGGGCGGGTCGTGCCCTGCCAGGTGACCGGGCCGCCCTGGATCAGGGCGTGGAAAAGGTCGAGCTTCTCCTCGAAGAGGACCTCGTACTGCGCGAGGTCGTAGCCGAAGAGCGGGAAGGACTCGGTGAAGGAGCCGCGGCCGAGGATGACCTCGGCCCGGCCGCCGGAGAGTCCGTCGAGGGTGGCGAAGCGCTGGTAGACGCGCACCGGGTCGTCCGAGGAGAGGACCGTCACGGCGGAGCCGAGGTGGATGCGCTCGGTGCGGGCCGCGATGGCGGCGAGCACGACGTCCGGTGCGCTCACGGCGAAGTCGGCGCGGTGGTGCTCGCCGATCCCGAAGAAGTCGATGCCGACCCGGTCGGCCAGGACTCCCTCCTCGACCACGTCGCGGAGGACCTGGCCGTGCGGCAGCGGGGCGCCGTCGGGGCCGGCGGTGACGTCGCCGAACGTGTCGACGCCGAACTTGACTTCATGCATACTCATGGACTTCTGCAACCTCCGGGGGTCGACGGCTATTCCTGCGGGCGGGGTCCGACGTCCCCGGGCAGGAGCGCGTCGGAAGAGACGATCCCCGCCTCGAGCGCCGGCTCGCGGTAGGCGCGCCCGAGCGAGGCGACGGTGTCGTGCGCGTTCAGGCCGCTCGGGTTCGGCAGCACCCAGAGCGGCGCGCCCGCCACGTCCTCCTCCTGCCTGCCCTGCACCGCCCTGCGGCGTCCGAACGCGATCCGGTAGGCGGTGATGCCGACGACCGCGACGGCCCGGGGCCGCACCCGCTCCACGGTGGCGACCAGCCGCTGAGCGCCCTCGCGCAGCTCCTCCGCGGTCAGCTCGTCGGCACGGGCGGTCGCCCGGGAGGCGAGATTGGTGATGCCGACGCCGCGGGAGACGAGCTCCGCGCGGTCCGCGGCGCTCATCCCCTCGGACACGCGCGGCGCGCGCTCGAGGATCCCGGCCGCGACGAGCGCCGGGTAGAAGCGGTTGCCGGGGTGGGCGAAGTGCGCGCCGGTGGCGGCGGTCCACAGTCCCGGGTTGATGCCGACGAAGAGGAGCCGGACGTCGTCGCCCAGCAGGTCCTCGACGGTGCGGTCCTGGAACGCTGCGAGCTCGGCGCGGGTGAACGGCATGCGACCATCCTGCCGCGGCGCAAGTCCTCTCGGCACGGGGTCGCCGGTGCCAGCATGGAGGCATGACGAACGCATCCCAGGACCACCCGATCCAGCACGGCAGCGACGACGCGCAGCTCGACGAGAAGCTGCGCGGCCTGCTGCTGCAGGTCGCCGGCGACGCCGAGCTGCGACCGGAGGAGGACGTCGAGATCCTGCTGCGCCAGCGCCTGCGCGACACGCGGATCTCGATCTCGGACGAGGCGATCCCGGGGCTCGCCAAGCGCATCCCCGGACTCATGCAGCGCGGGGGCGGCGACGTGAACCCCGGGGCGCACTAGCCCCGAGGGACGGGCGCGGGCCGAGCGGCCGCTCGGGCCGCGCCGGCTCGCGCTACTCGGGGACCGCCGGGCCCTTGCGGTGGTGGTCGAACACCAGGCTTGTGCGCGTCGAGGCCACCGCCGGGTTCGCCGAGAGGTTCGAGACTACGAAGTCCCGCACGTCGCTGGAGTCGCGGACCGCGACGTGGATGATGAAGTCCTCCGAGCCGCCGAGGAAGAACACCTGCACCACCTCGGGCAGCGCGCGGATCTCCTCCGCGAAGCGCGTGATCGCCTGGCGCTGGCCGACGCGGATGCTGACGCTGATCAGCGCCTGCAGGGTCAGGCCGAGCGCCGCCGGGTCGAGCTCGGCGGTGAAGCCGGTGATGACGCCGCGCTCGACGAGGCCCCGGACGCGTGCGACGCAGGTCGACGGGGCGATGCCGGCGCGCTCGGCGAGCCGGCTGTTGGGCGTCCGCGCGTCGGCGCGGAGGAGGCGCACCAGGGTCCGATCGACCGGATCCAGGTCGTCGAGGTCGTGCAGATCCTTCGGTGGCATGCGCCCGCTCCCTCACTCCGCCGACGAACCTTCGGCCCGTGCGGTGACTTCCGACCGATCCTGCGGAGTTCCTCCGCTCCGGGCACGATCTTCGCACGATGGGGGCAGAGCCGGTGCAGGATCGGCGCCCACCGCCCGCCCCGCGGGCCGCAGCGAAGGAGCCGCCATGCGCGTCGGGATCCCCACCGAGATCAAGAACAACGAGAACCGGGTCGCCGCCACTCCGGCCGGCGTCCACGAGCTGGTGCGCCGCGGCCACGAGGTCCTCGTCGAGGCCGGCGCGGGCCTGGGCTCGCGCGTGTCGGACGACGACTTCCGCCGCGCCGGCGCCCTCGTCGTCGACGGGCCCGACGAGGTCTGGGGCGGGTCCGAGCTGGTCCTCAAGGTCAAGGAGCCGATCGAGGCCGAGTACCCGCGGATGCGCCGCGACCAGGTGCTCTTCACCTACCTCCACCTCGCCGCCTCCCGCCCGTGCACCGATGCGCTGCTCGCGGCGGGGACGACCTCCATCGCCTACGAGACGGTCCAGCTGGACGACCGGCGGCTGCCGCTGCTCTCGCCGATGAGCGAGGTCGCCGGGCGCCTGTCGATCACGGTCGGCGCCTACCACCTCATGAGTGCCGTCGGCGGACGGGGCACGCTGCTCGGCGGGGTCCCCGGCACTCCGAAGGCGAAGGTCGTCGTGATCGGCGGCGGCACGGCCGGCGAGCACGCCGCGGCGAACGCCCTCGGCATGGGGGCCGACGTCACGATCGTCGACCTCTCGCTCCCCCGCCTCGCGCAGCTCGAGAACCGCTTCCAGGGCGCGATCCAGACCCGCGCCTCCTCGGCCTACGAGATCGCCGCGCAGCTGGCCGACGCCGACCTCGTGATCGGATCCGTCCTCATCCCGGGCGCCAAGGCGCCGAAGCTGGTGACCGACGAGATGGTCGCCACGATGAAGCCGGGCTCGGTGCTGGTCGACATCGCGATCGACCAGGGCGGCTGCTTCGAGGGCTCGCGTCCGACCACGCACGACGACCCGGTGTTCCCCGTGCACCGGAGCGTCTACTACTGCGTCGCGAACATGCCCGGCGCCGTTCCCGAGACCTCGACCCGCGCGCTCACCAACGCGACGCTCCCCTACGCGCTCGCGCTGGCCGACCGCGGGTGGCGGGCCGCCCTGGCCGCCGACCCGGCGCTCGCCCGCGGCCTGAGCACCCACGACGGCCGGGTGACGAACACCGCCGTCGCCGCGGCCTTCGACCTCCCGGCCGTGCCGGTGGAGTCGCTGCTGGGCTAGGCGCCCGCGGGGGCGAGGCCGAGCCCTCCGAGGATCTCGGCGATCTCCTCCTCCGGAGCGCCGCCCACGTCGACCGTGACGTGGAGCTCGTCGTCACCGAGGGGCTCGAGCGCCTCGAACTGCGAGTCGAGCAGCGTGGTCGGCATGAAGTGGCCGACTCGCGAGGCGAGCCGCCCGGCGATCCGGTCCCTCGATCCCGCGAGGTGCGCGAAGACGAGGTCGTCGCGACGCAGGACGTCGCGGTAGCGGCGGCGCAGGGCCGAGCAGGTCACGACGACCGAGCCGCCCGCGGCGATCCGCTGGTCCACCACGCAAGCGATCTCGGCCAGCCAGGGCGCCCGGTCCTCGTCGGTCAGCGGGATGCCGGCGTGCATCTTGTCGACGTTCGCCTGGGGGTGCAGGTCGTCCCCCTCGAGGAACTCCCAGCCGAGTCGGCGCGCCAGGAGCGACGCGACGGTCGACTTGCCGCTGCCGGAGACGCCCATGACGACGACGGCGCGGACGGGGACGGTGGGAAGAGCGGTCATCAGATACCTCCTACGAAGAGACCGATCAGGAGGACCCCGGCGAGCCCGGTCACCGAGACCAGGCACTCCATCACGGTCCAGGTCTTGAGCGTCTGGCCGATGCTGAGCCCGAGGTACTCCTTCACCAGCCAGAACCCGGCGTCGTTGACGTGCGACAAGAACACCGAGCCGGCGCCGATCGCGAGCACCATGAGGGCGACCATCGGCCCGTCCATGGTCTCGGTCAGCGGCTGGAGGATCCCTGCGGCGGTCACGGTGGCGACGGTCGCGGAGCCGGTGGCCACGCGGATCACGACGGCCACGAGCCAGGCGAGCAGCAGCGCCGAGGCGCCGCTCCCCTCCGCGAGCTGGGCGACCACCCCGCCGATCCCGGTGTCGACGAGGACCTGCTTGAAACCGCCGCCCGCGCCGACGATGAGCAGGATGCCCGCGATCGGCGGCAGCGAGCTCGAGAGCGAGGCCTGCAGCTCGGTGCGGTTCATCCGGCCGCCGCGGCCGAGCAGGACCAGACCGGCCAGGAGCGCGATCCCCAGCGCGATGGTCGGTGTGCCGAGGAAGTCGAGGGCGCCCTTCCAGGCGTCCGCGGATCCGGGGGCCGCGATGTCGGCGATCGCCTTCCCCAGCATCAGCACGACCGGCAGCAGGATGCTCGCGACGGCGGCGGCGAAGCCCGGGCGGTGCTCGCGCGTCTCGCCCGCGCCCTCGCCGAAGAGCGGCGGCGTCTCCACCGGCGCCCAGCGGGCGGCGACCCGGCCGAAGAGCGGGCCGGCGACGACGACGGTGGGGATCGCGACCAGGACGCCGAACGCGAGGGTCACGCCGAGGTTCGCGCCGAGCGCGTCGATCGCGACCAGCGGTCCGGGGTGGGGCGGGACGAGGCCGTGCATCACCGAGAGGCCGGCGAGCGTCGGGATCGCCACCTTCATCAGCGGCAGACCGCTCCGGCGGGCGACCAGGATCACGACCGGGATCAGCAGCACGAGCCCGACCTCGAAGAACATCGGCAGCCCGATCAGCGCGCCGACGAAGCCCATCATCCAGGGCAGCGCGCGAGTGCTCGAGCGGGCGATGAGGGTGTCCACGATGCGGTCCGCGCCGCCCGAGTCGGCGAGGAGCTTGCCGTACATCGCGCCGAGGCCGATGAGGATGCCGACGCCGCCCATGGTGTTGCCGAACCCCAGCGCGAAGCTGGCGACCGCGTCCGCCGCCGCCAGCCCCGCGATCACGCCCGTGGTCAGCGCTCCGATCAGCAGGGAGACGAAGGGGTGCAGCTTCAGCCAGGTGATCAGCACGACGATCACGGCGATGCCGACGACGGCGGCGAGTATCAGCTGCCCCTGCCCGGCGGTGGTGGCGGGGGACGCGGTCGCCAGCTTCGCGCTGGGGTTCGGCAACAC
>NZ_PSVE01000009.1:95757-141961 GCF_002931775.1 Rathayibacter sp. AY1F4
CGTTGCGAGTGCGGCCGGCGAGGACCTCGGCGACCAGATCGCCCAGCTGCGCGAGCATCCGGTTGCCGGCGGCGGCGCGGAGGGCGGGGAGGAGGGTCGGTGTCATGAGCGTCCTTGGTCGAGCCGACGGCCAGCGGCCGGCTTTTGTCCGACATAACCTGCGTGTGTCCCGATCATGCCCGAAGATCGGCCGGGGCGCGACTCCGGCGATGGCAGGATGACCGCATGCCCGCGCCGACGCCCTCGCTGCACCACTCGGTGCTGGACGAGCTCGGTTCGCAGATCGTGCGCGGCGAGCTCGCGCCGGGCACCACCTTCAGCGCCGACGAGCGTGCGGAGCGGCGCGGGGTCTCCCGCTCGGTGATGCGGGAGGCCGTGCGCGTCCTCGAGACGCTCGGGCTCGTGACGTCCCGCCGCCGCGCGGGGACGCGGGTCCAGCCTCCGGAGTGCTGGAACGCCCTGGACACGCGTGTCGTCGCATGGGGACTGGACGGCCCGGACCGGCGGCGCCAGCTGCACCAGCTCAGCGAGCTCCGACTCGGGGTGGAGCCGCTCGCCGCCCGGCTCGCCGCGGCGAACGCGACCGAGGAGCAGCGGCGGGCGCTCACGGAGGCGGGCGACGCCCTCTCCACCCACTCCCGCGCAGCCGACCAGTCCGCCTACCTCGCCGCCGACACCGCCTTCCACCGCTCCCTCCTGGCCGCGTCCGGCAACCGGATGCTCGCGCAGCTGGGCGATCTGGTCGCCGAGGTCCTCGCCGGCCGCACTCGCAACGCGCTCATGCCGCGCGAGGCCGACTCCACCGCGGTGCGGCTGCACCGGGCGGTGGCCGCCGCCGTCGCCTCGGGCGACGCGGACGCTGCGGAGGCCGCGATGCGGGCGATCGTCGAGGAGTCGGACCGGGCGGTGCAGGAGAGCTGACGGGGTTGCACCCCCGCAGCGCCGCGCGCACAGTGGAGCGCATGGTCGAGGGATACACGTCCGCGCAGGTGCGGGCCGCCGAGGCTCCGCACCTGGCCCGGCGGGAGCCGCTGATGCAGCGCGCCGCCGACGGCCTCGCCCGCGAGCTGCGTCTCGTGCTCGCCAGGCGCTCCGACCGCTCCCGTCCGGGCTCGGTGCTCGTCCTGGTCGGTCCGGGCGACAACGGCGGTGACGCGCTCTACGCGGCCGCCGAGCTCTCCTCCTCCGGGACCGACGTCGTCCTCGTCCTCACGGCCGAGCGGGTGCACCGCCGGGGCCTCGCCGTGGCGCTCGACGAGGGCTGCGGGCAGGTGCCGGCCGACGACGCGCCCGGCCTCGCCGCGGCGGTGGCGCGGGCGGATGTCCTGGTCGACGGGATCCTCGGCATCGGAGCGACGGAGCCCGCGCTGCGGGGGCGGCCGCGCGTCGTCGTCGAGGCGGTGCTCGACGCGCTGGAGCGGCGGGCCGAGCGCCCGGTGGTCGTCGCGGTCGACCTGCCGAGCGGAATCCATCCCGACGACGGGTCGGTCCCCGATCCCACCGTGCTGCGCGCCGATGTGACGGTCGCCTTCGGCGCGATCAAGGCCGGTCTGCTGCTGCCTCCGGGCGACTCCTACGCGGGCCGTCTGCGCCTGGTCGACATCGGCCTCGGCCCGGACCTGGCCGGAGTGGAGCCCGCGGTCCGCGAGTGAGCGAACGGCTCAGGAGGGAGCGAGGAGGTGCGCCTTCTCGGGGTGCTGCTCGAACCACTGCCCGACGTACCAGCACATCGGCACGACGCTCCGCCCGCCGGCGGCCTCGATGTCGTCGACGGCGAAGGAGACCAGCTCCCCTGCGAGCCCGCGGCCGCGGAAGGGCGGAGTCGTGAAGGAGCGGACGAGGGAGACGCTGCCGGGCGCCTCGCGGTAGTCGAGAACGCCCACCAGGGCGCCGTCGAGGTGGAGCTCGTAGCGCGACGCGTCGTCCGCCCGGCGGAAGTCCTTGGCCATGCCTCCAGAGTAGGACGGCCCGGACGGATCAGGCCTCGTCGCCGAGCATCTCGCCGTCGACGTAGAGCCAGCGACCGTCCTCGCGCAGGAAGCGGCTGCGCTCGTGCACGAGGCCGGGGCCGGCGGGCGAGCGGTAGGAGGCGCGGAACTCGACCAGGCCCTCCTCGTCGCCCTCCCCGCCGAACGAGATGTCGACGATCTGGAGCCGGCGCCACTGGACGTCGGGATCGAGGTCGATGCGGCGCGGCCGGGTCGAGGGGTGCCAGCTCGCGAGCAGGTAGGGGGCGCTGCCGAGGACGTTCGCGCTGTAGCGGCTGCGCATCAGGCGCTCCGCCGTCGGCGAGGGCTCCTCGCCGAGGTGGGCGGGGCGGCAGCAGTCGGCGTAGTGGCGGCGGCTTCCGCAGGGGCAGGAGTCGGCGGGATGCATCCGGCCAGTGTGGCAGGCGATGCGGCGCCCCCGGCCCGGCGCGGCTCCGGCGAGCGCCGCGACTCCCCGGGCCGTCCAGGTGTGCATCCCCTCCACATCCGCTCCGCCGCCTTGAGGGTGCCGCCGGATCCCGGCAACGTGGCCCCCTCATCGACCACGGACGGAAGGAACGACCCGATGCTCACGCTCACCGACAACGCCAGCACCGTCGTCAAGACCATCACCGGGCAGACCGAGACCCCCGTCGAGGGAGGCCTGCGCATCAGCGGCACCGATCTCGACGCCCGCAACTTCGCTGTCGCGGTCGCCGCGGCCCCCGAGACGACGGACGCCGTCGTGGAGCAGGACGGCGCGCGCGTGTTCCTCGACGTCGCCGCCTCCGTCGCTCTCGGCGACAAGGTCCTCGACGCGCAGGTGGACGAGGGCGGCTCCGTCAGCTTCGGGATCGCTCCCCAGGACTGACCCCGTCGACATCGGAGGCCGCCCCCACCGCAGTGCGGGAGGGCGGCCTCCGTCGTCCCAGGATCAGGAGAGGATGTCGCGGGTGGTGAAGCGGACGATCGCGAGGGACCCGAACACGGCGACGTAGGCGAGCTGGAGCAGCGCGTTCTCGCCGAAGGAGCTCCACGCGATCGGGTCGCGCAGGAGGTCGGCGAAGTCGAACCACCGGTCGGTCAGCAGGAACGGGTGGAGGGCGTCCAGCTGCGAGAGCGAGCCGACGATCTGCGCCGCGATGGAGACGACGACGGTGGCCGCCATGGCGCCGACCGGCACATCGGTCAGCGTCGAGATGAAGAGGCCGATCGCCGAGAGCCCGACCAGCGAGAGCGCCGCGTACACGGCGATCGCCAGGGCCCGGCCGACCGCGTCGCCGAGCGGGACGGTGCTGCCGGAGAGCAGCGTCACCGGTCCCGCCGGGAAGAGCGCCAGGCCGATCAGGATCCCGACCACCATGACGGTGAGTGCTGCGGCGAGGCAGAAGGCGAGGGAGGCGGCGAACTTCACCGCGAGCAGCCGCACGCGGCCGACGGGGCTGACCAGCAGGTAGCGCAGCGTCCCGAGCGAGGCCTCGCCCGCGATCGCGTCGCCGGCGACGACCCCGACCGTGAGCGGGAGGAACAGCGGGACGGCGACCGTGATGGCCGCGAAGCCGGTGAAGAGGCCGTTGCCGGCGATCGCGCCCACGAAGGACGGCCCGCCTCCGTCGCCGCCCGAGAGCCGCACCGCGACGGCGAGCAGGATCGGGATGGCGGCCAGGGCCGCGAGCAGCGCCCACGTGCGGCGCCGGCGGAAGAGCAGGGCGAGCTCGGAGGCGAGCAGGGACCCGATCCCCGCGCGGCGGACGGTCGCGTCAGCGCTCGACATCGAAGCCCTCCCCGGTCAGCTCGACGAAGCGCTCCTCGAGCGAGGGGCGGCGGACGGCGAATCCGCGGACGCGGACGTCGGCCCGCACGAGGTCGGCGACCAGCGTCTCGGCCTCGAGCCCGGGCGGCAGTGCGGCGACGACCAGCGGCGGATCGGCGGGGTGAGGGCCCGGCGCGGTGCGCGGCTCCAGACCCCGGGTGTGCAGGGCCACGATCGCGCGCTCGCGGTCGGGCGTCAGCAGCTCGACCGAGGCGGCGTCCCCGCGCAGCTCGTCGAGCCCGCCCTGGGCGACGAGGCGCCCGGTGCGCATGACGGCGGCGTGGGTGCAGAGCTGCTCGATCTCGGCGAGGAGGTGGCTGGAGACGAGGACGGTCGTGCCGTCCTGGTTCAGTCCGCGCACGAGAGCGCGGACCTCGCGGGTGCCCTGCGGGTCGAGGCCGTTCGTGGGCTCGTCCAGCACGATCAGGTCGCGCGGCGAGAGCAGGGCGACCGCGATGCCGAGCCGCTGCTTCATGCCCAGGGAGTAGGAGCCGACCTTCTTGCGCGCCGCGGCCGAGAGACCGACGCGGGCGAGGGCCTCCTTCGCACGGGTGTCGCGGGTGCGGGACGAGGTGCCCGCCTCCGCGGCGTCGAAGCGCCGGAGGTTGGCCGCTCCGGAGAGGAACGGGTAGAAGCCCGGCCCCTCGACCAGCGCCCCCACCCGGGGCAGGACCTCGGCCGCGCGCCGGGGCATGGCCTGCCCGAGGACGGTGATGCTGCCCGCGGTCGGCGCGGCGAGGGCGAGCAGCATCCGGATCGTCGTGGTCTTGCCCGAGCCGTTCGGGCCGAGGAAACCGAAGACGGCGCCGCGGGGAACGGCGAGGTCGAGACCGGAGACCGCCTCCTGGCGCCCGAAGCGCTTGGTGAGGCCCCGCGTCTCGACTGCGAGCTCGCCCGCCGTCACCGAGCGGAGGCCGCGTCGCGGAGCGTCTCGGCCGGGACCGCGCCGGCGAGGACGCGTCCGTCGTCGGTGACGAGGACGGTCAGCAGGGCGGAGGAGAGGACGCGGCCGCCGTCGACCGGCGTGGTGACCGCGTCGAGCGAGGAGAGCGCGTCGGCGTCACCGGCGGGCAGCTCGACGACGCTCGTCCAGCCGGCGCCCGTGGTGACGACGTCCGAGTGCCCGGTGGTGTCCGCGGCGGGCGCGTCGGAGGCGTCCGCCGCGTCGTCGACCGGAGCGGCCTGCTCCGTCACCTCGGCGCCGGCCGGGGGCGTGAAGGAGAAGAGGGACGCGTCGGGCGTCGAGAAGTCGATGCTCGTGTACGCGACGCTGAACGCGGGCGCGGTGCCCCCGCGGGCGGTCACGGCCACTCCGAGCGGAAGGCCCGTCTCGCCGTCGACCGAGACGGTCACGGAGCCCACGAGGGTGCCGCCGTCGCGGGGCGTGAGCACGAGCTCGTACGCGTCGCGCCCGGCGACGCTGACGTCCGAGCCGACCGCGACCGTGGTCGTCGGGTCGATCGCGGCGAGCAGCTGCTCGGCGGCGGACGACGGCGTCACGACCTGATCGCCCGGCGAGGCCTCGGGGGCTCCGCCCGCGGGAGGCACGAGGTGGGTGGCGGTGTTCGCGCTCGAGTCGTAGATCCAGACTCCGTCGGTCGTCGAGGCGACGACGTCGCGCTCGGCGAGCCGGTCGAGCACCTGGAGGCGCGCGCCCTTCTCGGCGTCGACGTACACGCGCGCCTGGTGCGAGCCGGTGGCGAGCTCGACGAGGGAGTCGGCGGGGTCGGCGGACGCCGAGCCGGCGGAGCCGTCGAGCGCCGAGAGGTCGGGCAGGCCGAGGTCCGAGGTCTGCTGGATCTCGCCGGAGAACGCCGTGGCGTCGCTCTCGGCGACGAAGGCGAGGAGGTCGGCGGCGGACTTCTCGGGGAGATCCCCCGCGGCGCTCGCCGAGAGGGGGAGGGCGACGGCCGCGGCGACGACGACCGCGGGGACGACGGCGACGGGCGTCCAGCGCTTCCAGTCAATGCTCATGCCGGGAACGCTACGCCTCGAACCTCCGCGGCGGGCCCGGAACGTCCCGGTCCACAGCCTTCCGGAAGGGGGTGCGGGCGGAGACCGCGGCCGGGATGATCAGGGCATGGACCTCCCGTTCGCGCTCCCCCTCGCCCCGATGCTCGCCAAGGCCGTTCCGGCGGTGCCGGAGCAGACCGCCGTCGCGGGCGGATACTCCTACGAGCCGAAGTGGGACGGGTTCCGCGCGATCGTCTCGGTCGCCGGCGGGGAGTGCGAGATCGGGAGCCGCGGCTCCAAGCCGCTGACCCGGTACTTCCCCGAGCTCGTCGAGGCCTTCCTCCGGCTGCTCCCCGACGGCTGCGTGCTCGACGGCGAGATCGTCCTGGCGACCGGCGAGCCGGGAGCGCAGCGGCTCGACTGGGACCTGCTCTCGCAGCGCATCCATCCGGCCGCGAGCCGCGTGAGGATGCTGGCGGAGACCACCCCGGCGATGCTCGTCGCCTTCGACCTGCTCGCCGTGGACGGGCGCAGCATGCTCGAGGAGCCGTACTCGGCGCGGCGGGAGGCGCTCGCCGCGGTGATGGCCGGCGTCCCACATCCGCTGCACCTCGGCCGCGCCACCGACGACGAGGCCCTGGCGCGCGACTGGCTGGAGCGCTTCGAGGGCGCAGGACTGGACGGCGTCGTGGCGAAGCCCCTGGCCGCGCCCTACTCCCCCGGGAAGCGCGCCGTGCTCAAGGTCAAGCACCACCGCACGGCCGACGTGATCGCGATCGGGTACCGCGAGCACGCCTCCAAGCCGGGCGTGGGCTCGATCCTGCTCGGCCTGCACGGCGACGACGGAGAGGTCCGTCAGGTCGGCGGGGCCTCGGCCTTCAGCGACGAGCGACGCGTGCAGCTGCTGGAGGAGCTCGCACCCGCGGTCGAGCGCGACGCGGAGGGAGCACCGGTGCGCGGCGAGGGCGAGCGGAGCCGGTTCTCGAGCGGCCGCGACACCTCCTTCGTGCGCCTGCGTCCCGAGCTCGTGCTCGAGGTCCGCTACGACCAGCGCGAGGGCGACCGCTTCCGGCACACCGTGCAGTTCGAGCGCTGGCGCCCGGACCGCGACGCCGCCTCCTGCACCGTGGAGCAGCTGGAGCAGCCGACCGCGTACGACCTCGGCGACGTCCTCGGCTAGGCCTTCTTCGCGCGGCTGGGCTGCACGCGGGGCGGCTCGCCCGGCATCTTGGGGAAGTCGGGCGGGAACGGCAGCTCGCCGAGGCCGGCGGCGACATCGCGCTCCCACCAGCCGAGCAGGGCGTCGAGGCGGCCGGGGGCGTCGTGCATACGGGCCCACGGATCACCGCGCTCGGCGAGGCGCACCGGGACCGTGCGGATCGTGAAGGCCCGCGGGTCGACGCCGTCGAGCTCGTCCCAGTCCAGCGGAGTGGAGACGGGAGCGTGCGCGAGCGGCCGCGGGCTGTAGGCACCGGCGATCGTGCGGTCACGGTTGGCCTGGTTGAAGTCGACGAAGATCCGCTCGCCGCGCTCCTCCTTCCACCACGCCGTCGTGACCTGCTCGGGCATCCGCCGCTCCAGCTCGCGCGCCGCGGCGATCACCGCGTGGCGGACGTCGAGGAACTCGTGCTCGGCGACGATCGGCGCGAAGACGTGCAGGCCACGGTTGCCGGACGTCTTCACGAACGGGTCGAGGCCGGCCTCCCGCAGGACCTCCCGCAGCGCGTGCGCGGCGACGACCGCGTCGGCGACGTCGGTGCCGGGCTGCGGGTCGAGGTCGATCCGGAGCTGGTCGGGCAGGTCGGGCGCATCGGCGCGGGACGCCCACGGGTGGAAGACGACGGTGTTCATCTGCGCCGCCCAGACGGCGGCCGCGGGCTCGTCGATCACGAGCTGCGGATGCACGCGCCCGCTCGGGTACGTCACCGGGACGGACCGGACGTACTCGGGCGCGCCCTTGGGCGGGTTCTTCGAGAAGAACTGCTCGCCCTCGATCCCGGAGGAGAAGCGCTGCAGCGAGACGGGGCGGCCGCCGTTCGCCGCGACGAACGGCTCGCCGACGGCGATCAGGTACTCCGCGACCTCGCGCTTGGTGATGCCCGGCTCCGGGAAGAGCACTCGCTCAGGGCTCGAGATCCGCACCTCCCGGTCGCCGTGCGGTCCGGGGACGGTGAGGACGACGGCGTCGCTGCTGGGCATCTGCTGAGGCTAGCCCGCGGCGCCGCCCGGCGACAGGGGTCCGCCGGGGCGCCGCCGCAGCCGGATCGGGCCCTTCGCCCGCGAGGGGTCGACGACCTGTCCGCCCTGCACGATGTCGATCTCGCCCCGGTCGACCAGGCGGCGCGCGGCCCGGCGCACGGGCTCCATCAGCGGCCGCCACTCCTCGCCGCCGACCCGGCGCGCGACCTCGGACGGGCACGCCGTCGACGACGCCGCTCGCGCGAGCAGGACGGTGCGGATCTCCTCCTCGAGCCGCGCCTCCTCCGGTCCGACTCCGCGACGGCGGCAGGCGTCCGAGCAGTAGCGGACGTCCTCCCAGTCCCGTGCCCACTTCGCGCGCCACTCGATCTCGCGACCGCAGGAGGCGCAGGTCTTGCTCTCGGGATGCGCGGTGGACGTGCGCTGACGGTGGGCCATGCCCTCGAGTCTGCGCGCAGACCGCGGCCGCGGCGACGGGTTGCGCTGAGGGCGAGCGACGGGCGCGTGGAGGCCGGCGCCGACGACGGGCACCCGATCCGGCGTGATCGGGAACAGGGAGCGGCGGATCGGCGTTCCCCGAGGTGGCGGCGTCATACTCCGCAATGGGGCGGCCCTCCCCCGGCCGGTGCGCCAGTCTGGAGGGGCCGTGCTGCGGCGCGACGGCGGGCCACCACCCCGTGCCGCACCCTCGATCGATCAGGAGTCTCCGATGAGCCGCGAGAACCTCGCCACCACCCCGGACCGCGAGCCGGAGCACCGCGCCTTCGCCGGACTCTCCCCGGAGGACTTCAAGCTCGCGTTCCGCAACCACGCCGCCGGAGTCGCGCTGATCACCGCCGACCCGGGCACCGGCCCGGTCGCCCTGACCGCGACCTCCGTCTTCTCGGTGAGCGCCGAGCCGCCGCTGTTCGTCTTCTCGCTCTCGTCCGCCTCGTCCAGCTCTCCGGCCATCCAGGCGTCCGAGACGCTGGTCGTGCACCTGCTCGGGGCGGAGCAGCTCGACCTGGCGCGTCTGGGCTCGACCAGCGGCATCGACCGCTTCGCCGACACGTCGCTCTGGTCGCGGCTGCCCACGGGCGAGCCGTTCTTCCCGGGCGCCGCCGCCTGGATCCGCGGCACGGTGATCAACCGCATGGAGGCGGGATCGTCCACGATCGTCGCCGTGCACGCCCTCGAGGCCCACGTGCCCGAGGACTCCGAGACCACGGCGCCGCTCGTCTACCACAACCGCACCTGGCACCACCTCGGCGAGCACTCCCGCCTCAGCTGAGCTCCGCGGGCGCTCCGGAGCAGGCGGTTCAGGCCTCCGGGCCGGTCGCCACCGTCCGGCCCGGCGTGCTCGACCACTGCGACCAGGAGCCCGGGTAGAGCGCCGGTGCGAAGCCCGCGAGCGTGAGCGCGACGACGTCGACCGCGGCCGAGACGCCGCTGCCGCAGTACACGCCGACGGGGGCGTCCTCCCGCACGCCGAGCGCCCCGAATCCCGCGCGCAGGTCCGAGGCGGGCCGGAACCGCCCCTCGGAGTCGAGCGCCGCGGACGCCGGAGCGTTCCGAGCGCCGGGGATGTGGCCCGCCCGCGGGTCGATCGGCTCGACCTCGCCGCGGTACCGCTCAGGGGCGCGGGCGTCGAGCAGGACGCCCGCCGAGGGCAGCGCCGCCGCCTCGTCGATGTCCAGCACCGGGAGCCGACCGTAGGCCAGCTCGACGTCGCCCCGCTCGCGCGGGACGTCGCCCGTCTCGAGCTCCCGCCCCGAGCGGATCCAGCCGGCGAGCGACCCGTCGAGCAGGCGGACGTCCTCCACTCCCGTCGCCCGCAGCAGCCACCAGGCCCGCGCGGCCGGGACGCTCTGCGCGTCGTCGTACACGACGACGGACCGGCCTCGGCGGAGCCCCCAGCCGCACGCCGCCTCCTGCAGCACCTCGATCGGAGGCAGCGGGTGGCGCCCCTCCTCCGGCTCGCCGTGGGCGGCCAGCTCGTGATCGAGGTCGACGTGCACCGCGCCGGGCAGGTGGCCCGCGAGGTACTCCGGGCGGCCGTCGGGCCGGTCGAGGCGCCAGCGCACGTCGAGGACGAGCGGCGGCTCTGTGGAGGCCATGAGCTCGGCGAGCTCGTCGGGGGTGACCAGCAGGCTCTCGCGGCTGGAGGGGGTCGTCGGGGTCATGGCGTCCTTCCGATCCGCGTCGTCGGCGGAGTCCTGCCTCAGCATGCCGGGTCGCCCGGCGGCGCGGGAGCTCGGGCGGCAGCGGAGCATCAGTGCGCAAGGCGCCTTGTCGATGGTCGTCCGCCGCGGAGCCTCTCGCGCAGGCGGGCCGTCTTCGCCACTCGATACCCGCGAGCGTGGCCCGGAGGTCTGCAGGGGACCGCTCGGGCCTGAGAGAGGAGGGGGAGGCTCTCGTCGTCGGAGGACGGCCGAAGGCCCGCCCTCCGTCAGGGGCGGGGCGGGCCTTCGCACACGATCGGATGCGATTTCGGAGTGTCAGTACGGGTAGTCCTCGCAGGCGACACCGTTCGGAGGACGGTTCTCGTCGAGTCGGGCGAAGTCGCCGTACCACTGCGCCCAGTACTCCAGGAACGCCTGCGCCTCCTGCTGGCTGCTGAAGTCCCGGCAGTCCCGATCGGCGGGACGCGGGGGCGGATTGCCGCCGGGCGCCGGTGCCGGCGCTGGCGCCGGCGCCTGCGTGCTCGCCCAGAGCGCGCGGCCCTGCGGCGAGTAGATCACCAGGTTGCCGTCGTTCTGCATGACCATCCGGGAGCCCGGGCTGCCCGCCGTGCCGGACTGCCAGCGCGCTCCGCCGGAGCCCGCGTAGACCACGGCGTTGCCGTCGGACTGCATCTCGAGCCGGTTGCCGCCTCCGGATGTGCCGGCCGCCCAGCGGGCCGAGCCGCGCGAGTAGACGACGAGGTTGCCGTCGCCCTGCATGACCGCCTCGCTCCCTCCGTCGGAGGAGCGCAGCAGCTGTCCGGAGGTGAGCCGGCTCCCGGAGGAGAGGGTGTCCCGGACGGCGGGCGCGGGCGGCGCCGGAGGGGTGTCGCTCGCCCACAGCGCGCGGCCCGAGGCGGAGTAGACGACCAGGTTGCCGTCGTTCTGCATCTGCAGGCGGGATCCCGGGTTGCCCGCCGTACCCGAGGCCCAGAGGGGTCGGCCCGAGGCGGAGGTGACCACGGCGTTGCCGTCGGACTGCATCGAGAGCGTCTCGCCCTCGCCCTGGGTGCCGGCGCCCCAACGGACGTCCCCCCGCGAGTAGACCGCGAGATTGCCGTCGCCCTGCAGGGAGGCGCGGGACCGGCCGTCCGGCGAGGTGAGCTGCTGTCCCCGGCTGAGCCGCGAGCCGGAGGAGAGGACGTCGCGGATCTCGGGCGCGCGCGAGGTCGAGCTCGCCCAGAGCGGCCGTCCGGAGGCGGCGGTGATCACCAGGTTGCCGTCGTTCTGCATCCGCATCCGCGCGCCCGGGTTCCCGGGCGTTCCCGCCTGCCAGCGCACGCCGGACCCGGGGGCCGAGACCACCGCGTTCCCGTCGGTCTGCATCGCGAGGCGGTTGCCCGCTCCGGAGGTGACGGAGCTCCAGCGCGGCGATCCGTCCACGTAGACGACGAGATTGCCGTCGCTCTGCATCGCGGCGCGCGAGCGGCCGTCCGAGGCGGTCAGCTGCTGTCCCGGAGCGAGCTCGCGCCCGCTGTCGAGGACGTCGGCGATCGGCTCCGGCTCGGGCTCCTGCTCATCGGCCGAGGACCAGGCCGTGTCCCCGTTCGGGCGGACGAGCACGAGCTGCCCGTCGTCCTGGATGAGGGCGAGCGCGCCGGTCTCTCCCGCGGTCCCGGACGCCCAGACGGGCGTGCCGGAGCCGGTCACGACGACGAGGTTGCCGTCCTCCTGCATCCGCACCGTGGTCGCTCCGGAGCCCTGGGTCCTGGTGCTCCAGACGGGGCGGCGCCCGGCGTCGTAGATCACGGCGTTGCCGTCCGCCTGCATCTCGAAGCTCGCGGAGTCTCCGTTCGAGAAGATGCGCTCCCCCGCGTCGAGCGAGTCGCCGCCGAGGAGGGCGTTCGTGTAGGTCTGCGATCCGCGCGCCTCTGCGGGCGGAGTCTCCCCCGGGACGAAGGCGGTCGGAGTCTCGGCGACGGTCTGCGTCGCGAGGGCAGACGGCGCCAGAGCGGCGGAACCGCCCGCGGCGAGCAGGCAGGCGAGGGCCATCGCCGCGAGGCGATGAGGAGGTCGTGGCACGGAGAGCCCTTTCGGAGGCGGCGGCGGCGGAAGCCGGGGTCGAGCGGAGCCTGGCACGCGCTCGCCACGGCCGTCCATCCGGGCCGCGCGGAACTACTCAGCCGGAGCGGGCGATCCGCGCCGGCTGCGCGGGCGCCGCCTCCGGACCACGGAGCCTCCGGCCGGCTCGCACGCCCCGGTCGGGGTTGTCGGCGATCGACGCGGATCGACGGAGGACGTGCTCCCACGGCCGGAGCGCACCCCGCGCGTGCGGCCGGAGCGCACCCCGCGCGGGCGCCCCGGGAGGCGGCTCGGACCTCCCGCGGCACGGAGGAGGTCCCCGTTCCTCCTAAAATCGGAGGCATGTCGAAAGTGTTGAGCAGTCTGCCCGTGGGCGAGCGTGTCGGAATCGCATTCTCGGGAGGCCTCGACACATCCGTCGCCGTCGCCTGGATGCGCGAGAAGGGCGCGGTGCCCTGCACGTACACGGCCGACATCGGCCAGTACGACGAGCCCGACATCGAGAGCGTCCCGTCCCGCGCGGCCCAGTACGGCGCCGAGATCTCGCGCCTCGTCGACGCGAAGAGCGCGCTGGTCGAGGAGGGACTCGTCGCCCTGCAGTGCGGCGCCTTCCACATCCGCTCCGGCGGCAAGACGTACTTCAACACCACCCCCCTCGGCCGCGCCGTGACCGGCACCCTCCTCGTCCGCGCCATGCGCGAGGACGGCGTCGACATCTGGGGCGACGGCTCGACCTACAAGGGCAACGACATCGAGCGGTTCTACCGCTACGGCCTGCTCGCCAACCCCCGCCTGCGCATCTACAAGCCCTGGCTCGACGTGCAGTTCGTCAACGAGCTCGGCGGCCGCACCGAGATGTCGGAGTGGCTGGTCGCCCGCGGCTTCCCCTACCGCGACGCCACCGAGAAGGCCTACTCGACCGACGCCAACATCTGGGGCGCCACCCACGAGGCCAAGCGCCTCGAGGAGCTCTCCAGCGGCCTCGAGCTCGTCGAGCCGATCATGGGTGTCGCGTCGTGGCGCGACGAGGTCGAGATCGCCTCCGAGGTCGTCTCGGTGCGCTTCGAGGCCGGCCGCCCAGTCGCGCTGAACGGCGTCGAGTTCTCGGACGCCGTCGCGCTCGTGCTCGAGGCGAACGCGATCGGCGGACGCCACGGGCTCGGCGTCTCGGACCAGATCGAGAACCGGATCATCGAGGCCAAGAGCCGCGGCATCTACGAGGCCCCCGGCATGGCGCTGCTGCACATCGCCTACGAGCGCCTGCTGAACGCGATCCACAACGAGGACACCGTCGCCCAGTACCACTCGGAGGGCCGCCGTCTCGGCCGCCTGATGTACGAGGGCCGCTGGCTCGACCCGCAGTCGCTGATGCTGCGCGAGTCCATCCAGCGCTGGGTCGGCTCGGCCGTCTCCGGGGAGGTCACCCTGCGCCTGCGTCGCGGCGACGACTACACGATCCTGGACACGACCGGCCCCGCGCTGAGCTACCACCCCGACAAGCTCTCGATGGAGCGGGTCGGCGACGCCGCCTTCGGCCCCGAGGACCGCATCGGGCAGCTCACGATGCGCAACCTCGACATCGCCGACTCCCGCTCGCGGCTCGAGCAGTACGCGGCCGCCGGCCTCGTCGGCGGTCCGACCGCCGAGCTCGTCGGCGAGCTCGAGATCGGCGAGGCCGACGCGATCACCGAGGGCGGCGGGTCCGCAGCGGCCGATGCGCTCGGACGCGCCACCGACCTGGCCTCGGAGGGTGCGGCGTTCGACGCCGGTACCGACTGACCCCGCCCGCCCGACGCCCCCGCGCGCATCCGTCCCACCGGGACGCGAGGCGCACGGGGGCGTCGTGCCGTGCGGGCCGACCCGGCGCGCCGGGTGCGAGGGCGGGCTGGCGCGAGAGCGGTGCTCCGGCGTTCGTCGCGCCGGCCGTCAGGGCGCGGAGGACCGGACGAGCGCGAGCGCGGCGTCCACGGTGGCGAGCGACTGCGCCGGATCGACGCGGGCCAGCACGAGCGCGGCCACCAGGAGCGACACGAGGACGTCCGCCTGAGCCGACGCCCACGCCTGCGCGTCGGGCCAGCGGGCCAGCGCTCCGGCGCGCAGTGCGCCCAGCAGCTCGGCCCGGTAGTCGGCGATCACCTCGCGCACGGCGTCGTCGCGCGCGATCGGCGCGCCCGCGGCGTTGAGCAGCAGGCAGCCGCTCCTCGCGGAGAGCGTGCGGGAGTCGGCGAGCGCCGCCCGCAGCCCGGCGAAGTACTCCTCGAGCGCCGTCGGCGACGCCCCTCGCGGATCGACGAGCGGGGCGAGCCGGGGCCGCACCACCTCGTCGAGGTAGCTCTGCACGGCAGCGTCGAAGAGCCCGCGCTTGCTGCCGAAGGCGTGGTAGAGGCTGGAGCGGCGCAGTCCGGTCGCGGACTCCAGGTCCGGGAGCGACGCCTCCTCGAAGCCGCTCTCCCAGAAGACGGCGCGGGCGGCGCGGACGACCTGCTCGGTGTCGAAGCCCTGCGTGCGACCCACGGTGCTCCTCCTGAGGGGTGACAGCTGCGGCGCCGCACTGGCGCGGACCGCTCGCTCCAGTATATTGTGGACTGGTCGTTACACAATCGGTGCGGAGCCCTCCGCATCACGACCATCGCCTGGAGGCCCGCCGTGATCGTTCTCGGACTGGTGCTCGCCGCTCTCGCCGCGGCGCTGCACGTCTACATCTTCGTGCTCGAGTCGGTCCTCTGGACGACCTCGCGCGCCCGATCGACGTTCGGCACGACCGCCGGCGAGGCGGAGGCGACGAAGGAGATGGCCTACAACCAGGGCTTCTACAACCTCTTCCTCGCCGTCGTCACCGTGGCGGGCATCGTCGCCGTCGCGATCGGCGCCACCGCCGTCGGCGCGGCCCTCGTGTTCGCCGGCGCCGGATCGATGGTCGCCGCAGCACTCGTCCTGCTCCTCTCCGCTCCGACCAAGCGCCGCGCCGCGCTGACCCAGATGACCCCGGGTCTGCTCGCCCTGATCGCTCTCGCCGTCGGCCTCTCACTCTGATCCCCTCCGCTCCACCACCACGAAAGGTCCTATGAGCACCGTCACCAGCACCCAGATCCAGCTCGTCCGCCGCCCCGACGGCTGGCCCGTCGCCGAGGACTTCCGGACCGCGACCGTCGAGTACGGCGATCCGGCCGCGGGCGAGATCCGCGTCGAGAACGCCTTCCTCTCGGTCGACCCCTACATGCGCGGCCGCATGAACGACGTGAAGAGCTACACCCCGCCGTTCGCCCTCGGCGAGACCATGACCGGCGGTGCCGTCGGCCGGGTGACCGTCTCCGACGACCCCGCGTTCCCCGTCGGCAGCGCGGTCCTGCACCAGCTCGGCTGGCGCGACGTCGTGCAGGCCGAGTCGTCGCAGTTCCGCGTCGTCCCCGAGATCCCCGGAGTGCCGCTCTCGCTCCGCGTCGGCATCCTCGGGATGACCGGACTCACCGCGTACGTCGGGCTCACCGCCATCGCGGGCATGAAGGAGGGCGACACCGTCTTCGTCTCGGGCGCCGCGGGAGCCGTCGGCTCGGCCGCCGGTCAGATCGCGCGCCTCCTCGGAGCCGAGCGGGTCGTCGGATCCGCGGGCTCGGCCGAGAAGGTCGCCCTGCTGACCGAGAAGTACGGCTACGACGCCGCCTTCGACTACCACTCCGGCCCGGTCCGCGAGCAGCTGGCCGAGGCCGCGCCCGACGGGATCGACGTGTACTTCGACAACGTCGGCGGCGACCACCTCGAAGCGGCCCTCGACGCCTTCCGCGACGGCGGCCGCGCGGCGCTCTGCGGAGCGATCGCCGGCTACAACAGCACCGAGAAGACGCCCGGCCCCGACAACATGGCGAACATCATCACCCGCGGTCTCACGCTGCGCGGATTCACGCTGTCCGGCTACCTCGACCACGCGCCGGAGTTCAACCGGCTGATGGCCGGCTGGTTCGCCGACGGAGAGATCGCCTACGACGAGACCGTCGTCGACGGCATCGACCACGCCGTGGACGCGTTCCTCTCGATGATGCGCGGCGGCAACACCGGGAAGATGGTCGTCCGCGTCTAGCGCCGACCCCGGTGCGGCGGGCGCGAGGAGGGGCACCTCCGGACGCCCGCCGCATCCGTCCTCCGCCTCCCTGACCGGGACCTCCGAGAATGCTCGCGGATCCGCGGGGCCGATCGGTCCGGGCGGTGGCAGACTGCGGACATGAGCACGTTCTCGCACCGGACCGGCGCCTCCGCGCTGGCAGCAGCAGCACTCGTCCTCGTCCTCTCCGGCTGCGCGGGCAGCGGCGGAGCCCCGTCCGCGCGGACGCCGCTCCCGACGCCGACCGCGACCGCGACCTCTTCGCCGACTCCCGCTCCGACGCCGACTCCCACCGTGACCGTGACGGTCACGGCGACCCCCGAGCCCTCGTCGACCGGTTCTCCCGCCGCGGATCCGGCGGCGGCGCGCTGCACGGGCTCCGACCTGACGATGGAGTACCGCCCCGACCCCGACGCGTCGGGTGCCGGGAACAGCGCCTTCGACCTCGTGCTCACCAGCACCTCCTCCTCGGACTGCGCTCTCGCGGGCATCCCCGGCGTCTACGCGACCGACGCCGACGGGAACCGGATCAGCGCGGTCGCCGACGCGTCCGGCCCGAACCCCGATGCTCCCGTGATCCTCGTCCCCGGCGCCCGGGCGGACGTCCGGGTCGCCTGGCACTCCCCCGGCGCCTACGGCTGCGCGGTCGGGACCTCCGCGTTCCTCGTCGCCGAGGTCCTCGACGCCCCGGACGGCGCGGTCCGCGCCCCGGCCGAGCTCCAGGTGTGCACCGACGACACCGTGATGATGGACGCCTCCGCCTACGCGCTGCTCTGAGCCCTCCCCGAGCGCGCACGCCTCCCGAGCGGCCCGCTCACCGGGCGCGACCCCTTGACCGGGCGCGGCGCAGCCGGGACCCTCGCACTACACGTCCCCACCCCACCCCGGAGGTCACCATGAAGGTCGGCTCACTCGTTCTCCGTCTCGCCGTCGGCGGGCTCTTCGTCGGACACGGTCTGCAGAAGCTGCGGGGCTCGTTCGACGGCCCCGGCCTCGACGGCACCGAGCAGATGATGTCGAGCCTGGAGATGCACCCGGCCCGGCGCAACGCCGTCGCCGCAGCGGTGACCGAGACGGCCGGAGGCGCCGCTCTCGCCCTCGGCGCCGCGACTCCGCTCGCCGCCGCCGGACTCGTCGCCACGATGGTCACCGCCGTGCGCAAGGTGCACTGGAGCAACGGCCTGTGGAACGCGGGCGGCGGGTGGGAGTACAACGCCGTCCTCGTCGCGGCGACGGCCGCGATCGTCGCGGACGGCCCTGGCGCGCTCTCGTTCGACGCCCTGTTCGGCAAGCGCAAGTGGGGAGCCGGCTGGGCGCTGTTCGCCCTGATCGGCGGAGCGGCTGCGTCGACCGCCCTGATCGAGGCCGGGCGACGCGCCGCGCCGGTCGGAGCGGGCACCTCCGGCTCCGACGACGGCGGGTCGGACGACGACGGCGCCGACTCGACCGCCTCGTAGCCCCGCTCCGCCGCACTGTGCGGGCGCGGTAGCGTCGGAGGCGTGACCGAGACACGCGCCTCCGACCCCGACCGCTCCGAAATCGACGCGCTCGCCCTCTGGCTCGCCGCGGTCGAGCGCCTCGACGCTCAGGACGACCCGGACGGCGTCGTCGAGCGGATGCGCGTCCTCGCAGCCCGCTACCCGGGACACGACGGAGTCGCCGCTTTCGAGCTGGGAGGCGCCCTCGACAGCGCGGGACACGAGGCGGAGGCGGCGGTCGAGTACGAGCGCGCTCTCGCAGACGGTCTGGATGACGAGCGGCGGGCGCGGTTGACGATCCAGTACGCCTCGACACTCCGGAACCTCGGCCGCACCGACGAGGCGATCGACCTCCTCGCCGGCGCCGCTGCGCACCCCGCGGTGGGCTCCGCGCGGGAGGTGTTCCTCGCGCTCGCCCTGCACAGCGCCGGGCGCGTCGACGAGGCCCTGCGGATCGCGCTGGAGGCGCTGGCTCCGGGGCTCCCCCGGTACCAGCGCTCCGTCCGCGCCTACGCCGCCGCCCTCACCGACTCCGAGCAGTAGCGCGGGCGGCTCCTCCACACGGAGGCTCGGCGCGGCGAGCGCTGAGCCTCCATGGGCGCCGACTCAGTCCTCGAGCAGGATCGCGTCGATCTGACACATCGCCTGGCGGAGTCCCTCCTCCATGCCCATCTGGACCATCTGCTCGAGCTGCTCGACCGACTCGAAACGGCTGCTGAGGACCATCCGCGTGCGCCCCGGCCCGATCTCGTCGAGGGTGACCGTGGCCCGGGTGATCCCCAGCGCGTCGACCGGGTCGCCGCGCTCGTCGGCGAAGCCGTCCTCGAACTCGAACCGCGTCGGCTCCTCCACCCGGGTCACGCGCCACCAGCCGCGCGCCTGCTCGCCGTCCGGTCCCGTCATGACGTAGGCGCTCCGTCCGCCCTCGACCGGCTCGTGCCGCTCGAAGGTCGCCGGCCAGGTCGGCGGCCCCCACCAGCGCTCGAGGCGGCGCGGATCCGTCCAGAGGAGCCAGACGCGCTCGATCCCCGCGTCGAACTCGGCGGTCACGGTCAGGGTCAGTTCCTCGATGTCCTTCACGGACTGCAGCACGCTCATCGCACCTCTCCCTCCAGCAGATCCCGCGCGCCGGTCGGCTCGCGGGTGTCACTCCTCGTCGAGGAGGTCCGACATGCGGTCGATCCTCCCCGCCCACAGCTGCTCGTAGGCGTCGAGCAGGCGCGACGCCCGCCGCACTGCGGCGACCTCGCCCTGCACCAGCTGCTCCCGCCCGCTCCTCCGCTTGCGGACGAGTGCCGCCCGCTCGAGGACGGCCACGTGCTTCTGCACCGCCGCGAACGACATCTCGTAGCGCGCCGCGAGTGCGGAGACGGACTGCTCGCCGACCAGCACCCGGGCGACGATGTCGCGGCGGGTGCTGTCGGCCAGCGCCCGGAAGAGCAGGTCGATATCGGCGTCCATACGTACAACCATGTGGTTGCACATTAGGGCCGTCCCCTCCCCCGCGCAAGAGCATCCGTCTCCGGGGCGAGCGCACCGGCCGGCGCCCGACCTCAGGCGCTCGCGGCATCGAGGGCCTCGGCAGCGGCCGCGAGCACCCAGTCCGGCAGGGGGCGGGCCGCGAACAGCGAGGCGTAGAGCCGGGCCATCGAGTCGTCGGGGTCGAGCCGCAGCGCCTCGTCGAGGTGGAGCCCCGCGAGGCTCGAGACTCCCCTCGCCCACCAGCACCACGCGAGAACGGTGAGCACAGAGGAGCGCGCCTCCTCCGGCGCCAGCGCGGCGGCGCGGGCGAGGAGCCCGGTCGCCCGCGCCAGACGGCCGCGCTCCGGAGCACTCCCGCTGCCGAGCAGCAGGGCCGACAGCTCGAGGTCATGGTCGTCGTCCGTTCCGGCGCGGGCGTCGCGCACCGCGCCGGGCGGCACTCCCATTCCCGCCTGCGGGCTCCGCGCGATCTGCACGGTCACCCGGTCTCGGAGGGGCGGCGACTGCAGGGTCCGCACGATCAGTCCTTCGCGGCGGACGTCCCGCGGTCCGCTGAGCCAGCGCTCGACGAGCCGTTCCGTGTCGCCGACCAGGGGCGGCCGGCGAAGCACCTCCGCGACGAGCGCGCGATCCTCCTCGACGACCGGCGGCAGCACGGAGAGCGCGTCGATGTCCAGAGGCTCGTCGGCCACCGCTCGGGCGAGGACGCCGGTCTCGCTCCGCTCGATCTCGAGGAGCGGACGTGGCCTGCGGCACTCCTCGGCGTCCGTGTAGCGCCCCCACCCGTCGGCGGCGATGCAGGCTGCGGCGATGATGTCCAGGCGCGTGCGCTCCAGGCGCCGGAGCACCGCGCGGCCGAGGTCGAGATGCGGGATCCCCCGCTCCTCGGCGTAGCCCGCACGGGTGCAGACCACCACCAGCACACCGGTGGCCCGCGGCATCGTCTCCATCATGGCCGCGCAGCCGCCCGCCAGCGCCTCCGCCTCCATCCCGCGCAACGTCTCCGGGAGCGGGATCCGGAAGCCGCCTCCGGCGCGCGTGCCGAGGAACGGCACCACCACGACGGACTCCTCCGGACGGATGCCGATGATGGAGGGGACGGCCGCCAGGAGGTCCTGGATCGCGCTCGCCCGCAGGACTTCGGGATCGCGGCGGCGGGACGGAGGAGCAGGGGTTCGCTGTGTGGATGTCATGTCCGACACCCTGCTCGCGTCGCCGGCGGCGCGAGATCCCGCCGGCCCGGACCGGGGAGAACCGGAGCGGATCGGCGCCTGTGGAGGAGCGCCCGGGGCCGGCGGCTCAGCCGGCCGCGGGAGCCCGCAGCACCTTCGCCTTCGGCCGTCCCTTCGCGATCTCGTCGATCAGCTTGTCGAGGTACCGGATGCGCTGCATCAGCGGATCCTCGATCGTCTCGACCCGCACGCCGCAGATCACCCCCGTGATCGCCGAGGCCTGCGGAGGCAGGCGCGCCGCCGCGAAGAACTCCTCGAAGGTCGTCCTGCTCTCGAGGTGCCGGGCCAGCTCCTCGTCCGAGAAGCCGGTGAGCCAGCGGACCGCCTCGTCGACCTCCTCCCTCGTCCGGCCCTTGCGCTCCGCCTTCGCCACGTAGAGGGGGTGCACGTCGGCGAACGCCACGGAGAAGATCCTGCTCATGGCCGGGAAGCGTACTCGCGCGACGCCCGGCGCGGCAGAGGCGCCCGCCCCGCTATCCTCCCCAGTGGCCCTCGCGCCTCCACCTCGCAGCCCACAGAGAGAACCACCGTGAGCCTCCTCCGCACCAAGTCCGTCGAGCAGTCGATCGCCGACACCGATGAGCCCGAGTACAAGCTCAAGAAGTCGCTGACCGCGCTCGATCTCACGGTCTTCGGCGTCGGAGTCGTCATCGGCGCCGGCATCTTCACCCTCACCGGCCGCGCCGCCCACGACATCGCCGGACCGGCGATCGTCCTGAGCTTCGTCGTCGCCGCCTTCGCCTGCGCCCTCGCGGCCATGTGCTACGCCGAGTTCGCCTCCACGGTCCCAGTGTCGGGCTCCGCCTACACCTTCTCCTACGCCTCCCTCGGCGAGCTCTTCGCCTGGATCATCGGCTGGGACCTGATCCTCGAGCTGTTCCTCGGAGCGAGCGTGGTCGCGCAGGGGTGGAGCGCGTACCTCGGGTCGCTGCTGCAGCAGCTGGGAGTGACTCTCCCGCCGGCACTCACCTACGGCGGCGTGGTCGACGTGCCGGCGATCCTGCTCGTCCTCGTGCTCGGCGCGCTGATGACCTTCGGGATCAAGGAATCGCTGCGCGTCAACCTGGTGCTCGTCGCGATCAAGCTGTTCATCGTCCTGTTCGTCATCATCGCGGGCCTGCAGTTCGTGAACACCGCCAACTACACCCCGTTCGTCCCCGCCGCCGAGCCCTCGCAGTCCGCGTCCGGTCTGACCCAGCCGCTGCTCCAGTTCCTCTCGGGCATCGAGCCGGCCACGTTCGGGGTCGGCGGCATCATCGCCGGCGCCTCCCTGGTGTTCTTCGCCTACATCGGGTTCGACGTCGTCGCGACGACCGCGGAGGAAACCCGCCGCCCCCAGCGCGACCTGCCCATCGGCATCATCGCCTCGCTGATCATCTGCACGGTCCTGTACTGCGCCGTCGCCCTCGTCGTGACCGGCATGGTCCCCTACCGCGAGCTCGACCCGTCGGCCGCGCTCGCCAACGCGTTCGCCTACCACGGGCAGACCTGGATGGCGACGGTCATCTCGGCCGGCGCCGTCGCCGGTCTGACCACCGTCGTGCTGACGCTGCTGATCGGAGCGACGCGCATCATCTTCGCGATGGCGCGCGACGGACTCCTCCCCCGGCGCCTGGCCACCGTCCACCCGCGCCTGCGCACGCCGTGGTTCACCTCCGTGGTCGTGACGATCGTCGTCGCGCTGCTCGCCGGGCTCACTCCGATCGGCGTCCTCGAGGAGATGGTCAACATCGGAACGCTCTCGGCGTTCGTGCTGGTCTCGGTCGGCGTCGTGGTGCTGCGCCGCAAGCGGCCCGACCTGAAGCGCGGCTTCCGGGTCCCGCTGAACCCGTGGCTCCCGCTGCTCTCGGCCCTGATCTGCACCTACCTGATGCTCAACCTCTCGATCGAGACCTGGCTGCGCTTCCTGATCTGGCTGGCCGTGGGCTTCGCGATCTACTTCGCCTACTCGCGCAGCCACGCGAAGATCGGCACGCAGCCCTAGGGGGCCAGGCCCACCTTCGGCCTGGCCCAGGAGCGTCCGCGCGTGTCCTTGAGGATGTCGTACTCCACCTCGACGTGCGGCTCGATCGCGCTGTACTTGTCGTTCGGGGCGCCGATCACGAGCTGGAAGCCGAGACCGCGCCACGCACCGATCGCCCGCTTGGTGAAGTGAGCGTCGGCCTTGATCAGCGCCTCGTCCATGAAGACCGGCGCGTACCGGGGGCGGTCTGCTCCCGCGTCGCCGAGCTGATAGCGCAGCGCCGCTCCGACGATGAAGGCGATCAGCTCCTGCGACTCCCCGCCGGACTTCTCGCCGATGTGGTCGTACAGCGCCACGTGCGCTCGGGTGACGGCGTCCACGCGCTCGGCGCTGACCCGGACGTGGTTGCGGACGTCGACGAGGTCGCCGAAGTCGGGCGCGGTGCGCCGCAGCCGCTGGATGAGCCGGGACATCCGCCGGTAGACCTGCTCGCGCTCCTCCTCCGCGGACACGGCCTGGATCTGCGCGCGCACCTCGCGGAGCTCGCGGCGGAAGCGACGGCGCACCTCCGACTGGTTCTCGCGCGTCGTGATCTGCAGGCGGTGGCCGTCGTCGTAGAACGGCAGGTCCTGCATGATCACGTTGATCGGCTCGATCCGCTCGCGGATCTCGCGCAGCGAGCGGCCGAGCGTGGAGTCGAAGCTCGTGAGGTCGTTGCCGGAGAGCGTGAGCAGGCTGTCGCGCCACTCGGTCTCGAGCCGGTGCAGGCCGCTGGTCTCGAGGGCGTCGAGCAGCCGCTCGAAGTCGCCCGCGGACGCCTCGGGGTCCGCGAGCAGGTTGGGATTCGGCCAGCGGTCGAGGAAGCCGGCCATGATCCGGCCGGCGCTCTCGCGCTGCTGCTCGTGCGCCTCGGCCGCGGAGCGGCGGTCCTCCGCCAGTCGCTGCGCCGCCGTGGCGAGCGCTGCGTCGAAGCGGACCAGGACGTCCGAGGCGCTGCCGGACGCCGCGGCCTCGGTCAGCGTGAACCGGGCGTCCAGGAAGGCGCGCTGGTCGTCGTCGAGCTCGCGACCTGCGCGCTCCGCCGCATCGAGAACCGCCTGGCTCGCGTCGACGTCGTCGACCACGACGGCCCACTCCGCCTCGATCCGCTCGCGCTCCACACCGGCGCGCGCGATCTCCTGGCGGAGGCGCTCGAGGCGGCCGCGCAGCCCGTCGATCTGCTCCTGCAGGCCGGCGAGCTCGGGGTTCGCCTCCGCCGCCTCGGCGCCGACCGCCTCCCAGCGCTCCTGCTCGGCGAGCAGCGACTCGACGTCGACCGTCTCCCAGCTCACCAGCGCGAGGCGGGCGTGGCGCGTCATCCGGTCGTCGAGCGCATCGAGGGCCTCCTCCGCCGCCGACGCCGCCGAGACGGCCGCCGCGCTGCGGGCCCGGGCCGCCTCGACCAGGGCGCTCAGCTCGCGGAGTCGACGGGAGTTGGAGAAACCGAGGACGTTCGCGGCGCCGTGGCCGCCGTGCGCACCGCGCTGCCCCTGCGAGAGCTGACCGGTGAGGGTCAGGGCGAGCCGGTGGCGTCCGAGCTCCGCAGCGCTGTCGACGCACACGTAGCCGAAGCGGTCCTCGAGCCGGTCCTGCAGCCAGCCGGTGAAGGCGGTGGCGCGGTAGTCGAGGCGCCCGGGCAGCGTCTGCGGGTCGAGGCCCCGCACCTCCTCGAGCCCGGTCTCCACGCCCTCGTAGCGGAGCCGGACCGGGAGCCGGAGAGAGTCGATGCCGCGTCGGAAGCGGTCGAGGTGGGCGGAGTCGATCATCAGCGTCGTCGCGAAGCCGCCGAGGGCGAGCGTGAACGCCTCGCGCCAGGGCTCGAACTCGGAACGCACCTCGACCAGCTCGCCGACGAAGGGCAGGTCGTCGGCGGTGAGGCCGGCTGCCTCCGCGATCCGCTCGCGCGCCTCGTGCAGAGGCCGGGGGATGCTGTCCCGACGGTCCGAGGCCGAGCGCTGCTCCGCCTCGAGCTCGGCGAGCTCGCGCGCCGCGGCCTTCCGCTCGGCGACCGCGTCCGACCAGGCCGCACGGGTGCTGCGCTTGGCGTCGGCCGCGCTCGCCGCCCGGGCGAGCACCGCCTCGAACCGCTCGCGGGTGGTCTCCGGCTCGCCGAGAGCGTGCAGGTCCTCCTCGAGCCGGGCGCGGTTCTCGCGCGCCGCGCCCAGCCGCCGCTCCACCTCGCGGAGCTCGCGCTGGGCCGTCTCGAGGCGGTCGCCGCCGGAGGCCCGCAGCACCTCGGCGAGCCCGTCCCGCTCCGACTCCGCCGCCTCGGCGAGCGCCCGCTTCTCGCGGAGCACGGCGTCGACGGCGCGGGTGCGCTCGCGCAGCTCGGCCTCGACGTCGCGCAGCAGGCCGAGGCGCTGCTCAGCGCGCCACAGGGCCGCCGGCGACACCGGGGCATCGAACTCCCCGAGAGCGTCGATGAGGCGCACGCGCTCCGCGGACGCGGCGATGCGCAGGCGCAGGCCCCGCAACGGCTCGAGCGCGGCGACCTGCTGGCGCGCGGTGAGCATCCGCTGCCGGGTGCTCTCGAGCTCGTCGAAGTGGGCCACGACCGCGTCGGCGGAGGCCAGGGTCTCGGGCTCCTCGAGCACGAGGCGCTTGTAGAGGTCGTCGACGGTCGTGATCTGCTGGCCGGCCTGGATGCGGGCGAGCAGGCTCATCGCCTTCGATCCGGCTCCCGCCGCTCCGATGCCGAGCACCGCGTGCAGACGCGCCGAGAACTCGCGGTCGGTGCCGAGCGGATCCAGGCCCGCCGCGCGCAGCGACGCGTCGGAGAAGCGGTGCGCCGCCACCCGGTCGAGCGCGGCGAGGTCGACCGGGCCCTCGGCGCTCGCGCGGATCCGCACGGTCTCCTCGAGCACCCGGGAGCCGGCCGGGACGTACCAGGCGCGGACCGCGCTGAAGCGCGAGCCGTCGTGGTCGACCCAGGTCATCGCGACGGCGGTCCAGGTGTCGACTCCGTCGCCGCGCAGGACGCGCATGGTCGTGCCCTCGTCCGTGCGCGACTCGTCGAGCTTGCCGCGCGCGTAGGAGAGGATGTTGCGCTGGTCCTCGCCGCGCGGACGGCCCGTCACTCCGCCGTTCGAGGCGCCGTTGAACGGCGTGGTGTGCGGCATCATCAGGGCGATGTAGGCGTCCATCAGCGTGGACTTGCCGGAGCCGGAGCCGCCGCAGAGCAGCGTGGCCCCCGGCGAGAAGCGGACCCGGTGCGCGCCGTCGTAGCCGCCCCAGTTGACCAGCTGCAGGTCCTCGGCGAGCCACTGCTGACCGCGGGAGGCGGCGGGGATCAGGCCGAAGAGGGTGTCGAGCATCGTCATCGGGGGTCGTCCTCCGGGTCGGGGGTGTCGTCGTCGGGGGTGTCGTCCTCGGGGAGGTCGTCCTCGGGGAGGTCGTCCTCGGGGAGGTCGTCGTCGGGGGTGTCGTCGTCGGGGGTGTCGTCGTCGGGACCTTCGTCGTCGGGAAGGTCCGCGTCCGCCGGTTCCCGATCCACGGAGCCGGGCTCCTCGGCGAGCGCCGCTCCCCCGGCCGGAGACGCCTCCTCGCTTCTGCGCCCGCGCAGCCAGTCGCTCAGCTCCCGCAGCTTCGGCGCGCTCAGCACGATCTCCACGATCGGGCTGATCCGGTACCGCCCTGCGGACTCCTCGTCGACGATGCCGTCGCGGCCGAGCCGCTCCAGCGCCTTGCGGACCATGCGCTGCCGGCGGGCGGTGTCGCGCTCGGCGTCGGCGAAGTAGCTGAGCACCGTCTGCTCGACCTCCTCGACGTCCACGCGCGCCGACGCCTCGCCGGCCGCCGACTCCCGCTGATGGACCGTGCGCAGGTGCACCAGCACCAGCGTCTCGGCGCGGGTGTAGGGGAGGTCGCGCAGCAGCACCGGCATCTCCACCTCGTCGGAGCGCACCTGCTGCTTGTAGGCGACCCCGCGCTCGTGGTCGACGACGAGCCGCACGAACAGGTCGTTCAGCCGCGACTCGATCAGCTGCCGGTGCTCCTGGAGCACGGCCCACTGCTCGCGGTGGCGGTCGGCGAGGAGGAAGCGGCGCTGCAGCACGTGCACGAGCACCCGGCGCACCTCGGTGTCGAGGACGCCGCGGTCGCCGGGGAAGAGCTCGTCGGGGTCCTCCTCCATCGACACGGGCGCGATGAACGGATCGGCGGCGGTCCCGTCGGTCGCCAGGGTGTCACTCATCGTCGGTCTCCTCCTCGGTGCGGGCGGTCACGGATCCGAAGGCGAAGCGGCGCACGGTCCCGTCGGGTCGGCGCGTGCTCACGACGGAGTAGCCCTCGCGGTCGACGAGGCCCGTCCGGTGCGCGATCTCGAGCAGCCCGAGCAGGTCGACGGGCCGTCGCGTGTCCTCCGGAGCCGCGCTGAACGCGTCCGCCAGATCGAACTCGTCGCCGAGCTCCGCCACGTAGGCCTCCAGCTCCGCGTACCGGGGACCGCCCCAGGCCCGGCTGTCGTCGCCGACGAACTCGGCGTCGCCGTCGTCTCCGGCCAGGGGCGCAGGCCCGCCGGCCGGGCGCACGTCTCCGAGGGTCTGCCGCAGGTGGCCGATCCCGGCGACGGGCAGGTGCCGCAGCGGCGCGACCGGCGCGTCCGGCGAGATCCCGCCCGTCCACTCCTGGAGTCCCGCCATCACGTCGCGCAGCAGCTCGTCCACCTGGCGGTCGCGAGCCGGGTCGTGGGTGCGGACCTGGCCCGTGATGACGTGGGACGCGCGACGCTGCGCGGTCAGGACCTCCTGCACGCCCAGCTCCACCCGCCGGCCGATCGCGGCCAGCTCCCCGCGCTGGGCGGGGTCCATCAGGCGGGAGAACGGCTGCACGAGCACCGTGTGGAGCTGGTCGGCGAGCGCGTCGATGCGCTCGGGGTCGCCCAGGAGGCGGAGGGCTCCGGCGAACGCACGGCCCTCGCTGGTGGCCTGCATCACGTGCTGACCTCGCTCGAGGTACTCCCGCAGCACCTCGCCGGTCGGACGGACGTCGCGGCGCAGGTCCGCGACCACGTCGCGCTGCATCGCTTTGATCGACTCCGCCACCCGCGCGAAGTCGGCCGGCAGCTCGCGGGCGAGGTGCACCACGTTCTCGGCCTCCTCCAGGAGCTGCTCGTCGTCGGCGGGCTCGAGACCGGCGCCCTCCTCGAGGGCCGCGATCTCGGCGTCCAGGCGCGCCCGCTCCTCGCGGAGCCGCGAGAGCCGGGCCTCCGGGTCGGGATCGACGTCCGCGGCCAGCCGCTCGACCGCTTCCAGCAGGGTGCGCACCCGCGAGTTCGAGACGCGCGTGCGTCCGCCACCGGTGCGCCCGGTGATCTCGAGGGCGCTCACGGCATGGGCGCTCAGCCGGTAGACCTCGGCCTCGCCCTCGATCTGCGGCACGAGCCAGCCGACGCGGACCCAGTAGCGGCACACCTCGCGCGCCGTGCCGCTCGGCAGCGCGCGCTCGCCCTCGTCGTACCCGGCCGAGCGCAGCTCCTCGAGCAGCTCCCCCACCTCGGCGTGCGCGTCGGCGACGGCCACCGCCTGCCTGTCGACCGTGAACACGAGCGACAGGGCGGCGACGACGAACGGCGCGTAGCGGCCGTGGAGGAGATCGAGGGTCGGCGTCCGGAAGGCGCCGAGGGAGCGCAGGTAGGCGGCCTCGGCGCGGGAGTTCGACATCGCCCTCAAGGATAGGCGGCGGGCCGGCATCGCGCGGACGGGGCGCCAGGGCCCCCCGCTCGCGGACCCGACCTCCTCGGCCCGCCCCGATCCTGCGAGCGGCAGGACGACGGCAGCCGCTCCTCGCCGTTCCGCCGGGGTCGCGATCTGATCGACGCGAGATTCGCCCGACGCCGTCACCGGCCGACAGCCGCCACCCCGCCTGCCGAGCTCTGCGGGACCGGTCCGCACCTCCACAGAGAGAACCCCGTGACCGCGGAGGCGTGCTCCCCCGACTCCGTCGCCGCCGGCCCCCACTCCTGCAGCTCAATGCACCCGTCCGCCACTGCGGCCTTCCGCACCGACTCGGTCGGCGGCGCGGAGTTCTTCAGCACCAGCAGGTGGGTGCGCCCCGCCACGATCATCCGGGTGATGTCCTGCTCGGTGAAGACCCGCGCCTGGCCGGAGTAGCCGCCGTCGGTGAGCACGCTCGCGCCGGTCGCCGTGATGATCGGCGCCGAGATCGCCCAGGAGTCGGTGAGGAACAGGGGCGCCCCGTCCACCCCGCCGCCGGCGGCACGAGCGGCGGCGACCAGGCCGGTCTCGTCGGCGGTCATCGAGTCGTGCCCGCCGACCGCGTCCGGCGACGAGACCGCGAACGGAGCCGAGGTCTCGGCCCGCTGCGGGAAGCGCAGGCCGACGAGCGCGTCCCCGCCCGACCCGTCGAGGGACGCGTCGAGCACCTGCAGGCTGAACGCGACCGGCCCGGCCAGGATCACGACCGCTGCCGCGAGCGCGACGGGACGACGCCGGGCCGCTCCCCTACGGCGCCCGACCGCTCGCTCCACCGCACCGCCCCTCCGTCGCCGCGCCGCCACCGCGATCACGACGAGCCCTGCTCCGGCGAGCGCCGCGAACGGCAGGCCCAGCACCGCGGGCAGCTGCCCGCCCACGGCGAGCGCCGCGCTCCACGCCGTCTGCGCGACAAGGAGGAGCGGCAGCACCAGCCGCGCGACGACCCGGGTCGACGCGAGCAGCCGCACCGCTTCCGCCCAGCCCAGCGCCGCGAGGAGCGCCAGCTGCACTCCGATCGCCGCGACGTAGGCGGTGTGCGGCACCGTCGCCACCGAGAGCACCGCCGCCGCCGTCGCCAGCCACACCGCGGCCAGGACCAGGAGGGCGAACGGACCGCGGGTGCTCCCCCGCCGCGGCCACCAGCGCACCGCCCCCAGGATCAGCCCCGCGAGCGCCGCGGGGTACAGCCAGCCCACCTGGGTCGCGTACTGCGCGAGCAGAAGCTTCACCGGCGACGATCCCGCCGCTCCGCCCATCGCCGCGACGTGGGCGGACGCGACGACGGCGCCGGGCACCGCGCCCGAGATCAGCCGATCGAGCCCGTTGAATCCGAACACCATCGCGAACACGTCGTTCCCCGTCGACCCGTCGATGTACGGCCGGTCGCCCGCGGGCACCGCCTGGATCGCGACCGTCCACGCCACGGAGGCGCCCACCGCGACGGCCAGGAGCCCGCCCGCCCAGGCGAGGGCTCGGCGCCACCCGCGCACCCCGACGAGAGTCGCCACCACGAGCGCCGGCAGGACGAACCAGGCCTGCATCATCTTCGCCTGGAAGCCGATCCCGATGGACAGCCCGGTCATCAGCAGCGGCCACCACCGCTCCGTCAGCACCGCGCGCTGCCACCACACCAGCGCCACGGCGAGTGCCGCCGTGAGCAGCCCGTCCTCCATCGGGTGCCCGAACATCGACACGAAGATCGGCGTGCTCGCCGCCGCTGCCGCCGCGACCAGCCCGAGCCCCCGGCCGCCCCACCGGAGCCCGAGGACCGAGCACGCCGCGACCGTGATCAGCCCCTCGATCAGCTGCGGCAGCGCGATCGACGACGTCGACATGCCGAACAGCCGGATGCTCAGCGCCTGCGGCACCGCGAACCCCGCCAGCTTGTCCAGCGTCACCGTGGCAGCGGGATCGAAGGCTCCGAACGCCAGCGCGTGCCACGACTCCGACATCGACCGTGCCGCCGCCTCGTAGAAGACGGCGTCTCCGCCCCGGGCGAGATTCCAGCCGGTGAGGACCGTCGAACCGCACAGGATCGCGAGGAGGGTGAGCCGCGCCCACCGGGGTTCGAGCCACCAGCGGGCGAGCGGAGCGGAGTGGGTCACGTCCACCGACGCTAGGGAGCCGGCCTGCCGCCGCCCTTGCGGGCGGTCGGGGAGACGCCGTGCATGCCGCTCCAGCCTCTCAGTCCGGACGCCGCCGGCACGGCCGACGACCAGGAAGGGTGCCGCGCCGCCCCGGTGACCCTCCAGGGTGCGGACATGCCCCGCTCCATGGCCGACCTCTCCTTCCGCCGCGCCCAGTGGGAGCAGCGCTACTCACCGCACGTGGCTCCCGTGAACCGCTGGGTCGACGAGCTGCGGAACCCTTACGGACGCGGCTGGCTGCCCTACGTCGCTCCCCTGCACGGCGGAGTGGAGGCGCGCGTCCTCAGCGTCCTCCGCGATCCCGGCCCCGCCACCCAGGACGGCGTCGGAAGCGGCTTCCTCTGCACCGAGAACGACGACCCGACGGCCGAGCTCATGGCCGGGCTGATGGACGAGGTGGGCCTCGCCCCCGCCGACCTGCTGCCGTGGAACGCCTACCCCTGGTACATCGCAGCGGCGCCGAACGCCGAGCAGCTCGACGCCGGCGTCGAGACCGTCCTGCATCTGCTCGCGCTCGCCCCCGACGTCGAGGTTGTCCTCCTGCAGGGCGGCGACGCCGATCACGGCTAGCGGCGCCTCCTCAGGCGGCACCCGGCGATCGAGCGCGAGCGCGGCCTCACGGTGATCCGCACGTTCCACCCGTCCCGACAGGCACTCTGGGCACGGGATCCCGCCGAGCGGGAGGCGCGCTCCGCCCGACGTCGCGAGGCCTTCGCCGAGGTCGCCGCAGAGCTCCGGTGAGCGGTCCGCAGCGTCACGACGAGGCCTGGAAACGACGGAAGCCCTGACGACGACCAGTGGTCTCATCAGGGCTTTCCGTCGGGCTGACAGGATTTGAACCTGCGACCCCTTGACCCCCAGTCAAGTGCGCTACCAAGCTGCGCCACAGCCCGTGGCAGACCGGGCCGAGGCCCGGGCAACTCGACTACCTTAGCGGATGCCGACGCCGGAAGTGAAAACGAGCGGGCCCCGTAGACTCGCTGCGCGGAACGCGTCGGCACGGGTCGACGCGCCGTCGGCAGCTCGGGAGGCGTCAGCAGTGGATGCGCGGCAGAAGCGATCACAGGTGGCCCTGCACCGGGCCATCATCGAACTCGCGACCGGCCGCGACGTCGCCACCCTCACCGTCTCCGAGATCACGGATCTCGCCGGCGTGAACCGCTCCACCTTCTACGCCCACGCCTCCTCCGCCGCCGAGCTGCTCTGCGCCGCGCTGCGGGACGAGCTCGATGCGATCCGCGAGGGCTACCTGAAGCAGCTCCGCAGCGGCGCCGCGACCGACGCCAGCATCCGCGAGGGCACGGCGCGCGTCCTCGGCCACCTCGACGGCCACCGTGATCTGTACCTCCGCGCCTTCGACGCCCCCGGCGGGGACTCGGGGCTGCGCGCGATGCTCGCCGGCCACTTCCGCACCGCGGTCTCCGCGACCCTCGACACCGGCGTGCTGGACGTGCCCGCCGCCGACGCCCCGCCCGGGTTCCTCGAGGACGCGACGGCCTCGTACCTCGCGGCGGGCTCCGTCGGTCTGATGGAGCAGTGGCTCCGCCTCCCGGAGCCGCGCGACCCCGACAGCTACCTCGCGGCCTACCGCCGGCTCCTGCCGCCGTGGTGGCCGTTCGCCACCGGCGACTGACCGGCGTACTGCTTCGGAGTCCGCGCCGCGCGGTCACCCGTGAGTCGACTCGGCCAGGGGTCGGACGCCACGGTCGACCGTCACCGAGCTGTCGACGGCTCCGGGCGTCGCGGACGATCGGGTCCCGCCGGAGGGACCGACCTTTCGTGACCAGGCGATCGCTCCGGGGACGCGAACGGCCCGCAGGAGGATCTCCCACGGGCCGGTCACGGTGCGGCTGCGCTCAGCGCGCGCGCTTCTCGCGGACGCGCATGTTGACGTTCACCGGCGAACCCTGGAAGCCGTAGATCTCGCGCAGGCGGCGTGCGATGTAGCGGCGGTAGCCAGGGTCGAGGAACCCGGTCGTGAAGAGGACGAATGTCGGCGGGCGCGACGAGGCCTGCGTGCCGAAGAGCACGCGGGGCTGCTTGCCTCCGCGGAGGGGGTGCGGGTGCGCCGCGGTGAGCTCGGCGAGGAAGGCGTTGAACTTGCCCGTCGGGATGCGGGTGTCCCACGACTCCAGGGCGAGCTCGAGCGCCGGCACGAGCTTCTCGAGGTGGCGGCCGGTGCGGGCCGAGATGTTGACGCGGGGCGCCCACGCCACGTGGGCGAGGTCGGTCTCGATCTCGCGCTCGAGGTAGCGGCGGCGCTCGTCGTCGAGGAGGTCCCACTTGTTGAAGGCGAGCACGAGCGCCCGGCCCGACTCCAGCACCAGGTCGATGATGCGGACGTCCTGCTCCGAGATCGGCTGCGAGACGTCGAGGACGACGACGGCGACCTCGGCCTTCTCGAGCGCGGTCGAGGTGCGCAGCGACGCGTAGAAATCGGCGCCCTGCTGGAGGTGCACGCGGCGGCGGATGCCCGCGGTGTCGACGAAGCGCCAGACCTTGCCGGCGATCTCGACCTGCTCGTCGACCGGGTCGCGGGTGGTGCCGGCGAGCTCGTTGACGACGACCCGCTCCTCCCCCGCCGCCTTGTTGAGCAGGCTGGACTTGCCGACGTTCGGGCGGCCGAGGATCGCGACGCGGCGCGGTCCGCCGACCTCGCGCTTGGCGACGGCCGACTCCAGAGGGAGCTTCTCGAGCACCGCGTCGAGAAGGTCGGCGACGCCGCGGCCGTGGACGGCCGAGACGGGGCGGGGCTCGCCCAGGCCGAGCGACCACAGCGATGCGGCGTTCGGCTCCTGGCGGGCGTCGTCCACCTTGTTGGCGGCGAGGAAGACCGGCTTCTTCGTCTTGCGCAGCAGCTTCACGACGTGCTCGTCGGTCGCGGTCGCGCCCACGTTCGCGTCGACGACGAAGATGACGGCGTCGGCGAGGTCGATGGCGATCTCGGCCTGCATGGCGACGGAGGCGTCGATGCCGCGGGCGTCGGGCTCCCAGCCGCCGGTGTCGACGATGGTGAACGCCCTGTCGATCCACTCCGCCTTGTAGGACACGCGGTCGCGCGTGACGCCCGGGGTGTCCTCGACGACGGCCTCGCGGCGGCCGAGGATGCGGTTCACCAGCGCGGACTTGCCGACGTTGGGGCGGCCCACGATCGCCACGACCGGGAGGGCGGGGAGGTAGCGGACCTCGTCCGAGTCCTCCCCGGCGAACTCGAGGAGGTCGAGGTCCTCCTCGTCGAGGTCGTAGTCCTCGAGTCCGCTGCGGAGCGCCTGCGCGCGTGAGGAGGCGAGCTGCTCGTCGAGGTCGCCGAGGCGCTCGACGAGGTCGTCGTCTCCGAAGTTCAGCTCGTCGTCACCGACGTGCGTGTCCTGTGCCATGACCGGCCCTTGCTCTCGAAGTTCGGACCTCGGCGACGACCGCGTCGACGGTCTGCTCGAAGTCGAGATGAGTGGAGTCGAGAAGAGTGACTCCTTCTGCGGCGTTCATGAAGTCGACCACCTGCGAGTCGGCGCGGTCCCTCGACCGCAGCGCCTGACCCGTCGCCTCGGCGGATTCCGTGGTGACCTCGCGCGAACGCCTGGCCATTCTAGCCTCTTCGCTCGCCGTCAGCAGGATCCGGACCGGAGCGGTCGGTGCGACGACCGTCGTGATGTCGCGGCCCTCGACGATGATGCCCTCCCGGCGCGTCTCGCCGATGATCCTCCGGAACAGCACGGTGATCCTCCGACGGACCTCGGGGACCTTCGCCACGGCCGAGACGCGCGCGGTCACCCGGGGCTCGCGGATGGCGGCGGTCACCTCGGTCGGACCGACCCACACCGAGTACGACTCGGGGTCGGTGCCGATGGAGTAGTCGAAGCCGTCGAGCGCGTCGACGATCGCGTCCTGGTCCTCGAAGTCGAGGCCGCGGTCGAGCCCGTGCCAGGCGAGCGCGCGGTAGGCCGCTCCCGTGTCGAGGAACTCGTAGTCGAGGCGGCGGGCGGCAGCCCTCGACACGCTGGACTTGCCGCTGCCGGCCGGGCCGTCGATGGCGACCACGACAGCCTCGCCGAAGTCGCCCTGCTCGGCGGCCTCGGAGCGCGCCTCGCGCTCGGGAGCCGCGCCCCCGTCCTCCGGGATGCTCTGCTGTGCCCGGCGGGCGGGCGTCATCCTGTTCAGGCCGCCCTCCTGCCTGTTCTGCTCGGTGCTCATCCGGCGATCCTCCAGCCGCGTATGGTCAGTTCTTCGGTCAGCGGCGCGACCGCTTCGGGCACCACCGAGATCTCGGCGAGACCCACTCGGCGCCCCTGCGCGTGCTCGAGGCGCACGTCCTCGAGATTGACGCCCGCCTCGCCGATCTCCACCAGGAGCCGCGCGAGGGTTCCGGGAGAGTCGTCGACGAGGACGATCAGGGTCGAGAAGCGCTGGTCCTGGCCATGCTTGCCGGGCAGGCGCGCCACTCCGGCGTTGCCCGCGGCCAGGTGCTCGGCGAGCACGCGGCGCGAGCCGGGCGCCTCGAGGTCGCGAAGCGCGTCGGCGACCGCGGCGACGTCGTCGCGGAAGGCGTCGAGCACCGCGACGACGTGCTCGCGGTTCGCGGCCAGGATCTGCATCCAGAGCTCGGGGGCCGAGGCCGCCAGGCGCGAGACGTCGCGGACGCCCTGCCCGGCGAGGCGGAGCGCCGCGTTCGGGGCGTCGAGGAGGCGCTGGCCGAGCAGTGACGAGATCACCTGCGGGGCGTGCGAGACGAGGCCGACCGAGAGGTCGTGCTCCTCCGGGTCCATCTCGACGATGGTGCCGCCGAGGTCGAGAGCGAGGCCCTCCACCCGTGCGAGCGCGTCGGGCGCGGTCTCGCCGTCGCGGCAGATCACCCAGGGTCTGCCGACGAAGAGGTCTCCCCGCGCGGCGACCGGTCCGCCGCGCTCGCGGCCGGCCATCGGGTGCGAGCCGATGTAGCGGGCGAGGTCGACGCCGCGGGAGCGCAACTCGCGCAGCGGCTGGGTCTTGACGCTCGCCACGTCGGTGACGACGGCTCCGGGATGCGCCGCGAGCTCGCGCTCGACGACGCTCGCGGTGACGTCAGGGGGGACGCAGACGACGACGACGGAGGGCCGGTCGTCGGCGGAGGCGGCGCGGCCGGCCCCGTAGTCGATGGCGAGGGAGAGGCTCGCGGGCGAGGCGTCGTCGAGGACGACGTCGATCCCGCGGGAGGCGAGGCCGAGGCCGATGGAGGCGCCGAGCAGTCCGGAGCCGACCACCCGCACCGTCCCGGTCGTCCGCATCGCGGGCGGCGCGGGGTGCAGGAGCTCGTTCACCCCGACAGCCTAGCGATCGGCGCGGCGCTGCTTGTCGGCGCCGGACCGGCGCGGAGGACCGTCGCTCCGCCCGCCGCCGGCGGAGGAGCCGCCGCGATCGGACGACCGTCCCGCCGAGCCGCCGCGGTCGGAGGATCGCCCGGCCGAGCCGCGCTCCGCCGGGGCGCCGCGCTCGCCGCTGTCCGGCCGGGGCCGCCGCGCCCCCGCGCTCGCCTTCTTCGAGGGGACCGCGGGAGCGGCCGCCACTGCCTCGCCGCCCTGCCGCGCGATCGTCAGCAGCGCGCCCAGCTCCTCCCGGGTCAGGTCGCGCAGATCGCCCGAGCGCAGGGTGCCCAGGTGCAGCGGCCCGAACTGGCGGCGGACGAGCTCGATGACGGGGTGGCCGACCGCCGCCATCATCCGGCGGACGACCCGGTTGCGCCCGGAGTGCAGGGTGATCTCGACGAGCGAGGCGTTCGAGCGGCCCTCCGGCCGGCCGAGGAGACGCGCCTTGTCGGCGGCCACCGGTCCGTCGTCGAGCTCGATCCCGGAGGTCAGCGTCGCGATCGTCTGCGGGAGGACCTGCCCGTGCACCTTCGCGATGTAGGTCTTCGTCACTCCGAACGACGGGTGCGCGAGGACGTGGGCGAGCTCGCCGTCGTTGGTCAGCACCAGCAGGCCCGAGGTCTCGGCGTCGAGGCGCCCGACGTTGAACAGCCGCTCCTCGAAGTTCTTCGTGTAGAGGCTGAGGTCGGTGCGTCCGTTCTCGTCCGCCAGCGAGCTGACGACGCCGATCGGCTTGTTGAGCATCACGTAGCGGCGCGAGGTGTCCAGCTGCACCGCGACCCCGTCGACCTCGATCCGGTCGGTCGCCGGGTCGATGCGGCGGCCGAGCTCGTCCGCCACCTCGCCGTTGACGCGGATGCGCCGCGCCACGATCATCTCCTCGACCACTCGTCGGGAGGCGACCCCCGCTGCCGCGAGGACCTTCTGCAGTCGTTCGCCGTCGGGGCCGCTGTCAGGCGCGCTCATCGAATCCGTCTCTTCCGTCGCTCAGTAGGGGGGAGATCTTCGGCAGCTCGTCGAGCGAGGTGAGGCCGAGGTGCACGAGCAGCTGCTCGGTGGTGCCGTAGAGGACCGCGCCCGTCTCGGGGTCATGGCCGACCTCCGCGATGAGGCCGCGGCCGAGGAGGGTGCGCGCGACGGAGTCGACGTTGACCGCGCGGATCTGCGCGACCTGACCGCGCGAGACCGGCTGCTTGTAGGCGATCACGGCGAGCGTCTCGAGCGCCGCCTGCGAGAGCCGCGTCGGGTTCTGCGTCAGGACGAAGTCCTTGACCACCGGGTCGTACTCGCGGCGCACGTAGATCCGCCAGCCGGCACCGACCTCGCGCAGCTCGAAGCCCCGGCGGATCGCCCCGTCGGCGCCGTCGTAGTCGGCTACCAGGCGCTCGATCGACTGGCGGACCACGGCGATCGGCCTCGACAGCGCGGTCGCGAGGGAGGCGAGCGGCTGCGGCTCGTCCGCGACCATCAGGATCGCCTCGATCGCCCGGTCGATCTCGAAAGCGACGGTCCCGGGGCCGGCGTCAGGAGTCATAGTCGGCTCCGAGCGCGGCGAGGCTCGCATCGCTCCACTGCTCGGCGACCCAGCGCAGCGTGAGCTCGCCGAGCGGCTCCGGCTGGTCGAACGAGATCGCAGCGTGCCGGTAGAGCTCGAGCACGGCCAGGAAGCGCGCGACGATCACGCCCTTCTCGTCGGCGTCCGCGATCAGCTCGCCGAAGGTGGCCCTCCCGCGGGCGCGCAGCATCGCCACGACGTGGGCGGCCTGCTCCCGGATGCTGATCTGCGGGGCGTGCAGGTGGTCCAGGCCCACCGTCGGCAGCTCGCGCGGAGCGAGGGCGACGGTCGCGAGGGCGGCGAAGTCGGCGGGCGACAGGGTCCAGACTAGCTCCGGCTTCGCGGACCGGTACTCCTCCTCCAGAGGCACGTCCCGCACGTGGCGGGCGGCCTCGATCGCGATGCGCTCGGCCAACCACGACGACACCTGCTTGAAGGCCCGGTACTGCAGGAGCCGGGCGAACAGCAGGTCGCGCGCCTCCAGCAGCGCCGCGTCCTCCGCGTCCACGAGCTCGCCCTGGGGCAGGAGTCCGGCGATCTTCAGGTCGAGGAGCGTCGCGGCGACGACGAGGAACTCCGACGCGCGGTCCAGCCCCTCGAGCGAGTCGATCCCGTGCAGGTACGAGAGGAACTCGTCCGTCACGGCGCTCAGGGCGATCTCGGTGATGTCGACCTGCTGCTTCGCGATGAGGCTCAGCAGGAGGTCGAACGGACCCTCGAAGTTGGTCAGCGCGAGGTGGAACCCGGTGGGAGCGGTGCGCTCCTCGAGGAGGACCTCAGGCGACCGCGCCACGCGAGATCAGCTCCCTGGCGAGCTTGCGGTACGCCTTCGCGGCGTTGTGCTCGGGCGCGAACTGGGTGATCGGGACGCCGGACACGCTGGCGTCCGGGAACTTCACCGTGCGGCCGATCACCGTCTCGAGCACGCTGTCGCCGAAGGCGTCGACCACCCGGTCGAGCACCTCCCGCGAGTGCAGGGTGCGGGAGTCGTACATCGTGGGCAGGATGCCGTCGAGCTCGATCACCGGGTTGAGCCGGTCGCGGACCTTGTCGATCGTCTCGATCAGCAGGGCGACGCCGCGCAGCGCGAAGAACTCGCACTCGAGCGGGATGAGCACGCCGTGGCTCGCGGTGAGCGCGTTGACCGTGAGCAGGCCCAGCGAGGGCTGGCAGTCGATCAGGATGACGTCGTAGTCCGCGCTCACCTTGCGGAGCACGCGGGCGAGGATCTGCTCGCGCGCGACCTCGTTGACGAGGTGGACCTCGGCGGCGGAGAGGTCGATGTTGGCCGGGATGACGTCCAGGCCCGGCACGCGGGTCCTCCGGATCGCCTCGGCCGGGTCCTTCACGGTGCCGAGGAGCAGGTCGTAGATCGTGATGGCGTCGTAGGTGGTGACCCCGAGGCCGGCCGAGAGGGCGCCCTGCGGGTCGAAGTCGATGGCCAGCACACGGCGGCCGTACTCGGCGAGGGTCGCGCCCAGGTTGATGGTCGTCGTCGTCTTGCCGACGCCGCCCTTCTGGTTGCAGAGGGAGATGATCCGAGCGGGGCCGTGACCGGTGAGCTCCACCGGCAGCGGGAAGTCGCGCAGGGGGCGGCCGGTCGGGCCGAGCGTCGGGGCTTCGAGACCGGTGAGCTCGGCCTTGTCGTCCGTCTTGCGTGTCACCTGCGTCGTCCTCGCTTCCGTGGCGGCGTGCGCTCCCGCGCGGCCTCCGACGAGTGTACCGGCGCCCCGCTCCCCGGCCGCCGCGCCCCGCCGCGCGGGTCCGCGGCTCTAGCGCCGCGCTCGCGGGTGCGCGGACGTGTAGACGTCCCGAAGCGTGTCCGCGGTCACCAGCGTGTAGATCTGCGTCGTCGCCACCGAGGCGTGCCCGAGGAGCTCCTGCACCACGCGGACGTCGGCGCCGCCCGCGAGCAGGTGGGTCGCGAAGGAGTGCCGGAAGGTGTGCGGCGAGATCTCCCGGTCCAGCCCGGCCTTCTCGGCGACGGCGCGGATGACCAGCCAGGCGCTCTGCCGCGACAGGCGGCTCCCGCGGACCCCCAGGAAGAGCGCCGGCGTCGCGCGCCCCCTCCGCGAGAGCTCGGGCCGCGCACGCACGAGGTACTCGTCGACCGCCTCGCGGGCGAAGCGGCCGAGCGGCACCATCCGCTGCTTGGACCCCTTGCCCGTCAGCCGCACCACCTCCGCGGCGACCACGTCGTCGACGTTCAGGTCCACCGCCTCCGAGATGCGCGCGCCCGTCGCGTAGAGCAGCTCCAGCAGGGCCCGGTCCCGCAGGTCCGCGAGCTCCTCGCCGCGCGCCGCGTCGAGCAGTGCCGCCATCTGCTCGACCGTGACCGCCTTCGGCAGGGTCATCGGGATCTTCGGCGGCACCACGTCCCGGGCCACGTCGTCCGCGACGACCCCCTCCTCGAGGGCGAAGCGGTGCAGCCCTCGGACGCTCGAGAGGATCCGTGCGCGCGAGCTCGCCGCGAGCGGCCGCTCCGGGCGCGCGGCCAGCCAGGAGGAGAACTCCCCCACGTCGACGCGTCCGAGCTGCGCCAGATCGACGGTCCCGCGCTCCTCGAGCCAGCCGAGGTAGAGCTCCAGGTCGCGCCGGTAGGCCGCGAGCGTGTGCGCCGAGAGCCCGCGCTCCACGCTCGCCTGCCGGAGGTACGCCTCGGCGCAGGCGCGGGGGCTCACCCCCGGGGGTGGCGGACCAGCGGGTGGCGCGTCCACGGCGAAGACGCGTCGCCCAGCCCGTCCCAGTCGCGCGAGCGGAACGCGTGTGCCGCGAGCACCGCGATCGTCAGCGAGGGGTTCTGCACCCGGCGGGCGAGGACCGCCTCGACCGCCTCGTCCAGCGGCACCCACCGCAGCTCCATGTCGGCCTCCTCCGCCTCGCGGTCGAAGGCGGAGCCGGTGGACGAGAGCCCGCGGGCCAGGTAGATCCGGATGACCTCGTCGCTGCCGCCCGGCGAAGTGGCGAACTCCGAGAGCAGGTCCCAGCGCTCGGCCTGCAGGTCCGTCTCCTCGCCCAGCTCCCGCTGAGCGGCGACCAGCGGATCCTCGCCCTCCACGTCGAGCAGGCCGGCCGGGATCTCCCACTCGCGGGTGCGGACCGGGTGCCGGTACTGCTTGATCAGGGCGACGCGGTCCTCGTCGTCGAGGGCCAGCACCGCGACGGCTCCCGTGTGATCGAGGAACTCCCGGCGCAGCTCGCCGCCGCCGTAGCGGAACGTCTCCGCGCGGACGCCCCAGACCATTCCGTCGAAGACGCGCTCACTGGTCAGGACCTCCGGCTTGACGAGCTCGTCCGACAGCGGCTCACTCATCGGCGCCCGCCTCCGATGCCGGGAAGAGGCGCGAGGCCTCCTGGCGCTCGAGGGCGGCGGTCACGAGGCCGCGGAAGAGCGGGTGCGCGGCGTTCGGGCGCGAGCGGAGCTCCGGGTGCGCCTGCGTGCCCACGTAGTAGGGGTGCTTCTCGCGGGGCAGCTCGACGTACTCCACGAGGTGGCCGTCGGGCGAGAGGCCCGAGAACCAGAGCCCCGCCTCGGCGATCCGGTCGCGGTAGCGGTTGTTGACCTCGTAGCGGTGACGGTGGCGCTCGGCAGCCTCAGGTGCGCCGTACACCTCGGCGACGATCGAGCCCTCGGCGAGCTCGGCCGTGTAGAGGCCGAGGCGCATCGTGCCGCCCATGTCCCCGGACGCGAGGATCTCGACCTGCTCGGCCATCGTCGCGATGACGGGGAACTCCGTCTCCGGATCGAACTCCGACGACGAGGCCCCCTCGAGGCCGGCCTCGTTGCGGGCGTACTCGATGACCATGCACTGCAGGCCGAGGCAGAGCCCGAGCGTCGGGATCCCGTTCTCCCGCGCGAAGCGCAGCGCGCCGAGCTTGCCCTCGATGCCGCGGATGCCGAAGCCGCCGGGCACGCAGATGCCGTCGAGCTCGGAGAGCGCCTTGGCCGCAGCCTCGGGGTCCTCGAGCCCGTCGGAGGCGATCCAGCGGATGGCGACCTTCGTCTGCTGCGCGAAGCCCCCGGCTCGCAGAGCCTCCGTCACGGAGAGGTAGGCGTCGGGCAGGTCGATGTACTTCCCGACCAGACCGATGGTGACCTCGTGCTTGGGCTCGTGCACGGCCTCGAGCAGTCGCGACCAGCCGTCCCAGACGACCTCGCCGGCCGGGAGGCCCAGCTGGTCGATGATGTAGGCGTCGAGGCCCTGCTCGTTGAGCATCTGCGGGATCTCGTAGATCGACGCGACGTCCTTGGCGTTGACTACGGCCTGCTCGTCGACGTCGCACATCAGCGCGATCTTGCGCTTGTTCGACTCCGAGACGGGCCGGTCGCTCCGCAGCACCAGGGCGTCCGGCTGGATGCCGATCGAGCGCAGCGCCGCGACGGAGTGCTGGGTGGGCTTGGTCTTCTGCTCGCCGGAGGCGCCCATGAAGGGCACCAGCGAGACGTGCACGAAGAAGACGTTGCGGCGGCCGAGCTCGTGGCGGACCTGGCGGGCCGACTCGATGAACGGCTGGCTCTCGATGTCGCCGACGGTGCCGCCGATCTCGGTGATGATGACGTCCGGCTGCGGGTCGTCCTCCGACTGGAGGCGCATGCGCCGCTTGATCTCGTCCGTGATGTGCGGGATGACCTGGACCGTGTCGCCGAGGTACTCGCCGGCGCGCTCGCGCGCGATGACCCTCGAGTAGATCTGGCCGGTCGTGACGTTCGCGGCCTGGTTCAGGTTGATGTCGAGGAAGCGCTCGTAGTGGCCGATGTCGAGGTCGGTCTCTGCGCCGTCGTCGGTCACGAAGACCTCGCCGTGCTGGAACGGGTTCATCGTCCCCGGGTCCACGTTGAGGTACGGGTCGAGCTTCTGCATGACGACGCGCAGCCCGCGCGCGGTCAGCAGGTTGCCCAGGCTCGCGGCCGTGAGTCCCTTGCCGAGCGAGGAGACGACACCGCCGGTGACGAAGATGTGCTTCGTGATCTTCGAGGGGGCGTCCTGCCCGGCCGTCGAAGCGTTCCGGGTCGAGGACCCGGAGGAGCCCTCGGGATCCGAGGGAGAAGAAGAGGAAAGGCCCGCGTTCGTAAAGTCCACCACGGGGTTCCACCGTAACAGCAGAACGGCGGCGGCGGACCGCCCGGGACGGATCGATGTCGTCCCGGGCCGCTCGCTATCAGCCCCGCCGGCTCGATTCGAGGAGCTCCCGCGCATGAGCGAGAGCATTGGCCGAGTCGGTGAGCCCCGAGAGCAGGCGCGCCATCTCGGACACCCGCTCCTCGGAGTCGAGCTGCGTCACGGCGCTCGAGGTCACCGCGCCGTCCGAGCCCTTCTCGACGCGGAGGTGGTTCGTGGCGAATGCGGCGACCTGCGCCAGGTGGGTCACCACGATGACCTGCGACGTCTCGGCGAGCCGCGCGAGCCGTCGGCCGATCTCGATCGCCGCTGCTCCGCCGACCCCTGCGTCGACCTCGTCGAAGACGAACGTCGGCACGGGGTCGTTGGCGGCGACCACGACCTCGATCGCGAGCATCACCCGCGAGAGCTCGCCGCCCGAGGCTCCGCGGGCGAGGGGCCGGGGTGCGGCCCCGGTGTGCGGCTGGAGCAGCATCTCGACGGAGTCGCGCCCGTGAACGCTCGGCTCCCCCGCGGCCGTCACCTTCACGTGCAGGCGCGCATCCGCCATGGCCAGCGCGGTGAGCTCGTCGCTGACCCGCTCCCCCAGCTCGGCGGCCGCCGCAGTCCGCAGCTCGGTCAGCCGGGTCGCGAGGCGGTCGACGAGGTCCGCGTCGGCCGCGGTGTCGGCCTCGAGAGCCGCGATCCTCTCGTCGTCGCCGTCGAGCTCGAGCAGGCGGAGTCCGGAGGAGTCCACCAGGTCGAGCACGTCGTCCAGCGTCGGTCCGTAGGTGCGGGCGAGCAGAGACAGCTCCGCCCGCCGGTTCTCGATCAGCTCCAGGTCGTGCGCGCCGTCGAGGTCGAGCTCCGCCAGGTACGAGGAGAGCCCGCCGGCGGCGTCGACGAGGAGCACCGCCGCCTCGCCGAGCGTCTGGACCGTCGGCTGCAGCGCGGCGTCGTGCTCGGCCGCCCGCTCCAGCACGCGCCGCGCCGTCTCGAGGAGCCCGAGCGCGTCCCGCCCGTCCAGCTCCTCGGACGAGATCGCCTCGCGGGCCTCGCCGGCGGCGAGCCGCAGCTGCTCGATGCTCCCGAGCCGGGCGGACTGCACCGCGAGCTCGACGTCCTCCCCGCGCTGGGGGGCGACCACCTCGATCTCGGCGAGGGCGGAGCGGAGCCGTTCGGCTTCGCGAGCGCGCGTCTCCCGGGCCTCGGTGAGCGAGTCGAGCTCCTCCCGGTTGGCCCGCCAGCGCTCGAAGGCGCTCGCGTAGTCGCGGAGGGCGTCGGCGAGACCGGGTCCGCCGAACCGGTCGAGCGCCTCGCGCTGCGCCGCGGCGGAGCGGAGGCGGATCTGGTCCGACTGCCCGTGCACGACGACCAGCTGATCGGCGAGCTCGCTCAGCACGCTGACCGGTGCGCTCCGGCCGCCGACGACGGCTCGCCCGCGTCCCTCCGCCGAGACCGAGCGCGCGAGGAGCAGCTCCGGGCCGTCGAGATCGCCGCCGGCGTCGTGGACGCGCTCGGCGACCGGGCCCTGCTCGGGGACCAGCCAGCGCCCCGACACCCAGGCCTGCTTCGCTCCCGAGCGCACCGCGGACGCGTCCGAGCGCGCGCCCAGCACGAGGCCGAGCGCCGTGACCACCATCGTCTTGCCGGCGCCGGTCTCGCCGGTGACCGCGGTGAAGCCCGGTCCGAGCGGGAGCGTCGCCTCGGCGATCACTCCGAGGTCGCGGATCTGCAGCTCTTCGAGCATCGGGCCTTACTCCGTCTCCGCCGACCCCCGCCATCCGCGGATGGGGAGACCGAACTTGTGCACGAGTCGATCGGTGAAGGGGGCGTCGTGCAGGCGTGCGAAGCGCACGGGCACGGGCGAGCGCCGGTAGACGACGCGCGCTCCCGGCGGCAGCTCGTAGGCGCGCCGGCCGTCGGCCCAGAGGACGCCGACGCCGTCGGTCCTCTCCTTGACCTCGACGGCGAGGCTCGACGACGGGCCCACGACGAGGGGCCGCGCGAAGAGCGCATGGGCACTGAGCGGAACGAGGAGCATCGCCTCGACGGTCGGCCACACGACGGGGCCGCCCCCGGAGAAGGCGTAAGCGGTGGAACCGGTCGGAGTGGACACGACGATGCCGTCGCAGCCGAAGCTCGACAGCGGACGTCCGTCGACGCCCACCATGACCTCGAGCATCCGCTCGCGACTGCCCTTCTCGACAGTGGCCTCGTTGAGCGCCCAGGTCTCGTAGACGACGGCCTCGTCGATCTTGACGCGCACCTGCAGGGTCATCCGCTCCTCGACCGCGTAGTCGCCGTCGAGCGCACGGGCGACGGCGTCGTCGAGATCGTCCCGCTCGCTCTCGGCGAGGAACCCGACGTGGCCGAGGTTCACGCCGAGCAGAGGGGCCGTCCCGGACCGGACGATCTCCGCCGCGCGGAGGATGGTCCCGTCCCCGCCGAGCACGAACACGAGCTCGATGGACTCGAGCGGCACGTCGGACCCGAGCACGGCGACGTCGCTCAGATCCGGAGCGACCGCGACGATGTCGCCCTTGTCGTCGGCGCAGAGGACGGGGTGGGCGCCGGAGTTCCGGAGACGCTCGACGACGAGGACCGCCGCATCGAGGGAGTCCGTCCGTCCGGTGTGGGCGACGACGAGGATGTTGCGCTCGTCACGAGGGGACTGCATCGAGGGTGTGTCCTTCTGGTCGGTCGACAGCGGCGGACACGATCGCGTCACCCGGTGGTGAGCGCGGTGACCGCGTCCCTCCATTCTGTCGGAATCGTTCCGCGGTCGCGGTGGAGGTGCGCCAGATACTCGCGATTCCCAGCGCCCCCCGGGAGTGGCGACTCGGCCAGCCCGACGACGCCGAGCCCCAGGTCCCACGCCGACCACAGGACGTCCGAGAGGGCCTCGCGACGCAGCTCCGGATCCCGGACGATCCCCTCCCGCACCCCCAAGCGGCCGACCTCGAACTGCGGCTTCACCAGCACCACGAAGTCGGCGAGCGGATCCACGGAGGCGGCGACGGGAGGCAGAACCATCCGCAGGGAGATGAAGGACACGTCGGACACGACCAGGTCCGGGACGATCTCCGTCCTGGCGGCTTCGGCGAGCCGGGCGGCGGTGAGATCCCGCGCATTGAACCCCTCCACCACGTGGACGCGATCGTCGGACCGGATCCGCGGAGCGAGCTGGGCGTGCCCGACGTCGAGCGCGATCACCGAGACGGCGCCGCGCTCGAGCAGGACCTGCGAGAACCCCCCCGTCGACGCCCCGACGTCGAGAGCGTTCCGGCCGGCGACTCGCACCGTCGCGAAGGTGTCGAGGGCGGCGAGCAGCTTGTGGGCGGCCCGGCTGACGTAGTGGTCGAGGCCGGCGACCGCGACGTCCTGATCGTCGCGGACGCGGGTCGAGGGCTTCAGTGCAGGGACGCCGTCCACCGTCACCAGACCGTCGGCGATCATCCGAGCGGCATGGGTGCGGGACCGGGCGATGCCCCGTTCGGCGAGAGCCGAGTCGAGTCGCGAGTCTTCGGTCATCGGTCGCGGTCCGCGTTCTCGAGTCGGATGCGCAGCTGCTCCTGCAGCTGGACGTATCCGGCTGCCCTCTCGTTGAGCGGAGTCTGCTCGATCCGGAGGAGCTCGTCTGACAGGACGTGTTCCTCTTCGGGGTCGAAGCCGTTCTGGAGCGGCCTCGATTCCGGAGAGGGCGTCGGGTCGTGCTGAGTCATCGCTGCTCCTCGTTCCGGAGTCGGGCGACGACGGTCATCGTCGCTCCAGCCGGCCTGTTCCTCCTCGAACAGAGACCGACCGGTTAAACAGCGATGGCCACCCATTTCTGGGTGGCCATCGTGAATGGTGTCCGGCGGTGTCCTACTCTCCCACAGGGTCCCCCCTGCAGTACCATCGGC